>JBAZEZ010000014.1:0-44409 GCA_041653615.1 Candidatus Ratteibacteria bacterium
ATATGGAAGCCCGCAATAGACCATCCTTGGCGGGTAGAAGGCAGGGCTGTATACGCGAGATTAAATAAATGAAAAGCGGACATATTCATTTTGCAGAGAACCGGACATATTCATTTTGCGTTGACAGTTTTGTTGTTGCGTTGAGATTGTCAACGTAAGTTTGCCTTAATCTGGGCCGGTGCAGTATAATTTAAAGACATGGATTTTTTGTTGGAAGTAGTCGTCGAAGATCTTCCGGCGGAGTTAATTTCAGACCTCTCGGCCCAGTTATCCGCGAAATTTAATCAGGCCCTGGTTGAAAATCGGATACCGGCGGAAAAACTAATATCGTTTACCACTATCCGGCGCCTGGTTGTGTCCGTGGAAGGACTTCCGAAAAAGCAGGCGGCCCAGGTTGTGGAGGTGTCCGGACCGCCGGCCGCGGTGGCTTTTCAGCCGGACGGAAAACCTACGCCGGCCGGGCTTGGCTATTGCCGGGCGCATAAAATAACCCCGGAAGATTTAAAGGTCAAAGAAGAGGGCAAGAAAAAGGTTACCTATTATCTCCGGGAAGAGAAAGGCCGGTCTACCCGGGAGGTTCTGATAGAATCAGCGCCGAAATTACTCAATTCGCTCTCTTTCAACCTGCCGATGCGCTGGGGTGGCGGTGAAGTATCTTTTATCCGTCCAGTCACCTCAATCCTTGCTTTACTGGATGATAAGGTTCTGCCGGTGGAGTTTGCCGGCGTGAAAGCCCGGCCTTACACCTTTGGCCACCCGACCCTTTCGCCCAAAAAGATAAAAATAAATTCAATCTCCGGTTATTTTAAGGCTCTTTCCAAAAATTTCGTTATGCTTGATGCCGGGGAAAGGGTTAAAAAACTTACTAAAAAGATAAATTCTTTTCTGCCGTCCGGAGCGGCGTATTCTGCGGAGCGTCTGAATAAGATAGCGTTTACCCTGGAATATCCGGAAGCGGCCTTAAGCCGGTTGGATCTGAAAAATATTTCTTATCCGGGGGAGGCGGCCGCGCTTATCGTTGAAAATCTGAAGTGTCTGCCGCTTTTCGGCCCGGAAAAAAATTTGTTGCCGGAATTTATCATTATTACCGACGGACGGATTACGGGAGAGATTACCCGGGGATTCCTTTGGGTTCTGGAAAGCCGATTGGAGGACGGGCGGTTTTTCTGGCAGGAAGATATTCAGATTACTGTTCCGGAACAGCTGAATAAGTTGGACAAGATTATTTTTCAGGCGGCAGTCGGTTCGGTGGCCGATTACAGCCGGGCTTTAGAAAAAATTGCCGCTGATTTTGCCCGGAAACTGAATTTGGAAGCAAGGGACGCGGAAAATTTAATCGCGGCGGCAAAGGTGGCCAAGGTTGACGCGGCCACCAGCATGGTGCGTGAATTTCCGGAAGTGGCCGGAATAATGGCGGCCAATCTTTTGACGCGGGCCGGATATTTGCCGGCGGTTTCAGAAATTGTGAAGGAACATTTGCTGCCCCGGTATTCCGGAGACCGCCTGTCGGAGAACAGGTTGAGCCGGATACTCTCTTTTTCGGATAAAATACTGCATCTCTGCGGTCTCTTCGCGGCCGGGATAGAACCGTCCGGTTCTTCCGACCAGTTTGGATTGCGCCGGTTGGCGCAGGGAGCGCTGGAAATTGCCTGGAAAGCCGATTTTCGGATTTCGTTGAGCGGCGCAGTTAACGCCGGACTAACGGCCTGGGAAAAAGGAGAGGGAACTCGCGAAAAGATAATCGGCTTTTTATCCCAGCGTATTGAAAATGGGCTTCAAGCCCGTGGTTTTCGACCGGACGTTGTAACCGCCGCCCTTTTGGGAGAAGGAGACAGTTTTACCTCCTTTCCGGTCCGGGCCGCAGCTCTGACAGACCTTCTTCGGAAACCGGGTGGTTTGGAAAAGGTTGTTACCTTTAGCCGGGTAACCAACATTCTTTTTCAGGCCAAAGAAAAAAAGTTATCTTTCGGATGGTTCCAGGCGGAGCTTCTTTCGGAAGAGGCGGAAAAGGAACTTTTTTCCTTCTGGATTTCCAAGGCAGAGGAGATTGACAATTTTCTCAAAGACGAGAATTACGGCGCCGCCCTGGCAAAAATTTCAGAGGTAAATCCGTACATCAACCGTTTTTTTGACAAGGTGATGGTGATGACGCCGGATGAGACTTTGCGCAATAACCGGTTGGGACTCCTGGAGCAGATTGCCGGCGCCTTGCGGAAGATAGGGGATTTAAGGAGAATACAATTATAGACCGTCATTCCCGAATGTAAAACATGTCATTCCCGCATGTCTTAGGCGGGAATCCATTTTTATGTAGGGGAGGGGCTAAGTTCCCTCTCAAAGCGACTCTAAAATGCACTATATAGTGGGCGGGGATGTAACCCCGCCCCTACATGAAGAATGACACAGGGCAATTATGAAGATTAAACAAACAGACCCGGAAGTTGCGAATTGGATTGAAAAGGAAGAGGAGCGGCTCGCTTCTACCTTGGAGCTGATTGCTTCTGAAAATGTGGTCAGTGAGGCGGTCCTGGAAGCGACCGGTTCGGTCCTGACCAACAAATACGCGGAAGGCTATCCGGGTAAACGTTATTACGGCGGTTGTGAGTTTGTCGACGAGATTGAGCGATTGGCGATTGAGCGCGCCAAACAGCTATTTAAAGTCGATTACGCTAATGTTCAACCTCATTCCGGTACTCAGGCCAACATGGCGGTTCTCCTGTCTATTTTGAAAACCGGTGACCGGATTATGGGTATGAGTCTTGATTCCGGCGGTCACTTGAGCCACGGCGCTTCCGCAAGTTTTTCCGGTTGCCTTTTCGAAAACCATCCGTACACGGTTAATCGCGAAACAGAACTTTTGGACTACGACGATATTGCCGGGCAGGCAAAAAAAGTTAAGCCCGCGATGATTATTTGCGGGGCGAGTTCTTACCCCAGGGTGATTGATTTTGCGTCTTTTCGAAAGATTGCCGACAGTGTTAACGCGTACCTGATGGCTGATATCGCGCACATTGCCGGTCTGGTGGTCGCCGGCCTTCATCCCAGCCCGGTCGGTTTTGCTCATTTTATTACTTCGACGACGCACAAGACTCTGCGGGGGCCGAGAGGCGGTCTTATTCTGGCGGGCAAGGAGCACGGCCGCCTTTTGAACCGGATGATATTTCCTGGTATTCAGGGTGGTCCGCTGATGCACGTTATTGCCGCGAAGGCGGTTGCTTTTAAAGAGGCGCAAAGGCCGGAGTTCAAAGATTACCAGGTTCAAATTGTAAAAAACAGCCGCCGTTTGGCTGAAGGTTTGAAAAAAAGGGGTTTCCGGCTGGTAACCGGGGGCACCGACAACCATATGCTTTTGGTTGATTTAACCAATAAGAACATTACCGGCGCCGAAGCGGAAAAATTATTGGAGAGCATCGGCATCTCCGCCAACAAAAACATGATTCCCTTTGACCCGCTGGATGCTACCAGGACAAGCGGCATGCGTCTGGGAACTCCGGCCATAACCAGCCGTGGTATGAAGGAAGGCCAGGCGGAGACGATCGCCGGGCTGATTTCGGATGCGATTGCTTTCCGGTCGGACCCGGTTAAAATTTCGGACGTCAAGCAGCGCGTAAAAGACCTCTGCCGGAAATTTCCGTTGGATTCTCGTAATAATCTGTCATCCTGAGCGATAGCGAAGGATCTCGTACTTAACAACGGGATTCTTCGGCTACCGCCTTAGAATGACACCACTTTTCGCGTGTACCTGGAAAAAGTTTTTCGAAACCTCCGTAAGTTAGATTCCTTCCAGAAAGCAGAGAGACAGATTCAGGGTGGAGAGAACGAAATATTTCTTTCCGGATTGGTCGGCTCTTCCGCGAACCTGATAACAGCCGCTCTGTTTTCTTTGCTGACCGACCGGAAAAGGCTGCTGTTGATTACCGCCGGAGTGGAAAGCGCCAGCCGCGCTTTCGGCGACCTTCAAACCTTTCTTCCTTCCGCGGAGGTTAATCTCTTTCCCTTCACAGAAGTTTTGCCTAACGAAGAACTGAATCCCACCGCAGAAGTGGAGAGCCAGCGGCTGATAACTCTTAACAATCTGGTCGGCAGCGACGAGCCGGTTTTAGCGGTAACCCCGATTCAGGCGATTATTACGCCGACCATCTCACCTTCGGTTCTGGGAAAATATGTTTTCAATCTTAAACTTAATCAATTATTAGACCGAAGAAAATTTTTGGCGCAGATTTCCGACTCGGGATACCAGCGGTCGGAACTGGTTGTGGAGCCGGGCCAATTTGCCGTCAGGGGCGGGATTATCGACCTTTTTTCGCCCGGTCAGCCGGAACCTTTGCGGGTTGAATTTTCCGGAGCGGAAGTTATTTCCCTGCGATATTTTAATCCGGTCAGCCAGTTGAGCCGGAAGCCGGTTTCCGCCGCGTCCGTTCTGCCGATATCCGAAAAACAGTTGCTTGCCAAAGGGAACCCGGTTTCATTTATGGAATATTTGCGGGCAGACACCGTTCTGGTTTTCGGCGAACCTTCAGGGATAGATGCCGAGGAAAAAAAGTTTCGGCGTTACCTAACCCCTCCTGAAAAAGAAGGGTTTCTTACCCTGCGGAAACTACGGGAATCTCCCTTTCCTAAAATAAATCTCTCCTTCTTGCCGCCGTCTTCTAACCACCTGTCTTTTAAAACTGAACCCGTTACCCAGTTTACCTTAAAAGGTCCTGTGGCAATCCCTGATGCCTGGAATCAGCGGTCCTTACGTATCTTCTGCCGGAATGAAAGCCAGGCAAAGCGGTTTAAGGAGGTTATTTCAGAGCGGGGCTTAACCCTGCATCCGGAGAGCCGGATTGAAATCGGATACCTTTCGGAAGGTTTTTCCTTTCCGGAAATTGATTTTACCTTTCTCGCCGATTCGGAAATATTCGGACGTTACCGTTCCTTCCGGCCCGGCGTGAAACCGTTCTTCCAGTCCGTAGCCATTTCCGGTCCGGAGGAAATTTCTCCCGGCGATTACGTGGTCCATCTGAACGAAGGCATCGGAAAGTTTCTGGGTATCGGCAAAATCGTTTTGGAAAAGAAGGAAGAGGAAGTAATCAAAATTGAATACGCGGACGGCATCTTGCTCTTTGTGCCGGTTAACCAGATAAACCTGGTGCACCGCTACGTTGGGGCGGAGAAGCCGCCGACGCTCTCTCGGCTGGGCAGCCGCGCTTGGATAAAGACCCGGGAGCGGGTTACCGAGGGAGTGCGGGACTTGGCCAGCGACCTTTTGAAGATTTACCAGCAGCGGAAGAATAAAAAAGGTTTTATCTATCCGGCGGACTCCCCCTGGCAGTCTGAGTTTGAGGCCGAGTTTATCTATGAAGAGACACCGGACCAGTTGACGGCAATCAAAGAAGTCAAGAAAGACCTTCAATCCGCGAAACCGATGGACCGGCTGGTCTGCGGTGACGTGGGGTATGGAAAGACTGAAGTCGCGATGCGGGCCGCTTTCAAGGCGGTGGAAGCAGGCCGGCAGGTTGCCCTGCTTTGTCCGACGACCATTTTGGCGGAACAGCATCTGCGGACCTTCGGCGAACGGTTCGCCGATTTCCCGGTACGGATTGAGAACCTTTCCCGGTTTTGCAATAAGCAGGAACAGAAGGCGACAATTAAGGAAATGGCTGAAGGTAAGGTTGACATCGTTATCGGCACGCACCGTCTTTTGAGCGCGGATATCCGTTTCCAGAATTTGGGGATGTGGATTGTAGATGAAGAACAGCGTTTCGGCGTAACCCACAAGGAGCGCCTGAGGGCGCGTTGGCCGTCCGCCGACATCCTGACCCTTTCCGCCACCCCTATTCCCAGGACGCTGCAGTTATCCATTGCCGGTATCCGCGACCTTTCCGTGATTGAAACGCCTCCGGCCGGAAGACAGGCGGTGTTTACCCTTTTGGCGCCGTATCGGGAAGATTTGATTGCGACCGCCTGTCGGCGGGAGATGGAACGGTCCGGCCAGGTCTTTTTTATAAACAACCGGGTGGAAAATATTGCCCGGGTGGCCGAGCGCCTGAAGCGACTGCTGCCGGAAGCGGAGATTGGAATCAGTCATGGCCAGATGAACGAAGGAGAACTGTTTGACGTGATGGACCGCTTCTTGGAGCAGAAGATAGATATCCTGGTGGCCACGTCAATCGTGGAGTCAGGCTTGGATATTCCCAATGCTAACACCATTATTATTAACGACGGCCAGAACTTCGGTTTGGCTGACCTTTACCAATTGCGGGGTCGGGTGGGCCGGTATAAGACCCAGGCTTATTGTTACCTTCTTTACGACCCGGCGAAAGTTTTGACCGACGATGCGCAGAAACGCCTGAAGGCGATTGAGGATTTTACCAAATTGGGCAGCGGTCTGCGTTTGGCCCTGGCCGACCTGGAGATACGCGGGGCCGGGAACATTTTAGGCAAGGAACAACACGGGTTTATCGAAGCGGTGGGTTTCTTCCTTTACAGCCAATTATTTCGGGAGGCGGTGGCGGAACTGACCGGTCAAAAAGTTAAACGTGAAATTGCGACCGCGAAGATTAAAGGTTTTATTCCGGAAAACTATGTTCCGTCGGAGACGGTGCGGCTCTCTTTGTACCGCCGTCTTTTCGGTCTTTCCCCGAACGCGGAAAAGATGGCGCAAGAGATGGCCGACCGTTTCGGACCGATTCCGGAAGAGACCGTAAAACTGCTCCGTTCCTTTACCCAGACCTGATTTTTCTGGTATAATAACTACGGTGAATGGAGAATCGTGAACGGGGAATGGCAACTGATTTAATGCTTGTTTTTTACCGTTCACTATTTACTATTCACCATTTACCGCAGTTAATGGGGCAGTAGTTTAGTGGGAAAACACTGGAATCGCACTCCAGAGACCGAGGGTTCGACTCCCTCCTGCTCCACCTTCGCTCGCCGTAGCTTCCGCCTTCGCCAAGGCTATGGCGGACACAGTTGGCGGAGGCGAGTCATTTCAAATTGCGCGAGCTTCGGCGGACGCGGTCCACTCCCCGAAGAGAACCCTCGGTATCTCAAAGGGTGCGGGAAAAGGTATTTTCCCGCGCAGTCGTGGTGGGGATAGAAGATTAGGGAAGGGAAGCACCCTTCCCTAAAACGAAATGAAGGCAGCGTTTCGAGTTTTAGCGACCAGCTAGGCTCGTGCTGCCGGAATGAGTGAGACCGCAGGGTTCGACTCCCTCCTGTTCCACGAATTTTCGTAGCGCGACCCTTTCAGGGTCGCTATAATTCTTTTACGTCAAATACAAACGAACCTGAGAACGGATAATTTGTAAAATCATCCGCCAGTTTTTTCCTTACTGGATTTTCCAAAATATACATAGCCATATTTTTAACATCTTCATCTTTCCTCAAAACATGCTCGTAGTAATTTTCCTGCCATAACTTTTGGCCGGTCGTTTTCCTGTAGATATAAGACGTTTTTTGTTTTAACACCGGAATGAATTTTTTCAGATTTGAATCTTCTTTTTGTCCTTCAATCAGGAGATGAAGATGTTCCGGCATGAAACAGTATGCCCAGATTGAAAATCCATAACTTAGCGAAACATCTTTCAGAACGCTAAAAATTTCTTTTACAATATTTTCCTCTGTAAAAACGGGCATTTTTTATTACAGACGATTGTAACGAAATATTTATAAAAACCAGTATAGGAAAAGTCCAAAAGTCTTAAGTTTTTGTGGAATTTCATTATTATATAGCGACCCTGAAATGGTCGCGCTACGAAAGAAGTTATTATCCCTCCACGCTGCATTTCTTCCGCAATCCCTGATAGAACCGGAACCATTCCCGGATACCAAACAGGAAAAGGATTATTGCCAGGGCATCCACCCCGAACCAGGAAATGTTGTGAGTGGCTTTTGCCAGCAGCCGCCCGGAAACGCCCAAAATCAAGCCCAGCGAAGAGAAAATAGTCAACAGGCGCATTTGTTGGCTGTTGAATTCATTCCAGGTATCGGAAGCGGAAGCTACGGCCGGGTCGTTTTCCATTTCCCGATAAATATACTGCATCCAAACCGGTGAAGTGAGACGGTCGTATCCGGAGGCGATAAGTTGAATCATAACGCCGTTAAAGAGGTAATAAAGCGCGAAGGCGAATGTCGGTATATCCGGTGAATAGGTAGCGCCGTAACCGATAATAAACAGGGAGATGTATAACATGAATTCGGCTCTTCGGAATGGAATCAGGCCCCGATAGCAAGTGTCAACCAGGGCGAAAAGTTCGGCGCGTTTCGGCGGACGTTCCGCGCGCTTTAAGGTATTTTTCAAGGATTTATAGGCACCGGAGACAGTATCTCTTTCCAACAGTTCCGGGAGGGTTCGGTTGACGAATTCCATAAGGCGGGGCCATTCACTTTCAAGCAGAAGTCCTTCTTTTTTTAATCGTTCAATCCGGCTGCTGAAAACTGCTTTGATTTCTTCCCGGTCCAGGGGTTGTAACTGTCCGGCGAGGGAAAGTAAGGACCCGGCCGCCTCTTCGTTTAAGCCCAATTCGTTCTTTAAAAATAAAGTGATTCCTTCTTTTTTTCCTTCCGCGACCATTCGGTAAAGGTTTGGTTTAGCCAGCCGGTATTTTTCAATCTTTTCCGGCAGATATTCGGTGCCTCGGAAAAGTTCGGTGTAGCCGCGTTCAAAGTTACGCCAGGCACGGAAGGGTTTTGATTCGTAAATGGCGCGGAATTCTTCGGAATCTTCGTTTTTTTGAATCCTGGAGCCCGGTAATTCCCGGGTAATTTTGAGGGAACGGCGCATGTTGAATATTTCCGCCGGTACTCTCAGGAAAAGCAGGGCGCCGGCCGCCAGGGTGTACCAGGTGTTTCCTTTTAAACGTTCCGCTACCCGGACAAAGACGCTGGCGGTGATGATACCTACGGCGAGATTAACCAAAATTTGGAGGTTCATAACGCGCCTTGCTTCCGGCACCAGTCCGTCGTCGGAATAGAAGGCGCGCAGGTTCGGACTCCTTAAGCCGTAGATGGTTTTCTTAAAAAGCGCGACCGGGTTGATACCGGCGTTCTTTGTTTCGTTTCCGGCGTAAGAAAGAAGAAGGTCGCCCAGGTTTACGGCGCCTTTTTTAATCAAAAGGTATTTTCGAAAGGTAAAGACGTATTGATTGTGGATGCTGCAGAAATATGGTTTTTTTTCATCTTTGTCCTTCAGCCGGGCCGAAAAGTGGTTGCGGATGAAACTGGTTTGAATCAGGGCCGAAAAGGGACCGGCGGTTACGGTTCCCCTCCTAATTTTGAGCCGAAAGACGGTAATTATTTCCGTCCAATCCGGTTTTTGGACCGGGTAATTTCTTTTTTTCAGGAAATAAAACAAGTATTCGGAAACGAGGTCAAAATTAGTATAAATAACCATACTTTTTTGCCGTACCAGGAACTTTTGGACGGATAACGCCGGTTCGTTTTTCCCGGCCGGTTCCACCAGCACAAAATAGCCCTTTGCTTTTCGGTCAAAATGTACGGTATACGCGCGTCCGGCATCGTCAAAAAAGAGGTGGCGCTGGTTAAAGAAGAGGACGCGGTAGGCGATGCCGGTTTTTGTAATCCGGGCATTCAGAAAAGAGGCGGATTTTTCAGCGGCCTGGCCGGCTTTGGTTTCTTTAAGAGGCTCCATTTTAGGGGTTGCTTAATAATAAAACAGACTATTTAGAAGTTCCGGATGATGGCCGGGGGGTCAGGTTTTGTACCAAAAGGAGGGAAACACTGCGTTCGTCTGCTTTTTCCACCGTAAAGAGATAATTTTGGTGGCGGAATTGCTCGCCGGCAATTGGGAAATGGCCCAGATGTTTGAGGACAAATCCGGCGATAGTTTCCGCGTTGTCGTCGTCTTCCTCAAGATGTGTGCTTAACAATTCGTTGACCTTTTCAATTTCCATCTCGGCTTTGATGCGGTAGGTGTTTTCGTCAATTTTTTGGTAATCCGCGGTTTCCTCGTGTTCGTCCGGTATTTTGCCGATAATCTCTTCCGTGAGGTCGTGCAGTGTAACCAGGCCTTCGGTTCCGCCGTATTCGTCCATCACGATTGCCAGGTGGGATTTGCGGCGCCGGAACTCTTTTAGGAGGTCGGAAACCTTCATCATTTCCGGCACAAAAAAGACCGGCCGCATTACCTGGCGCAGCAGAAGTGTTCGTTCGCCCTCGGCGATGTGGGAGAGTATCTGACGGGAATCAACGATGCCGGTTATGTCGTCCATGTCGTTCCGGTAAATCGGCAGCCGGGACCGGCCTTCCCTGGCCATCAGGCTGAATGCCTCGGCTACGGAAGCATCTTCCGGTAGGGCGGCGATTTCAACGCGGGGTGTCATCAGGCTACCGACTTCGGTATCCCGAATTTCAATCACGCTGCTTAACATTTCCCGTTCTTCCTTTGCCAGAGTTCCTTCTTCTCCGCCGATGTCAATCAGGGTGCGAATTTCTTCTTTGCTGATGTGGCTGGTCTGCGGAGTAAGGTGGCCGCCGAAGAGATGAATGATGCCTTCGGATATGAGTACGAAAAAACGGACGACGGGGTTTAAAAAGTAGGAAATTGAAAGCAAGGGCCAAATAATAAGCAGGGCCACTTTTTCGTAGTGATGTCGGGCGAAGGTTTTGGGAACAATTTCCGCGAAGACCAGAATTAAAATGGTCATCAAGCCGGCGGCGATACCGGCGCCTTTGTCGCCCCAGGCTTTAATTGCCATGTAAGCGGCTAAGATGGAGGCGGAAATTTCGGAAATCGTAACGCCAACGAGGATGGTGGTTAGGAACCGGGTCGGATTTTTCAACCAGAGGTTCAAAACTTCGGCCCGGCGGCCTTCCGAATCAATGATGGCTTTAACTTTTAGCTTGCCTAAAGAGGTGAGCGCGGTTTCTGCCGCCGAAAAGAAAGCCGATAGGCCGAGGAGGAGAATTAAACCAAAAAACAATAATCCCATTTTTCCATTATTATAACACACCAAACCAGTAGTTGCCAACCTTGGTTGGCGCCTTTAAAAAGCCGAGCAAGCTCGGCAACTACAATTATTGTCGGACTGGGTTGTCATAGAACCCGGGGTTAAGGTAAAATCTAATCAATGGTAAGAATCGGATTGGCTCAGATAAATGCTACGGTTGGAGATATTTCCGGAAACGCAGCCCGGATTTTTGAGTATATCAAGCGCGCCCAAAAAGCCGGAGTGGATGTGGTTGTTTTCCCGGAAATGGCCCTACCCGGTTACCCGCCGGAAGACCTTCTTTTTAAAGCCAGTTTCATAGACGATAACCTTAAAAGTCTTGCGGAGATTGCGAAAAAGACGGTTGGAATAACCGTAATCCTGGGGTTTGTTGACCGGAAGAAATCAGCGAACGACCTTTACAATGCGGCCGCAATCGTTGCCGGAGGAAAGATTCAGGCGATTTACCATAAGCATCTCCTGCCCAACTACAGCGTTTTTGATGAAAAACGTTATTTTGAGTCCGGCCGCGAAAACAAGGTTTTTTCCCTGGGAAATTTTCGGTTCGGAGTTAATATCTGCGAAGATATTTGGCACTCTGCCGGACCGGTTTTTCAGCAGGTTGCTTTTGGCAGTCAGTGCGTTATCAACATCTCGGCTTCGCCGTACCAGCGGGGCAAAACGGAGTATAAAGAAAAGATGTTGTCCGGCCGCGCCGCAGAATATGGGATATTCCTGGTTTATGTAAATCTGGTCGGCGGCCAGGACGAGTTGGTTTTTGACGGACAATGCGTGGTTTTTAATCCGGAAGGTAAGGTTTTGGCTCGGGCGAAATCTTTTGTCGAAGACCTGCTTGTTGTCGATATTGAGCCGGAGCGCGTTCCGAAGCGCCGGAGCGGGAAATCACGGTCGCGCAAGCGAGTGGTGTCGTCCGGAACAATTTCGTTCCGAAAGTTACCGGGGGTAAAACACGGCGGTTGTCAGCCGATAATTAAACCGAGAATTGAAATCCGGCTTCCGGACGAGGCCGAGGTGTATCGGGCGCTGGTTACCGGTACCAGGGATTATGTGGAGAAGAACGGATTCAAGAAGGTGATTATCGGACTTTCCGGCGGGATTGATTCGGCTCTTACCGCGGCTCTTGCGGTTGATAGCTTGGGCCGGGACCGGGTAGTCGGCCTCTTTATGCCCAGCCGGTTTTCCGCGGAGATAAGCCGGATAGACGCCCAAAAACTGGCGAAGAATTTAGGGATTGAGCTTCACGCGATTTCCATAAGGGAAGTTTTTAATGTCTATCTTGATACTCTCAAGGATAGTTTTGTCGGTGTAAAGCCGGATATAACCGAAGAGAATATCCAGGCGCGTATCCGGGGAAACATCCTGATGGCTTTTTCCAACAAGTTTGGTTACCTGGTATTAACTACCGGCAATAAGAGCGAAATCGCCACCGGTTACTGTACCCTTTACGGAGATATGGCCGGCGGTTTCGCGGTGCTTAAAGATATTCCCAAAACCCTGGTTTACCGGTTGGCCGCGTATCGGAATCGGCTGAAACCGGTTATTCCGGAGCGGTCCATAAAACGGCCGCCTTCCGCGGAATTACGGTTAAACCAGAAAGACAGCGATACCCTGCCTGATTACGCGGTTATGGACCCGATTCTGGCCGCTTATGTCGAAGAGAATCGCTCGCCGGCGTCTATTGCGGGTGGTGGTTTCAGAAAAGAAATGGTGCGGAAGGTGATTGCGCTGGTAGACCGGAACGAGTATAAGAGACGCCAGGCGCCTCCCGGCGTTAAGATAACCAGCCGCGCTTTCGGCAAGGATTGGCGCCTGCCCATCACTAACGCCTTTAAAAACAGTAAATAGTGAATTGTGAACGGTAACTGATCTAACACTTAAATCTTTTGCTATTCACTATCGTTAAGCCGCTCGGTAACGCTTCTTTTATGGTTTGGCAATCCTTCCAATTCCGCCAGTTCCGCGATATCTCCCGCCCATTTTTTCAGCCCTTTTTTCTTCCAGGAAATCCGGGCGTATGAACGCATAAAAGTTAGCGCGGAAAGGCCGGAGAAAGAAGCGGACGCGCCGCCGGTGGGCAGGATGTGGCTTGGTCCGGCCAGATAATCGCCAAGCGCGACCGGTGAATACTTTCCGATAAAGATTGCGCCGGATTTTTTTATTTTTCCCGCAAAATTTTTAGCGTCGGTTGTCATGACAACCAGATGTTCCGGCGCGATTGCTTCAATTAAATCAACCGCTTTTTTTCTTTCGGAAATAACAATAAAACCATCTGTTTGGAACCGCGCGGTCGCCACCGCCGTTTTTTTGTCCGGCGTAATTAAAACAGCCAGGCCGTTTCGGTGCTCGGCTTGACTGGCCAATTCCGCGGAAACGAAAGAAAGCGGCGCGGTTTTGTCGGCAAAGACCACCACTTCACTGGGACCGGCCGGACAGTCCAGATTCACAATACCGTAAAGAAGTTTTTTAGCGGCGGTCACGTATTCGTTGCCGGGACCGACAATCATAGCCATTTTAGGAATTTTCCCGATTCCAAAAGCGAGCGCCGCTATCGCCTGGGCGCCTCCGATTTTATAGATTTCCGAAATACCCAGGAAAGCGCAGGTCGCCACCACGGCTTTATTCGCTTTTTTATCTTTGCCCGGCGGGGTGGCCACGACTATTCTTTTCACACCGGCAGTTTGCGCCGGCACTATCGCCATAAGTACTGTGGAAACCAGCGGCGCGGTTCCGGCCGGAATGTAAACGCCGACCGGTTCCACCGGAACGTAAAGTCGTTCCATGGTTCCTCCCGGTTCCGCAACCTTGAAATTTTTCGGTAACTCCTTTTTTGCGAAAGTCCTTATGCGCTTGGCGACCCGTTGGAGTCTTTGGCGCCATTCCGGATTCAGGCATTCCTCTTTCGCCTCTTTTATTTCGGCGTTGGATACCCGAAAATCGTCAATTTCGCACCCGTCATAAATTCTGGTTAGTTCCCGTAAAGCCGATTCGCCCTCTTCTTTTACCCGCCGGATGATTTCCGCGGCCCGTTCCTCCACGCCGGCGAGTCGGGTGCGGCGTTCTTCCAGTATCTTCAATAATTCCGAGGAATTTACGATACGCATCATGTTTTGTAAAAGAGTAATTTTAGCAAAAAGCAGGGTTAGCGCAAACGTTTTATTTATAGTCTTTCAGCTTGATTATATTCCAAATCCGGTTTCCGCTGCAACTGGCGACGCACACCGAGTTGCTTTTGTTTTATATTCATGATACAATCTTAATCATAGCGATATAAGAAGGAGGTGGGAAAAATGGGAAAAATTTTGATCAAGGACGCGGTTGACAGAAAGAAGGGTTTTCTTTATTACATCGACGGTAAGGGAAATGTTTGCGAAGCACAGATGGCTCGCGGCGGAACGAAGAAAAAGGCAGCGAAGAAGAAGGCAAAAAGATAAAAAAGACATCGGGACAAGTTTAGGGGCTGCGAAAGGATAAAGACGATTATTCGTCGTATCCTTTCGCAGCCCTTGTTGAATAAAGGAGTTTGATGTTTAAAAAGGAGTGGTTTAAGAAAGTTATTCTAGTGGCGGCCGGTTTTTTATTGAGCGTCTGTTTTATTCTCCTGCCTTACCAATTTAAAAAAAGGGAAGTCGGGCAGTATCAGATTTTTGAAGTACAGTATCCGAACGAGAACACGCTCCTGATTGATACGAAAACCGGTCGAACCTGGGAATATGCTCCGGATATACTTGAGTCGGAGGAATCAGGCGTAGAAGGGACGGTAATCGGTTACTATTTTCACGAGGTTACCGTTGAAGGAGTTCGCCTTACCGGAGAGCACCTTGCGGTTAGAAAAGAAAACGCGAGGCGGGCGGCGGCACGTTTGAAAAAGGCACCTACCCTTTAATTTTCTTCCCCAAACATGAAGGGAGCTTTCCCTTCACACATCTTCAGGCTCTATTCCTGTTTTTCAGCACCTCTTGACATTTAAATACTATTGCGGTATAAAAATTATGGTAAGAACTGGGGTGGTGATTATTTATGAAAGACTATGGGGAAAAGGTTGGGGCAAAAGTAACAAGAAAGCGGTCAAGAAACACGGATTCGGCAAGCATGCGCCAAGTGATTGTCGAATCGGAGAAATCAGGGTCTAAAGCCGCGTCAAACGGAAAGGTTTTTCGTGCTTCCGAACTCCGCTATCGCCGGTTATTTGAAACCGCCCAGGATGGTATTCTAATCCTTCACGCCAAATCGGGAAAGATAATGGATGTCAATCCTTTCCTGGAGAAATTAATCGGTTATTCCAAGGGCGAATTACTGAATAAGAACCTCTGGGAAATAGGGTCTTTTAGAGATGTTGAGGCGAGCAAGTCCGCTTTTACAAAACTCCAGCGGGAAAAATACATCCGTTACGAAAATCTCCCGCTCCAAACCAAAGACGGAAATCGCCGGAACGTGGAGTTTGTCAGCAACGTTTACTTGGTTGGAGATGAACGGGTAATTCAATGCAACATCCGTGATATTACCGAACGCGTGCGTTTGGAGGAAAGAGTGCACGCTTTATCATTTACTGATGATTTAACAAGTCTTTATAATCGACGGGGATTTTTTGCTCTTGCCGAACAACAATTACGGATAGCCAAGAGGTCAAAGCGGAAAATGCTTCTGTTTTTTATCGACATTGATAATTTGAAGCAGGTTAACGATGTACTCGGGCACAAAAAAGGAGACGTTGTTTTAATTGACGTTGCCGGTATACTTAAGAAGACTTTTCGCGAGTCAGATATTATTGGCCGAATCGGCGGAGATGAGTTTGTTATCCTGGTAATTGATACTGTTGTTGAAAACAGAGAAACTCTGATGGAACGCTTGAAGAAAAAGTTAGGAGTTTACAATTCACGTAAAGACCAGAAATATAAGTTATCGCTTAGCGTTGGTATTACCCCTTACAACCCGCATAAGTTCATTTCTTTGGATAGCTTGATTGCTCAGGCAGATACGTTTATGTATAAACAGAAAAGGGCTAAACATATTAAACATAAAGGTGTGACCGGTAGAGAAGCACCACGATTTTGAACGCATACCTTTAACGTTTTAATTCCTTAATTATCCCTCCATTTTGAAGCAATTAATCGCCTGTTTCTTCTGACCGCAGACGAAAATTTTCCCGGCAATCAAACCATCACATCATCCCGCCGCGGTTAATTTCAGGAGGTTGACGCTGAAACACGGGAAGAAGTAAAATTTGGGGGAAAAGTGGTAATTTCACCCAAAACAACAGCCTGTAGGGGTGTCAGTTTGCAAACGTAAATTCAAAAGATTTGTCCAAGGAGGTTTTGAAAATGCGCACAGTCGGCAATCGGTCTCCCATGATACGAATTTACCATTACGATGTTGCGCGCGGCGCGTACCTGCTGCCGGATGTCTTCATCAAGGCAATTCGGCTGGCGGCCGCATCCGGATTTACGCACTTTCTGCCTTATCTGGAGAATATGGTGCGGTTGCCCTCGATGGAGAAATCGTGTCCCGCCTGTGCTTACACGCAGGAGCAGTGGCGGAAGTTCGAGTCGGACGCCGGCGAATCGGGGATTCAGTTGATGCCGCATTTCAATGTTATCGGTCATACCGGCGGCGCGGCTTCGGCATACCCGGAACTGTTTGTCCGGGATTCGGGCGGAAGGAAGTTGGATGTAACCCTGGAAGCGACCCGCGCGTGGACAGCGCGTTGCCTGGATGAATTCTGTGATTTTTCTTCCGGCCGGTATTTCATGATTGGCGGCGATGAGTGGCAGGCGCCTGCCCAAATGTTGGCTGATCCGGATTTTAGTGTGGCCCGTGCCTGGGCCGGTCAGGTCAACCTGGCGTGCGAACGTCTTGTCGCCAGGGGGCGGATTCCCATTGTCTGGCACGACATGCTGGCGCATTACCCCGAGGCACTCGAGCTTGTGTCCCGCGATGCCGTGATTGCCTTATGGTTCTATGACGAAGATTCCGACTACCCATTTTTGGACCTGCTGAAAAAACGGGGTTTTAAGACCATTATGGCATCGGGCACCTGTGCCGGCTTGATGACGCGTCGCGTCGTTCGGGCATTGGATTGCGCGCTGAAGGCTTCGGACCGGCACACAGCGGACGGTCTTATGATGACATCCTGGGAACAGGCGCGATGGGAGAAACTAAGCGTGGTTATACCGATGGTCGGAGCCATTCTGCGCGGCGCTACGGTTCCGGAAGAGGTGTTACGCGTTTCTTCGGCGCTCGACGTTTTGGACAAATTGCCGGCGGAAAGCCCATGGGCGCGCGCGTGCCGGAGCCGTTTGGCGACGCTCGCGGACGACAAAATATGGTCGGCGTATCCGGAGTTCCGGGAATATCTGGCCAGCGTGCTTACGGAAGATGTTGACCGGGAGCGGGCTTCTTTTTTGCGGTATCATTATGCGGCGGGACGGATACTTGAAGTTATTGACGTTAAACGAAAAACCCGCAACGTAATTTGCGGCGAGAGCGCAGTTATCGGTCAGGAAACCGCGGTTGTGAAGAGAACAACTTATCCCCCCGTTATCCCGGCGGAATTCCGGCTTGCGGTTGCTGACAACGGCGGTGCGGGCCCCAGCCTGCGTTTTATGAACGGAGACGAAACTTTTGTAATCTATCCCCGTTTCGGGGGCACTCTCCAGGATTGGCGCGTGGGTGGGACCACAATCATTCCGCATGCCTTGCCGGAGTTTCTCCGAGGTAATATCCCTCCGCCCGGCGGGTACGGAAGCTACACCTTGGCGGGCGTAGGGTTCCGGCCGATTTGGGCGCTGGGGTTAAATTCTAATCCGTGCATTTTATGGCAGGGTCCGTTTGAGTGGAAAGTGGCGGCAGAGTCGGAAGATATGATTGCGGTTGAATTGTCGCGGATGATGCTTCACGTAGACGTTCGTTACACGGTCACGGCGCGCAAAGGTACGTCCGGTTTCACCTTTCGGGCGGAGGCCGTGAATAAACTCGAGGGCGCGTACGGCGCGTTCAATTTCAACCTGCTCTTGACGACTCAGCCCCAAGATTTTGAAGAGACCGCGTTTGCGTGGACGGAAGACGGACGGGAGCGCCGGCTGCCGCTGCCGGATTTCTGCGATAGTTTTTTCCGTCTCCCCGCGGTCAGGGAGATGACCGTGGTGAAACCGGGCTACTCGGTATGCATCGGGTGCGATCCGGCGAAGACGGCGGGATTTTATGTAGATTGGTCGGATGCGTATCTGACACCGGACGTGAGGGGGCTCTACCGGATAATGCGCGTCGGCCAACGCGAAATTGTTGAGTGGCGTTTTACCGGCAAGGCACATAACTGAAAATTCGCTCGTTGTTCGTTATCAGCAACTATTGGATAAAAAGGGTACTTTCTTAAGTTGTAGTTTTTAATCTTGGTTCCGGTGTCTTCGGCGGGTTGTTTAGGGCAGCTTCCGAATAAATTAAGGAGGAACAGCAGATGAAAGCGGCATTTTTGGTCGGAAAAGAAAAGATTGAAATCCGGGAAGTGCCCCGGCCGGTTCCCGGTACTGACGAAGTCCTGGTAAGAGTGAAAAGGGTCGGAATTTG
Source organism: Candidatus Ratteibacteria bacterium (assembly GCA_041653615.1). Lineage (GTDB taxonomy): Bacteria > Ratteibacteria > UBA8468 > MWAK01 > MWAK01 > JAHJUB01. Next base: position 18,516 of record JBAZEZ010000014.1, read on the forward strand.
CGGTTCCGATGTCCATTATTTCCGGGACGGAAAGATTGGCGAGCAGATTATTACCGGTTCCTTCGTTGTGGGCCATGAGGCGTCAGGTGAAGTAGCCGAGACAGGTTCCAACGTTAAAGGATTTAAAGCGGGACAAAAGGTGGCGATTGAACCTGGCATTTCCTGCGGAAAGTGTGAAATCTGCCTGACCGGAAAACCGAACCTCTGCACTAATGTACGGTTCCTGGGTACCCCGCCGATACCGGGCGCCTTCCGGGAATACCTGACCATGCCTGCCGCCAACCTCATGCTTCTTCCCGAAAATGTCAGTTTTGAAGAGGGCGTACTTGCAGAGCCTATGGCAATCGGACTCTACGCGGTAAATCTCGTCCGTGTCTCTCCCGGAGATTCGGTGGCGGTCTTCGGCTGCGGTCCCATCGGTCTTTCCGTAATCTTTTTTGCCCGACTGGCCGGCGCCGCTTCCATATTTGCCAGCGATTTAATTCCCGAGAGGCGTTCTTACGCAAAAGAAATCGGCGCCGACTGCGTCTTTGACCCCAAAAAAGAAAACCCGGTAAAAGAGATACTCAGCCTGACCGAAGGCAGGGGTGTCCGGTCTGCTTTTGAAGCGGCCGGTCAAAAAGAAACCCTGGTTCAGGCGATAGACTCCGCCTCACTGGCCGGCAGGGTTGGAATGGTGGGCATTCCGGCTGACGATTACTGGCAATTCCCCAGTTTTGGGGCCAGAAGAAAAGAACTGGCTCTCTTGAACGTGCGGCGCTCCGCGTTCGCCGCCGAAAAGGTGATCCGGCTCATCGCCGCCCGCAAAATTAATCCTGAAAAAATGGTTACTCATCACTTCCCGCTGGAAAAACTGGCTGAAGCGATGCGCCTGGTTGCCGGTTACCGGGAAGGTGTAATCAAGGCGATAATCGATATTTAAAAAACAAAAATGGTCTGCTTCATAATGTTTGATTTCATTATTGCCGGAGTCAGGGACGGCGTCAGGCGCAAAGAGGAAGAATGACAAGTTATCAGAGATTTATGGCCGCGATAAAGGGCGAACCCGTAGACAGAGTTCCGGTATTTCCCCTTTTGATGTTTTTTGCGGCCAGCCGGGCGGGTATTACCTACAAAAGGTTTGCTACCGATGGCCGGGCAATGGCTGACGCCCAGTTGTCGGTCCAAAAAAAGTTTGGTTTTGATGCGATTACCGCCTGTTCTGATGCCTTTCGCGTTTCCGCCGACCTCGGCGGCGAGATGGTTTATCCGGAAGACGCGCCTCCTTTCCTCAGCAAGCCGCTTGTGATTTCAGCCGGCGATATTTTAGGGTTGCAGCGTCCCGACCCGTCCGACAACAAAAACAGGATGGCTGACCGGGCGCTTGCCGTATCGGAAATGGCAAACGAATCTTCCGGGACGGTGGCGGTGCTTGGCTGGGTTGATATGCCTTTTGCCGAAGCGTGTTCGGTGTGCGGAGTGTCAAACTTTATGACGATGATGGTCGATGACCCGGCCGGCGCCCACGCGCTACTGGCTTTTTTGACGAAGATAGTCATAGATTTTGCCCTGGTGCAAGTTGAAGCCGGAGCCGATATGGTCGGTGCCGGCGATGCCGCCGCTTCGTTGATTTCCCCGGAGATGTATTCTAATTTCGCGCTGCCCTACGAACAGGAAGTATGCGCCGCCGTCCACAATGCCGGGAATCTTATTAAACTCCATATCTGCGGTAATACAGCGCGCCTTTTGCCGGAAATGGTCAAGTCCGGAGCCGACCTTTTTAACGTTGACCACCTCGTTCCTTTTGCGCTGGCGAGAGATGTTTATTCCTCTTGCGGGAAATGCTTTAAAGGAAACCTTAATCCCGTTTCGCAAGTTATGCAGGCAACTCCGGAAGAATGCGCCGGGTATGTAAGGAAGTGCCTGGTTGAGGTTGAAGGGGCCAGGTTTATGCTAAGCGCGGGGTGTGAAATTCCGGCGGAAACTCCGGATGAGGTTTTTCAGGCGTTTTGTAACGAGCCGCAAAGGTTTCGAGCGCAAAACACGGTAGGCAAAATAAATTTGGAATAAATTGATTCTGTCAAAAAATCTTCTTTATGCTGTCCCCCGGAATCACGCTTCCTTTTCCCCCGGTTATCACGTAAACCATTGCGTTCTCATGGATTTCCTCGGCGATATTTAATGCTTCGGTCAGATTTGTTCCCACCGTGACAAGTCCGTGGTTCTGGAGGAGCAGGGCGCGTAATTTACGGTTTGAAAATTGTTGGCCGACGGCTTCGGCGAGTTCGGATGTTCCTGGGACGAGAAACGGCAGCATGGGAAGCGGATACGCGAAATAGGCAAATCCGGGGGTGAGCGCCGGCATGCTGTTCCGGCCGGTTTTAGTCATGGTTGAAGCCGCGATGATATAGGAACCATGAACGTGACAAACAACATTAACCTCAGGACGGCGCGTGTATATTTCCAGGTGCATGGCAAATTCTTTGGATGGTCGGGGATTTTTGGGAATATATCCGTCCGGCTTCACCAGTAAAATCGATTCCGGCCTGGTTTTACGCAACGATAAACCGGACGACGTAACAAGAAAACGGCCGTCAAAACGGGCGCTGACGTTGCCTCCGACTCCGGTTACCAGTTCTTTTTCGTAAAGAAAACCGCAGAATTCGGAGAAAGATTTTTTGGTAATCGGTTCAAAACAAGGTTTTTTGTCTGGGCGTTCCATTCTAATCTCGGCTAATTCAAGCTGTTTGTCCTTAAATAACTATTTCCCTGAAAACATATTGCTGATAAGTTGAATTCTTTGGTCTTTTTCAGTTACTCCGGATATTTTATCATCTTAGAGACCGGTAAGTAAACGGCGGATTTCAGTAACTTTTGAATTGACAAACAGAGAAATGCCGTTAAGGCGAAATGTTTATAATCGTGGATAAGTTGTGCATATCCTTTTGGCTCCGGCGGTAGGATTCGGCGCCGCTCGGCTTTCACTGCGCCTCGGGTCGGCCACCCGCTGGTATTGCTTCCTGATCGGTCGCAATACCTGACTTCGCTCCCATCGAATCCTACTTTTCAGGTAGGTTTACAAGCTCCGGCGGCTGGACGATGTTAGAACCTATTTTATTCTGGATAAATCTCCATTGATAATGAGTGGATTTATTCCCAGCAACTCATCTTTTAAGAAGTTGTCGGGTTTGTCGGGTATTGGATTATACAAAAATATTTTTTTGTCTAATTCAAAGGCTTTAAAAATTTCTAAGAAAGTTGCGCCGCCAATGTAATTCTTTTGTCCGTTTTTCTCAAGGTTTAATACTAAAATTGCATCGCTTTCTTTCACCTTGGCTATTTGCTCTCTAAGTTTATCGGATTTCCATTCCTGGTGTTCCCTTTTGCCCATTTTCTTCATTTCTTCTTCCCGAAAAGGTTGTTCATAACTGTTCGGCAAAATAATAGTATGCCCTGCTTTTTCCAGGGTTTCTCTTATTTTAGGGATTTGATTATAAAAATATTTACTGCAACAAATAAAAATATTCATATAGTTTATCTTATCAAAAAAACCGTCCGTTGGCAATTATCAAAGGAGGGAAAATCCTTTGAGTTCAATTTTAATCAGAGGTTTTCTTTTGAGTTAATCTCCAGAAACGCTTTGAGTATCAACAGCCTTCACACTTCCAATGACATTTACGACCTGCCTGCCAAAACCCCACTTTTCAGGGAGTTCTGTCATACCCCTGTCATACTTTTGCACCCTTCTGTTTTCGTTGAACTTCGGTTACTACCAAGGGATTTGAAAGGAATGGGTGTCTCGGAACAATGTTGAAACGTGCCTGTCTGATGATTTTTTGCCTGTTTTTCCTCTCGGGAATACCTCCGGGAGCCGGCAGAATTACTCTATGTTAGAAGTTGCAGGAGAATGGCAGGACGGATTTTTTTGGGAAAGTGATACAACGACGATACCACCCGAGGGTAAATTTACGCCAGGCGTGGACGTACGCAAAGCAGGAATGTATAGAATTTGATCTGGTAGGGGGTATGCCTGCCTCCCACTTCGTGTTCTATTCAAACTGGTCTCCTCTGCCAACACAAGAAACTTTTTCGGTAAGTACCCCACCATCCGGTCGCAATTAATCTACCAGAACCCACCCCTTGACAAAGCAAAAAACTCCCGGTATAATGTATCAAAGACATAATACATCAAACCAATCCTATGTATATCAAAGTAAATCCGGATAGCGGCATACCGCTCTACCTGCAAATCATCAAGCAGCTTAAGTACCTGGTTGCCTGCGGGGCTTTAAAAGCCGGAGACCAGTTACCACCGGTGCGGGACCTTGCCATGCAGTTGCGGATAAACCCCAACACCGTTGCCCGGGCCTATCATGAACTGCGCCACGAAAAGATTATTACCAGCAAGTGGGGTGAAGGTACCTTCATCTCGGAAGAAGTAACGAAAATCGCCGAATCGGAAAAGAAGAAAATTATCGCCGAGGCGCTGGACCAGGCGATTCACCAGGCCACCAGTCTCGGCCTCACCAAAGAGGAAATCATCCAAATCTTCACCAATCAACTTAAAGAGGGAAGGGGAGGAAAATGAAAACCTTAATCTGGAAGGAATGGCGGGAACAACGACTTTTCTTCTTTCTATCGGTTGGCTTTATTGTTTTTTGTGACGTTGCTTCATTAATATGGCCTCGCGTTATTCATTTTCCACTAGGCAGGCCTGGAGGCAGTTATTCTGGTCTTGTCCTAATTCTTCTGCCGTTAATTTTTTCCTTAGGCCTTTCCACCCATTCTTTTACTTCGGACTTTATCAAAAAAACACTCGATTTTAATCTAAGCAGTCCGGTTTCTTCGGCAAGAATATTCTGGGTCAAGTTTCTCTTTAACCTGGCCCTTCTTTTCGTTCTTATCCTTATCACACAACTGATTCTCCGGATTTCCGCGTATGATTATACGATACTCTTTTTGGGGGATGTGGGGCATGGGTCACCAGAGAGATTTTTTCCGGTTATCATCTTCTTTGTTTTTATCCTGACTCTCTATTCGGCTGCGTGTTTCAGTTCCTTGCTTCTTAAAAACGCTATAACTGCTATTATATGCACCCCATTCCTCATAATTTTCGGCTGTATTTTATTTGGAGCTGCACTCATCGGTCTGTATTCCGTTGTTCGGATAGAATATTTTTGGATTGTCGGGCTTTTTCTTTTATTGATACTTTTTATATATTTCAGTTTCTTTTCGTGGCAAAAAGCAGTCGCAAAAGAGGGTTCGTTTGGAAAGATAACTGCAATCGTTTCTATTGCAGCAATATGTTTTTCCTTCATTGTGCATGGTATTTGTATTTTTGCGGGGGAAAGAGAGCTAAAGCAGGTAGTAGCACAGGCAGAAAAAGTAGGTTTTAAACTTCAGCCCGAGCAGGTAATCCCGCCTCAAATTCCCGATAAAGAAAACGCTGCCATTGTTTACCAGGAAGCGTTTGCGCTAGCAGACAAACTGAAGAAAGAACATGGAAATGAACTGCAATTTATAGTGCCCGGGCGTAAGATACAATTTGAAGAGCTATCTCCGCAACAAAAAAAGGTACTCACCCGGATAATCCTGAATGACTCGGAATTTATAAAACTGTATGGCCTTATTGAAAAAGCCGTTAATTTTCCTTCCTGCCGATTTGACGTTAAATACGGATTAGGAACGTCTCTGCCACATCTCAGCAAAATACGATACTTGGCGAACCTTGAGGCATTACGTGTGTATCTTTTTTCAGAAGAAAAGGAGTACAAAAGAGCGATAGAATCTGCCCAGACAGGTTTGCGTCTTGGGGATTCGTTGGCAGACGAACCTACCATAATATCACAGCTTGTCAGAAAAACGATTGATGAAACAGCCATGAATTCCTTTCAGTCAATTTTTAATTCATATCCCGATAAGAATTTAATAGATGATTATCGAAAAGTTATTTCGGAAATAGACAAAAAGGACAAGAAATTGGCAAGGTTTGAGGCAGAACTCGCGTTCTTCAATTCTCTCCTGAAAACGCAATCGAACTTTCTTAATTTTGTGAGTGGAATAAGGTACGGGCAAACGGAATATTTTGGCCAAAAAATTCGCCGAAAGATTTTTAATAAAATTTTCGGAGGGTATCTGGTAAAACCACTTCTTGAGCAAAACCATATTTTTTACATCCAAAAAATGACTGCTTTGATTGCTCTTTCCAACAGTCCTTTTTTTCTGCAAAAAGAAAAGTTTCGTGAGTGGGATCAGGATTTAATGGTAAATATCGTCGCCTGGTCTAAACGGGGAAAGTGTATGATAAGCGCAATGTTACTTCCGGCTATTAGTAGCATCCTTGAACAACAGGTCAAATACACTGCCACCCTCGACTCTTTCAAACTCGCCCTTGCCCTGAAAATTTACAAACAAAAACACGGATACTACCCGGATAAAATAGCAATCCTTTCACCGGAGGTAATCCCGGAATTACCCCTTGACCCATTCACCGGCAAGGAATACATCTACCGCAAAGAAGGCAGGGGGTTTATAGTCTACAGCATTGGCCTCAACGAAAAAGATGATAATGGTGTCTATGACCCGAAACAGAAATATGATGATATTGCCTGGAAGGTATTGAATTAACCGGAGATATCCAATGAAAACCTTAATCTGGAAGGAATGGCGGGAACAGCGTCTCTTCTTCTTTCTGGCCGTTGGCATTATTGTTTTGAGCCGGATCGTACCTTATTTTCTCCCAAAAAGAATGGTGGGTTACGAAACCTATGCGGTAGTTTTCGGTTGTTTTATCCTTCCCATCCTTTTTTCCCTATTTCTTGGCGCAATCTCCTTTACCGGAGAATTCATAAAAAATACAAAATCTTTCCTTTTGAGTCAGCCTCTGACTTCTAAAAGGCTGTTCTGGACAAAATTCTTTTCCATTTTGGTTCTTCTCTTTGTGCTTGTCCTCCTCACCCTATTTGTTTTCCTTGCTCTGCCGTTTAAAGGAACGGTCTTTTATAGTAGGGGAGACTGGGTTATTTTTCTTTTAGTTCCACTTTCAATGGTTATCCTGTATTCTGCTGCTTGTTTTAGTTCCCTTTTGCTCAAAAACAGCCTCACCGCCATTATCTGCACACCTTTTGTTCTGTTGTTCGGAATCTTACTTGTCTTGCCTCTATCCGTTGTTCTGTTTTTAATATCCTCCTCTTTAGTTGTATTTAACTTTTTCGCCTTTTCTCTCCTGATAGCAACATTCCTTATTTTTAGTTTCCTGACCTGGCAGAAAGCCATTGTTAAAGATGTATCTCCTGCCAAAACAATTTTTGCTACTACTGCTGTTATTCTACTTATTTCTTTTGGTAGTCACGCTATCGCAAATCTTGTGGCCAGTCAGAAATTAAACAAGACCATCCAGCAGGCAAAAGCAGAAGGTATTAAACTGACACTCCAGGAAATAATCCCGCCCCCGGTATCGGATAAAGACAATGCTGCTTTAGTCTACCAGCAAGCTTTTGATTTGATTGACAAGTTAAAAGCTAAATACAAGGAAGAATGGAAATACATGCCGTATGAAAGCCAAATAAAAACAGAAAAACTCACCCTCCAACAAAAAAATGTTATCAGCAGAATTATGAAAGACCCTGAATTTGCCAGATTCTATGCTTTACTTGAAAGAGCCGTCAATCTTCCTTCCTGTCGTTTTAACCTGAGGTATGAAGACGGCCCGGCAATGCTCCTCCCCCATCTTTCCAAAATGCGTAGCTTGGCAAGATTGCTTGCCGCCCGAACCTACATTCTTGCCCAAGAAGGAAGATACAAAGAAGCCATGGAATCAGCAACGACAGGTCTTCGTCTGGGAAATTCCTTGGCTGATGAATCCATACTTATTTCCCAACTTGTCCGGATAGCGGCAGACCAAATCGCGATGGATTCTTTTCGGCAACTGCTTAACAATTTCAATGGCGCGGTTTCCGTCAGAGACTACCGGAATCTCATTTCAGCAATAGACAGAAAAGATAAAAGTTTGACTACAGGACTGGAAGGAGAGTTGGCGTTGGGGGGAGGATACTTTTTTGAACTGGGCTTAGGCAAAAGGCGGATAACTGCTCGGGAAAGTGAATTCATCGCGAGCGGGGGTAAGAAAAACATCGGCTTTCCGGCAGCTATAAGAGTCATGAGCAGGTCTTTTGGACAGGACAACATTGGAAGCCAAATTTTCTGGACAATCTACTGCAGTTATCTCGGAAAGCCTGTTTTGAAAGAAGACTATGCTTTCTCCATCCAGGGATATTCAACCTTGATCAGACTCTCTCAAAAAACTTACTTTTCTGCAAAGAACGAGACCTCCGAATGGGAAAGGAAAATATCTATTACAGAAAAGTTTGCAGCAATGAAACACATTGTAAGTTTACTGATGTTACCAGCCCTTGGCAGAGCGAACCAACAGCAATCTATCTGCACCGCCGGTCTTGAGTCCTTAAAACTTGCCACTGCCCTGAAAATCTACAAACAGAAACACGGCAATTACCCGGATATGCTGTTATCCGTTTCCCCGGAAATTATCCCGGAATTACCTCTTGACCCCTTTACCGGCAAAGACTATATATATCGCAAAGAAGGGAAGGGGTTTATTCTCTATAGTGTCGGTCCCAACGAAAGAGACGATAACGGCGTTTACGACCCAAAACACCCAACCACATACGATATTGCCTGGAAGGTATTGAATTAGAAGCATAGAACAAACAAGGGAGGCAAATAATGGCAGAGTACGTAATTGAAACACAAGGTCTAACCAAAAGATACACCCGCCGCAACGAAGCGGTAAAATCTTTGGACCTGAAGGTTCCTAAAGGTTCCGTCTATGTTTTTCTGGGCAGGAACGGGGCCGGCAAGACCACAACTATCCGGATGCTCTTAGGCCTCCTTCAAAAAACTGCCGGTAAAGCAGAAGTTCTGGGTCTTGACCCGGACAAGAACCCTGTTCCCATCAAGAAGCGGGTCGGCTATGTGGCCGACAACCAGAAGATGTATGATTGGATGACCATCCAGGAGACCATTAACTTCTGCCGGCCTTTCTATCCTACCTGGAATAACAGTTTGGCTGAAGACCTGCTTAAGCGCTTTGAACTGCCAAAGAGAGCCAAGATTAAGGAACTCTCCCGCGGAATGAACGGCAAGGTGGCTCTTCTGCTTGCCCTTGCCCATCAGCCGGAACTCTTAATACTTGATGACCCGACTTCCGGTCTGGACCCGGTGGTCAGGCGGGAATTCCTACAGGGGATTATCGAGATTATTCACCAGGAGGCAAAGACTGTTTTCTTCTCCACTCACATCATTACCGAGGCCGAGCAGATAGCCGATTATGCAGGGGTTTTGGAAGAAGGAAAGCTCCTGTTGTCTCAACCGCTGGACAAACTTAAAGACTCGGTCAAACAGATTCGGCTTATTTTTGAAAATAAGGTACCTGACGACGTATCCTTCCCCGGTCTGCTCAAAAAGGAACTGGTCGGCCACGAACTGGTCCTGACCGTCAAAGACTATGCTCCCGACGCTTTGAAATCGCTTGCCAGATTCAATCCAAAGAGTACCGAAGTGTTGGACCTGAACCTTGAGGATATCTTTGTCTCTCTGGTAGGCAAGGAGGCAGTGGCATGAAATCTCTATTCTGGAAAGAATGGCGGGAAAATAGGACTAATTTGTTAATTGGAATTATGATCGTTATAGGATTTCTTCTCTTATCTTTTTTTGTTAGTGGGGACATGGTGGATATAGCGAAGGTTTTAGCACTTGTGGCAATTTTTGCCTTCGCCGGTGTATTTGGAGCCTGGTCGTTTACCAAAGAGAAAAACACGCTTGAATTTTTCCTTTCAACCCCGGTTAAAAGAGAAACAATCTTTTTGAATAAATGGCTATCCGGCATTTTAAATATCCTCATCCTTCTATCCGTAGTGCTTGTGATGGAAGCAGTAATTTTTTACAGCACAGGCGGCTTTAATTTCTTATTCCACCTTCGCCAAACAGCGGATAATAGAATACTGGCATGGTCTCTTCCTGCATATTTTCTTTATTATAATATTGCATTTCTTTTGTCGCTTCTACTTTTCGAGATTATCTCCGCGGTGCTGGGGGGATTAATTATCTATGTGGTGGTTGCAATACCATTTGTTAGCTTTTTTTCCAGCCACGGTCCTCGTTTGTACCACGCATTGGCCTGGATTTGGACGATTTTACAACTAATTATTTCCTTAAGCATTTTTCTTATCGCCTACCGCATTTTCTCCCGAAAAGAGGTGAAAGTATGAAATCCCTATTCTGGAAAGAATTACGGGAAAACCGCTTGCTTCTATTTTTGTCAGCCGCTATTGTTTTGATGGTATATATCTTTTCCGTTGTGATTAAGATGCGGTGGTTTGATTTTGAAATGGCCACCGGTACAGCATACGTGTTTCTTGTTCTTTTCGCCCTCATCTTTGGAGTTTCCACTTTCAGCGGCGAATTAGAAAGAGATAATTTGAATTTCCTCATTTCCTTGCCGATTACCAGAAACCGCATTTTTTGGACAAAATTCCTAGCCGGTTTTGCCTGCCTGGTCTTCCTTTCTCTTTTTTTTCTGTTAGTCGCCTTTCTTTTCTCTTTTGTTTCTCCGGTAAAAAGATTTCTTTTCCAGCCCGGAACATCCTTATTTAGCGGCCTGCTGATGATTTACGTTTCTATTGCCTGTTATCTTTACTCCATCGGGTTTCTGTTGGCTGCCTTGCGGGTTAGAACGCTACCGGGAGTTATTTCCGGTTTCCTGTTGGCCGGTTTTCTGTACCTTGTAATTAATCCTTTAAGCGACATCCTGTTTGGCTACAGCAATCCTGTCGGTAACTTTTTTAATATTCAAGCTACGATTTTTCATATCTTTCTGTCTGCCGCGATAGCCCTTTTCTTTGCTTATTACTTTTGGACAAGGTATGTGACGCGGGGAATGTCTTCTTTCAGGTCGACAATCAGGACCAGTATAACTTTTCTTCTGTTTCTCGGTCTTCTTTACGCAGGCCTTAATCTATTTTATGCCCGTCAAATAACCGCGGAGATTGAACGGATAAAAATCTCCGGACGGCCGACTACACCCATTGAGGCTGCGCCAAAACCGGTTCCTGACAGGGAAAACGCCGCTCTTATCTATGAAGAGGCGTTCAAATTATTGGAAGGTAAGGGAACGGACAGGCATAATAAATACAGCGAGAAAGAAAGAGAATTATCCAATGCTTTCAAAGGCCTTGATTATAGTAATTTCTTTCAGTGGAAAATAGAAGATAAACAGAGAATATTTCAGATTGCCGGAGAAAATAAACCCGCGTATCTGTTTATAAAGAAAGCCACGCAGGTACCCGCCTGCCGTTTTCCCCTTGATTATACCGCTGGCAACAATATGGAGTTTCCGTACCATACCCCGATACGTCTCCTGCGTGGCATCCTGATTGCCAGAACAATAACTGAGGCCGAACAGGGTAATTATAACGCCGCGGTTGACGACCTTCTTTCAGGCGTTCAGATGGCTGAACATCTTTCTACAGAACCCGATACGATGTCTTTTTCGTTTTACAACGGAACGATAAATACTTTCCTGAAAATCCTTCAGGGTATCTATGATCGGACCGATTTAAACCAACCTCAATTAATAAGGATCGCCAAAAAGTTAGACAGCATTCCTGGCCGCGAAAGTGCTGTACATGCTGCAACAGGGGAAAGGGCCTGTTTTCCAATGAGCGCCTTCCGTATGCTTATCTCTCCAAGAGCTAACGAAACTTTTTGGGGTGCCGCACCTCCTTACTACGCTGGACCGGTTCTATTCTTTTACCGGACCCTTGGGAATCTTAATCATAAGCATGATTATATTGTTTTTCTCCGTTTATCGGAACAGCAACTTAATCTGCTTGAAAAGCCTTACTATCAAACAAAGGATGTCTTTAGAGGTTTTGAAAGAAACCTAAAACGGTTAAGCCGTTACGCTCCTTTTACCGTCATGTTCGATCGCTACTATGGCCAAGCGTTTTCCCTCCCAATTGCCAATCTCGAAGCCTTGCAGGATTTAGCCAAAATCGTCACAGCTTTGAAAAGGTATAAGTTAACGCACGGACAATACCCGAAAGACTTGGCCGAATTAAGGCCGGATTTTATCTCCGAATTACCCATAGACCCTTTCACCGGCAGAGATTTTATTTATAAGCAGGAAGGAAAAGGATTTATATTATACAGTCTGGGTGAAAACGGCGTTGATAATGGCGGCAAGATAATTATTCGGAGGTTTGTGGGGGATTCGGGGGAACTGTCGGATGACATTCCCTGGCGCCAGAATCATTGAACGGTAATTTAAATTTTATATGGCTCTTTTTTTATTTGTTGGGTTTTTAATCATCGTTGGAATGCAAGCATGGTATATAGTTGGTCTGGCGTTGGACAAGGAACTCAGTACCATTCAGTATATAGTTCTGGGCGCAGTCTTGTTGTTGATAGCCTCCGGCGCCTCCGGATTACTGCATATGCCTGGCGTAGTTTTCTTTCCTCTTCTCTTCCTGCCCATTATTTTCTTAAAGATAACTCAGGAATTAGAGGAGAAACACGGGTTAAAGAAGGAAGAGGAGCAAAGGCGCCAAGAAATAAAGATCTGGGAAGATACCATGCAAAAAGAACCGGAATATGCCGGCTCTTACATTTTTTTAGGTGACCTGCACCTGCGCCTGGGGGAAAAGGATAAAGCGCTGGCGTATTATAAAAAAGCGCTTTCCTTGCGGCCTGAAGACCCGAAGGTTATGAATCAAATCTATTTCATTGAACACAAGATGGAGCTACGGCCCAAATTGACTAAAGACGACCGGGATATTGTCAGGGCCGAACTGAAACGAACTCCGCTTATCGCGGCTGTGATTACTGCCGCATTGGGACTTATCGCTCTTTTCTTTCATTATCTCCAAATTCCGCCATTAATATCTGGATTCATAATTTTTATGCTCATCCCTGCCGGTTTCCTTGCTTATTGGACTATGAAGATCTGATTTGAATAAATTCGGCGCCATGACCATTGACCGGAAGGTTTTAGGGTGGTAACATCTGGGTATATTATTCTGTTATTTGCTGTAGAAAACGGGGAGTAGATTATGAAAAAGAGAATAGGGGTATCGATGCTTATTGCAGGTATCATGCTTTTCAGTTTGTCTCAGAACGCTAAAGGGGAAGACCGCCGGGCGCTGGCGGAGGAACTATTGAACGTTAAGCAGATGCAAAAGACCATAGAAGGAAATCTGGCAGCGATGAAGCGGAGGATGACGTCCCAGTTAAACAACAATACGAAGATCATGGGGCAGGATGTTCCTGCATCCGCCATCGCTATGCAGAAAAAGAGGTTTGACCTTATCGCCGAAGAAATGAGTTGGGATAAAGTGAAAGACGACTATATCTCCGTTTACGCAGCTACCTACACAGAAGAGGAACTTAAAGCACAAATCGATTTCTACAGGTCTACGGCTGGTCGGGCAGTGGCCGGCAAGGAATCAGAGCTTTCTGAAAAGGTTGCGGAATTAAATCAGAAGCGTATGATTCAAATTATGCCTAAGATTCAAGCCATAATGAAGGATTCCGTGGTCCAGGAGGTGTATCCAGAAGCGGAGACTAAGTGTCTGACCAACTTGAAAATGATAGGACTTGCCCTCCAGATGTATGCGCAGGACCATAAAAATAAATTTCCCGATGATTTAAAGGAGATTTACCAGAAATACAGTTACGTCAAAGATCCGTCGGTATTCTGGTGTCCTGCAGATACTAATCCAAAACCGACTGATATTACCAATTCCGTTCCAAATCAGCCCAACAGTTGCCAGATAAGTTACACCTATTATCCCGGGCATTCTGCTAATGAAAGAAGTGTAGCCGATGTAATCATTATGGAAGACAATAACCCCGAACACCACAACGGCCGCAGGAACTGTCTCTTCGCCGATGGTCACGTTGAACTTCGGTAAACTGGAGTAGACGAGAGAAGTTAAGGGTTTGGAGGTAAAGATGAAAATTGAAATTGGGTTAGTTAGCTTGTTGACCTTAACGCTATTTTTGGCAACCCTGTCCTACGCTTCCTCCTTGGACGCAGAACTCCAGAAACTGAAACAGGCCGGGATTCCCACCACCATTGAAGAACTCAACCTCCCGGAAATCCCGGACAGCGAAAACGGGGCATTAGTGTATAAAGAAGCATCCAAACTCGTAGGTGATCTTCTCCAGAAATACCGTAAGGAATTTGAGTATATGCCCTATAACGGCATAGCACCAGGGGGTTGGGATAAGACCCCGGAAGAATGGAAGGAAAAGATTGCCGATTTAATTCTTCACAACCCTGAATTTGCCAAGGTGTATCAACTTTTGGAAAAAGCAGCGGATATGGAATGTCGATCTTATACAGAAAAAGGCGACAAAAAGGTGTTTGATAATCTTAATTTTTATGCTCAATTACGAAATGTTGCCCGTATGCTGGCCGAAAAGGCAAAGATAGAAGCAGATTATGGTGATTTCAATAAATCCTTAACAGCTTCTTTGGCTGGACTTAAAGTAGCAAAATCCCTATCAAACGAACCTTCCGTCGTAGCCCAACTTACCAGAATGGCGATAGATAGCATTGCCCTGGGTGAGCTGCAAAAGAATATTAATAAAAAAGAGGTAGAGCAGCCAGGACCGTATCTCCTTTTAGCTAAAGAGATGGAGGCAGAGAGAAGGCAAAATTTAAGCTATTTCGGACTGAGAAGTGAGTACCTGGGATCCTGGATACCCGCAAGTTCAAATTTCAGAAAAATAGCCGGAAGGTCTTTTGAGTTTACGGAGGAAGACAAAAAAGAGCTGGAAGAAAGATGGGGAAACGCTCCGAATTCCCCGGCAGACAGAATGATAGAAAACGAAAAAAAGTGGAGGAAAACTTACAAAGAAGTGTACCTTGCGAGCGGATGCAAAAACATTGATGATTTCCTGAAAGAACAGGAGTTGTTTTATCTTAAGACTTTAACCAAAACGCTTCCCTTGTTGCAAAAGCCATACTGGGAAACAAAAGAAGAACTGAAAAATATAGAGGTTGAGATAGAAAGGGCGCCCAAAGAAAAAGCGCTTCTAACCTACAACAGCAATTTTATTAGCGTGGCACGCACATACCTTCAGGAAACCCGGGTTGATGCCCTTTTAGGCGCCGCAGAACTCGGCCTTGCCAACCGCATCTACAGACAAAAGCACGGCAAGTTTGCCGATTTTCTCAACCAACTCACCCCGGAAATCCTCTCCATCCTTCCATTGGACCCATTTACCGGCAAGAACTATATCTACCAGAAAAAGGACAAGGGGTTTATTGTTTACAGCGTTGCGGATAATCTGAAGGATGACGGAGGAATCCCCCAATTCAGCGAACAAGGAAAGAAGGGTGATTTTGACATTGTCTGGGAAGATAAAGGGTCCGGTTCTCCAAAACAATGATATGGAAAATAAACCTGTGATATTGGAATTATTTTCCGATGAAACAGAAGCTGTTGTCGTCAAGGGTTTTCTGGAAACCTGCGGTATAGCAACCTATGTTTTTAACGATAACCCTTTCCCCCGCATCGTTCGAGGGTCCGCTACGGCCGACTTTGCTCCGGTAAAATTAATGGTGAACTCATCCGAATTTAAGAAAGCACAAGAATTGCTCAGAAGGAAAAAAGATGAAAAAGATTATTAATTGTTTCGGGTTAAGCGTAGTATTGGGAATGCTTCTGTTTTCAACCTCCTGGGCTGAAGAACCAAAAGAAACAACAACGAAGGATGGAGTCCACCTTGTCTGGCAACATACCGGAGAAAGGGTTGCTTACTGGGCTTATCGTATTAAATCTTCTGAAAGCGGCATTTTTGAACTGTACTGGGTTTGTAATGGTTTAAAAAATGACAGCGAAAGAAACAGCACTACGTATATCGTGAATGTAGTTCCAAATAGACCTGTGGAAGATACGGCCAATGTAATTATAGAGGAAATACCTTGGGAAAATAACCAGAGGGCGGTTTTGGCTACGATAGATTGGACAAATTGGAAAAAAGAAGGAACACGGGAAACCTATGCCGGAGAATCTTCCCAAACAGCCCTGACGCTGGAACCCGTGAAGAATATCTTCGTATTTCAAAATTGGCTATCAGGTGGTTTCAACAAACTACCTGCCGATCAGCCATTTAAGTTGCTTACTCTCAATCCTAAAACAGACAACGAAAAAAAACCGGAAATCTGGGAATTGTATGGCCATTGGCTATCCCAAGATGAGCTTGTTAAAGAATTCAGGGAAACAAAGAGTGCCCGTTCTTTATTTTGGCTCCTTGCAAATGCAGTAAGAGACGGTATGAAACGTGAAGATGTCGTCAGACTTTTAGGTCCGGGCACAAATCCTGATGAAAAGCTCGAGAAAGCATTCCGCGTGGCATGTGAAAAACAAGGTTTATCTTTACAGAAAGACGATGTATTTGTGATGTACAACGCAGTTTGGACGGGCGCATCCTTACAATTTCGCGATGGGGTTCTTATAAATCACAAACCGGAAGAATATGCCAACCCTCGGCAATCGTGGACGATAAGTGTTCCTAAGAAATGATTGTTGGCGTGAGGAAACGAATAACCGGGTAACTTCAAGAAACGGAGGGAAAAGATGAAAAAGATTCTTGGTTGTTTCGGGTTGAGTGCAGTATTGGTAATAATTCTGTTTTCAAACGCTTGGGCTGAAGAACCACCAAAAAAAGAAATTCTCGTAGAAGTACTTGCTATCGAAATGTCACAGAACGTTCTGAATGAATTTGTTTCTCCCGGTTCTTCGGAAACCAAGGGCTTTATTCCACCAGACAGGATAGACGCCGTTAAACTTGTTCAATCTTTCTCATCCCTGTTAAATGATAAAAAAGTCTCTTTAGCGCAAAATCCACGTATAACAGCTTATGACGGCACAAAGACCACTTTTGAAACAACCGAGCCGGTTTTTTATCTGGAAAAGATAGACAAAGATACGTTTAAATTAAAGAAACTAACCGGAAAGGAAGGCGCAGGAACTTTTCTTGAAGCAACCCCCACCATAACCAAAGATGGACAAATTAACGTAGAGTATAAATTAACTATCCAAAAAGTACAGAAGAGGGCGCCAATCGAAGGAATTGAAGGTCTTGATGTCGGCTTTCCACTTTTAGGTGTCCGCAGTGCTTCTTCGAATCTAACTCTTAACGAAGGTCAACCAAAGGTTGCAGGTATGTCTCAAGGCGGTGGTCAATGTTTTCTGGTTATTCTTACCGCTAAAATAAATAAATAACCCATGGTGTCACTGCGACACTTTGGTAGTGCCATAGTATGCACATAAAAAAGGAAGGTGATTTCAAACCGGAGGCCCCCATGAATAAACCTTTTATTAAAATACTTACGGGAATAGTTTTGTTGATTTCGACGACAATTCTGGTTTGTAATTCAGCTAATCCAGAAGAACCTACAGGAAAGGAAATCTCTGTTGTTTTAGATCCCGTCTTTGGTGGAACGGAAACCGGAGCCGTTGGGTCCTATAAATTAGCGGAAAAGGAAGTCGTGCTTGACGTTGCCTTAAGGGTAAAGGATTATATTGAAAAAAACAACACGGGCATAAAGATATATCTCACCCGAACTAAAGATGAATCCGTATCGCAAAAGGAACGAGAAAAGTTCATTCAATCTCACAGTTCTGCGCTGGTTGTTGGATTGCGAATGAATTCTTCTGCCAAAAAAGATGCAAGTGGATTTTCCGTTCGTTATGATAGGAAGAGCAAGGAAAGTAAAAAACTCGCCGAAATTATCTCGGCGGAAATATCCGATAGATTCATTAAGGGCTTGGTTCCAAATGAGGGTATAAAACCCGCTGAGATTTACAAAAACATTCAAGTCTCTACTGTGGAAGTATTCCTTGGCTATATTACCAATCCGAACATTGAGGCCAATTTCAGACAACCGGGAGTTAAAGAAGCGTTTGCCGAGAGCATTGGTAGGGCAATTGCGCAGTATTTGGATGGAGGAAGAGATGGCAAGAAGAATAATTAAGATAGCAGCAAAGTCATTTTTGATATGGGTGTGTTTTTTTATGGCCGTCTGGGTACAGGCAGATGAAATAGAGACCATTAAAAACGGACACAACTCCTACTGGTCAAATATCAAAGATGGTAAAGGAAGTTGCGCGGTACTAAGACAAAATTTCTCACCGAATAATCCCGCGGTTCCTCAGAGCGAAATAAAAGATAGCTTTGAATGGGTATTTGCGGGTCCAAAAATAAGATGCAAGAAAATGAATGTTTCGATGACAATCAACGGACAAAAAGCCTGGTCTGCTCGTGAAGAATCTGTCACTGAAATCTATTTTGACGGGCAGGGAATTACTGCTGGCGGAGGAAAAACCTTTGTTTTGCGTAAACCAACTTATTCGGATTTCGGCATAACCAACGAATGGGACCCACGGCTTGTGGTTACCGGAAGTACAAGGTCAGGTGAATCCTGGGAACCAGTTACTTTCTGGGATTTCCAGGGAAAGGGAAATTACAGCGTTATTGGGAAAGAAAAGATTAACGGCTATGAATGCTATGTGCTGGAGACGACCATAGAGAAAGACTTAGAGAAAAATGGAGGAATGATTCGTCGCAACTGGTTTGACATTGAGCGCAATTACTGTCTTGTCAGAAGTGAGATATGGTTCTCTGTTGGTAAAGACCAGGTTATTCCAAAAGGCCAGGAATGGACAAAGGATGTAGGGAAGTATTTATCAAGCCGTACCGATATAGAACTCAAGAAATACGGAAAGGAATTGTGGGGTCCCAAGAAATACGAATGGGTTCAGTACGCCCCAGATTCAAAAACCAAGACTTTTTATGTTCTTAACAAGACAACGAAGATTTATGACGAAGTCTGTGCATACAATCTGGGGCTTACCGAAAACGAATTGAAAATTTCAATACCTCCGGATGCCACTATCTTTGACGCATCAAAATATCCAACCGATTATGTGAAGCCGAAAGTAAGCATTGAATTTCGGACGACCAAAAACATCTCTTCGCCCAATTTCACGCCAGTCAACACTCCTGATACAAACGAAAAAGTCTATATTTCAGACAAGGCGGAGATGACAGAAGCGGACATTATAGATCATACGCGCACGCTCCTGCGGAAGATGGGACTGGCGGCGGTCTTTGCCAAGCCCAATCTTTCCAGACCAAAACCGGAATACAAGATATACCCGTACCTGCTTTCCGGCATGGCGATAACCCGGCCCAACCAGGTCTGGAGCGCCGATATTACCTACATCCGGCTGGATTACGGTTTCGCTTATCTGGTGGCGGTGCTGGACTGGTACAGCCGTTACGTTCTTTCCTGGCGGCTATCCAACACCCTGGACGCTTTATTCTGCGTGGAAGCCCTGAAAGAATCTCTTGTCCTCTACGGACAGCCGGAGATATTCAACACCGATCAGGGCAGCCAGTTCACCGGCCGGGAATTCACCGGCACCCTGGCGCAACACAGTATTACCATCAGTATGGACGGCAAAGGCAGGGCGTTTGATAATATCTTTGTGGAAAGGCTCTGGCGGACGGTTAAATACGAAAATGTTTATCTTTACGGCTACCAGAACATACCGGAAGCAAGAGAAGGATTAAGAAGATATTTCGAGTTTTACAACCGGGAGCGGTTTCATCAGCGGCTGGATTACAAAACTCCCTGGCAGGTGTATTCAGAAAAAGAAGCGGCGCGGATGGACATAAACAAGCAATGTCCATCACCCTAAAAACATGAGAGAAGTGGTCTTGACAAACCCGACCCCTTTACATCAAGGGTATTAAAGTAGACTTTTCAATGCAGGGGTTTCCACAACTTACGATATTATTCACGGATGAAGGCACAAAGAAATTGGCCGAAGTGACTCAAAATCACCTTAACGAACGGGTCGCTCTTTTTATAGACGGTAAATTGTTTAACCTTCCGGTTGTTAAAGAAAAGATTCCTCACGGAACCAGCTTGACAGTGTCAGGCAGGTTTACGGAAGCGGAAATCAAGCGAATTATTGGGGAAGAGGTTAAGTGATTGTTGTGGCAAGAATGAAGATATTTAGTTTAGTAACCCTCAGACAGAATTACAATCGCCAACTAATCGCCACACAATAGCCACAATCGCCAACTAATCGCCACTCATTCGCCAATCAAGAACCGGATGAGAGAATATAACTAGAACTACGACCTCTGCCCTGGGTTTTAAAAATCTTCTTTTTTACAATCAAATCTAGATCGCGTCTAGCACCTTCATCAGAAACATCGTTTAAGCGCCTATATTCCCTGTTAGTTATACGCCCCTTATCTTTAACGTATTTAATGGCCTTTACCTGTCGTTCATTAAGTCCCATTCTATTTAAAACTTCTTCAGTAAAAGCGTCCATTGGCAGTATTGTTCTGAACTCTACGTTCCTGATCAGAACAAATTCCGGTTCCGGTACGCTTTGCATCTTGCACTGTTTGATCATTTCCAGGGTCCCGGACCCAACTCGTTGAATATAATCCGCAAGGTAAAGAGCGTTAGCCAAAAGAGGATTTGCCGGGAAAGAAGTGTGTGGTTTTCTGAGATCCTCAACGCTTAACTCTGAAGGAAGACTCCCGGAATTCCACACCTCAACCCGATCTGTAAAGACCATTACCTGAATACCGGAGGTGGTATTGTAATTCCGGTGGGCGACAGCGTTGACGATGGCTTCTTGAATTGCAAAAACAGGGATTTCAAAAGGTCTTTTGAATTGAGGCGTATGTTCTTGCTGGATAATTGCCTGTTTGATAATGCCCAACACAAACTCGACCGACTTATCCACCTGTTCAAAAAGATTACCGGTATAAACCTTATATGACAGGAATGGTTTAGAAACCTCGGTTCCGGGCAAATGAAGACATTTGACTTCTGCTTGCAGGAAAAACCTGTGCGGATCCTTACCGAAAAGCAAAATAGCGGCGTTTGTCAGTTTATCGTCTCTAAGTAAGTTAAGGTGAATTAATACGTCCTTCACCGAAGCCTCGATGCTTAGAGGAAATTTACGAGATTCCCGGGCAATACGTAAAAACCATTTAACTTTATCCTCGTCAATATCTCCAAAAGTTGCGTCTGTGCAAATCCGCTCATCAAAAGCGCCGCGACCAACAATTCCTTTTTCTTTCAAGAAATCAATGAGGCTTGCATAGACTAAGCGTGTAAGTCCGACGGTATCGGTAAATCGTTTGTAACTAAATCCCTGCTTTGAATCACGTATCTCCTTAATCAAATTTTGGATTCCTTCTTCGCGCGTTTTGTCATTGGTGCCGTTTTTGCCCTTGATATAAATCAATATATTTTTGTGCGTGGTTTTAGCTTCCCGGAATTCGGCCTCAGTTGGAGATGTCTTACCCTTACTTGCCCCACCATACTGCTGGCCAAGGACGCCAATGTAGATGTCGCTTTTTCTAACTTCTTCAAGGTAGGCCGCTTCAGCTGCCCTGCTTTTTGCAGGCGCATCCTCAAACAAAAAAATATCAAAATACTCCACCAGAAGAACATCGTCAAGAATAAATTTCTTGATTGTCCGGCGTTCTTCTTTTAGTTCCTTCTGGACTCCGCTAATAAATATTTTGTATTTTCGGATACTCATCTCAGCCCCAATAGTCGGTTTTCATTGTTTTTGGAAAATGCACATTTTTTGAGGTTCTCTTATGTCTGAATGTAGGATCTCGAATCATTATATCCCATATTTTCCAA
Organism: Candidatus Ratteibacteria bacterium; assembly: GCA_041653615.1. Lineage (GTDB taxonomy): Bacteria > Ratteibacteria > UBA8468 > MWAK01 > MWAK01 > JAHJUB01. The sequence goes on from JBAZEZ010000014.1 coordinate 40,270, forward strand.
GAGATTCAAGCCTCGTTTTGACTTCCCCTGAACACTTATCGAATACAAAAAGGTGAATTACCTCCCCACTCCCGTCGTGGAGATGGCTATCTTGACCCCCAGAAGCGTTCACCAGACGACTTTGTGACCAGACCCATAGTCCACACCTCGATGGTAAAAGTGGGCTGTGTATGTTTGTATCAGAATCCTGTGATTCCCGAATCAACCCCTAAGGTCTCCAAAACAACCGAAAACTTTTTCAACCGGCGTTTGGCTGGATGAAAAATCTCCCGAATCCAGAAAAATTCTTCGGCACTCACTGTTTCTGAGGTTTACTACGTAAAAGAAAAGGTGCCTCCGGAAGAGTCCCCTCGTTTCTCAAGAGCGTTTCTCCTTACTCTCCCAACGACCGAGCTAACATTCCGGATAGGTTTTCACTATATTATAATGCAATGTAGTCAGAAGGTGCTGTTTTGCCGGCATCGGTGTTGCCCTTGGGCATTTTTTGCGGTATATTGACTGGAACCCCAAGCTGGGTAATAGATTCTTGCATATAACCGCCTTGATTTATAGGAACACCTAACAAGGGTTTTCAGCCTACGACTTACAGCACCCGCTCGACTTTTTTGTTTTGCCGCGAATTTGAATCACTCCGAAAATGGATACTTCATAATCAAAACCCCCTGTCACAATCCAATCTGAACGAAAACTCCTGCTTCCAGATAAAAAACTTCGACGGTATCTCTTCTCACCCGTCTACTACGTAGGGGTTTTCGGTATGCAGGGAGTTCTTTGTCGCGTCTTTTTGGCCGGAAAGCCTTGACTGGCTTGAGGGGAGTTCGTTTTCTGAAAACGGGCTGCCTATATTATAAGGTAATGTAGTCTGAAGGTGCCGTTTTGCCGGTGGCGGTATTGTCTCTGGGCGTTTTTTGCGGTAAATTGGCCGGAACCCCAAGCCGGACAATAGATTCTTATCCTTGAGTGTCTTTGGTTTGAAGGTTTGTTTTCCTCCTATTCTCCCCCGTGTTCTATCAGTTTGTTGGCTTTTCTGTGGCTCAAAAAATTACCCAGGAGTACCCACATCAGCACATTTTCCTGAAATACCCCCATCCCCATTATTTAATTTCCAGATGCCATAATCTTTTACCTGGCTTCATTCTTCAGTACTAATCCGTCTTTAAAAGGAGGTGATTCCTATGCTACCGGAGGAGGAACTGGCGGCCAGGGTCAAGGAACTTGGCGAGGGTTCCAGGCGCATCGCAGAAGATTTAAGGGAGATACGTCGTATGATTTGCCCGGAGACTGATGATCCGTTGGTCCGGATGTGTGACAGACAGTGGCAGGAATACCGGCAGAAGGCGACTTGATACCGTGTCGTAATAGTTGGTATTCAGAACAAATAGTTTCAATTTCTCAACCGAAAGGAGGCGATTACGGTAATGAAGATAATTGATTGTGCTGAGGCGTCGGTTGAATTGGTTCTTACCGACGTTCTCGGGGAAACGGTTGTTGAATATATTCAGCGAGGTTCAGTTTCTCAACGAGTGGCCGAGGCTGAAGCCGATGGCTACTCAGTGGTTGTGGTTCGTTAGTTGTTCCCATTGCATCGAAAGGAGGTGATTAGAATGAACGACTGTACTGAATGTGGTATTCCGCTGGGGACAGAAAAGGTATGTCCCAAATGCGGAAAGGAAGTTGAGGAGATTAAAAGAATCCCTGCTTCCGGTCAACATTATGAGCCTTGTATCACCAAGGCTTATCCCGACACTCGCATGCGGGATGCGTTAAAACATGCGGGATTTAAAACTCAATAAGTTTCAATATCTCAACTGAAAGGAGGTGAAACCAATGCGTATCTTAGCTTCGTATGGGTGTAAAGTTAGCGGAGACTCTTTTTTCGTTAGCTTTGAAACAATGGGCGACGTGCCCAAAGACCAGACAGATTCCGTGGTGGATGATCTGTTTGCCAAAGCCAGGGCCGCGGTTCAGAGACAGCAGGTCAAACCGGAGGTCCCCAGCGAATCCGCCCAACCCAAGATAGATAATGGTAGCAACGGGGGCAATGGCGGTAATGGCAAGTTAAAACCGGAAAGGATACCGTCAACGAAAAAACAACAATACAAGATCGGCAACTTGCTGGAGGGTATTGACCCTGAGACCCAGGGCGGCTTGCTCAAACAGCTTCTGGGCCATCCGGTCCAATCATATGCCGAGATGGACAAGCGCGAAGCTTCCCGAGTCATAACGCATCTTCTGGAAAACACGTTGGAGTTGGAAAGCTGGCGCGTGTAGTAAGCAAATACAGGGGTCTCGACTGCAGCGAGGTCCCCCTTTGCGGCATAGCATATTAATCTCCCTTCCACTCCCTCCGGCTGGCTTACCCAGGCCTCTCTACCGTCGCTGGTGTGATTTGTAGCCGACAAGTAATAGTATTACCCCTACCTGGGAGGAATCTCCGTCCCTGATGAACAATAAAAAAGGAGGAACCTTGTATTCACCAAAATTATCAGAAGAGCTGGTAAGGAATCTGTACAAAATAGCACAGGCCAAAGGTATCTCAATGACCAAATTGGTTAATAACATCGTGGCTGATGCCATCCGGAACGTCCGGGTTGAGGTCAGGATGGTCTGCGAAACAGCGCAGGATTCAAAAGAAGTTTACATCATCGCTGATAATGATTCTTTTCCTGAACAGACGGAGGTGTAATGCTTTACGTTAAGGAGATTGAACTGAAGTTCCGGAAGCGGCCGGCCGTAGGTATTGAAGGGGCCGGGGTATTAAAACCGGAAGATGTCTGTGATTTGGTCCGGGATATCAGGGATAGTGCGGTGGAGAAAATGATAGCTTTACATCTGGATTCCCGGAACAAGATCAACTTTCTCCAGACGGTCTCCATCGGCACCGTCAATTCGGCCCCCGTGAGCCCGGCGGAGATTGTCAGGGTAAGCTTGCTGACCGGTTCCGTCGGGGTGATCTTGGTTCATAATCATCCTTCCGGGGATACCTCACCGTCTCAGGACGACAGAAACATTACCGGTAGGGTCAAGGCGACGCTTGCCTTATTGGAGATTAGTCTTTTAGACCACATCATCGTCAGCGACAGCGGGTTCTATTCGTTCAAGGAGCACTCCGAGATTTAATTTCAGAGATATCCTTCCTGTTTTTGACTTGCCCAAGAGTTTTCCATTCCGTTCAATTTTTCACTTTCCAAGGAGGTTCCATATGATGGAGATTTCGTATAGTGATGGCGAGAATATTCAAACGCTTCTCATACACGAGGTAGATATTCACGCCTGCCGGATCCGCCTGCAGGAAGAAGGTTACCTGATCGTCGGGGAAGAAAAGGTGCCGGCGCCCAGAGAGTTGAGCTGGTCGATAAAACCCAGGTCGCAGAGGATGAAAGGAGCCAACCCATGATTGGCTTTTACCAGGGTTGCCAACAGTGTGTTCTTGGTAGAAATAGGCTGTATACGGAAAGATGCTTTGATTGCGCAAGGCCCGAAGTTATAAGGCAGGGCTGGGTCCATTCCCTGGGGATGTATTATTCGAGGGTTCAAGCCGAACATTGGACCTCGAGATGGAGTCGGGCGATCGTCAGAACAAAGCGTGGCGACCGGTCGGTAATATGCAGTTTAAGCAGAGTTTTGTCTTTTTACATATCCAGATATCTTTCCGACCTCGGACCTTGCTTGGTGACCAACGTCCCTGGCTTTTTTGCCTATTCCGAACGCTTAACCGGGGGGCGGCGTATGGCTTATGTACCCGGATTAATCGTTCAGACCGGAACGAAGGTGATTTTACAGCACCATTGTAGGACGGACGTCCAGAGAAAGAGAAACGTGGCGGGGATTTATAGTGTATTGGAACCGAGCCGGATTAAGGATCGGAATGTAATTCTGCTGGACGACATCGTGACTTCCGGGGCCACATTGACAGAGTGTGCCAGGATTTTATACGAGGCCGGGGCTAATGTAGTTGTTGGGCTGACATTAACAAGGACGGTCCGGAATGGATCCTGTTGAATAGCAGGTCTATGGACTGCACCCTTAAAACTGGACACTTGTGTTAGAATACCTGGTAGAGCCTAACCGCCCCCAACCGGGGGCAGAAAGGAACTACCATGAAAGACAGAAGAATCTTTACCCCGGAATTTAAACGCC
>JBAZEZ010000015.1:0-43488 GCA_041653615.1 Candidatus Ratteibacteria bacterium
TGTAGTGGAAAAAACGGTTTCCGCCCTAACGTTGGCGGCGAACAAAGAGATGATGGACCAAACGGTAAACAGCAAACCCGCGTATTTTTTCTTAACCATGTTTTTTCTCCTCAAAGTCTCCTATTTTATAATACTGGCAAATTTTTAATTGGGCCGGTTTTTAGCTGACGGCCGGGTTGAAAAAATTTCGTACACGTTGCGCCATAAATGCCAGCGATAAGGATCGGTCCGCACAACTTTATCAAGAAACGCGGCATATTGATTTACCCCTTCCTCGACGGTGTCAAAGCATATTTCCCGGACATTGAGTTTATATCCTTTCCCTTTAATTTTTGAAAACCAGATGACCGCGGTCGGAAAGGAATGCGTTAAAGCAAGTTTAAAAGGGAAAACCCCGACATGGTAATCAACGCCGAGACAATTTGTGGGAATGTAATTTTTTTTTGCCATTCCATCTATCATAATCATTCCCGGCCGGCCGTTCATCATCATTTTAGTGAATAACTTTTCCGAACGCTTGGCCGTTACCATCCCATCGTAAGTCCCCAGGAAAGTATATTCATTTGCAAGAAGCCGTTGTAACGGGATACCACCAATATCCGGGATATTATTTTTCAACGCTAATATTGCCGGATTTAATCCCATTTTACTGAGTGAGTAGCCGTAAAATACGGGGCCGTAGTGCATGCTGAGCAGGAGCAGGCCTTTACCCCGGCCCGCAATGGCCCGGAGGGTAGCAACATTGCTGAAATCATTGTATTTTACGTTGCGCTCCCATGAATTATGAATTAATGTTGACCAAATAATTTGATCAGCCATTGCCCGGTGAAAACAAACAAGGCTTTTCAGGCTGTTCTGTTCCGGAAGCATAATTTTTAAATATTTCGTGACCGGATTCCACGATTCTATTTTTCGAATCAAACATACCGGCAGCAAAAAAACTTTGACCAGCCTGATTCCGTAATCGGAGGGGGAAAAGAGCCGAACAACGGATACGATAAATCTTTTCAGCAGAGATACCGCTAATAATCTAACAATGTGATTTGTGCGCCTTGAAGTAAATATCATCGATTATCATTCCTTTGTGGAAAGGTAAGAGGGTATCATCGTGTGTTACGTATGTGGCATCGTACGGGTCCAGTTTTTTCCGGTCGTTTACCCAATGAGAGATTTTCGTTTTTCGTCCCCAGAGCCGCACATGCCGGTTAAATGGATGGTTTCCGAAGCGGTAATCATTTTCAAGACCCAGGTATTTTATGATATCGGATACGTGGACCGTTTCTCCGGGCTCAGTTATTCCATACGGACGGACCGACCGGATGGTGATGCTGAATATTCCCTTTTTGTATTTTTCCACAATCCCTAAAACATGTCTAATTTGCTGTACGCGTTCAATGGTGGCCTGTATCCAAACGGGAATTTTTAGCCGGTATGCATTGTCAAGAGTTTGAATCACGTTACCCATAACGGTTCCGGTCGGTTCGTATCCCGCGATATACAAGGGAAGAAACAGGAAATCCATTCCGCTTTCATGCAAGATTTTCAGGTATTTTTCATCGGTTGTTTTCTGCCCGTTGGTTACCACGCAGAGCCGTTTTACGGAAGCCCGTTTTTTAAGCGCGGCAAGTAATTCCGGGAGGTCTTTCCTGACGGTGGGCTCTCCTCCGGCAAGGTTTACCGTCTGGCAACCGGCTATTTTGACTATTTCGACCAATTTGTCTATGGAACGGTCTTCCGGAACCTGATGTTTGTAATTCGAATGCGCATAGCAATATTTGCAGGAGAGATTGCAGCGGTAAGTTACCGGCACAATTAAGTATTTCATGTGACTATAATTTGGATATTCGTAGGCTTTGCTGAAAAAGAGGACATCCTTTTCTACCAATTCCAAATCTATTCCATGAACCGGGCATTCGGTTTCCAGGTAGATGCCTGCGGGCGATTCCCAGAATATTCCCTTGATGTCCTGCCCGCATTTATGACAGGTGGATACGGTATCCCGGTAAAATGTTTTCATAATTTACACAATTTCATGTCCGGGCTGACCTTTGCCGGAATCAAAAATCCCTCACAATTGCCGATGTTCCGTATCTTCACACCGAAAACCTTTTCCGAAATTACTCCAAGGACACCCGAATGAGCGACTAAAATAACTTCACGGTGGGATTTACCGGCAATCAGGCCGTTATAAAAATTCATTATCCGCAATTCAAAATCTTCATATTGTTCACCATCAGGAATTATTAGGCCGCGGATATCCGTTTTGTTTTTAACCAGTAAACGTTTCAAGCGGTAGAGCGATTGTCCTTGAAGTACCCCGTAACAACGTTCCCGTAATTGCGCCGTATGCCGGATTTTGCATCGCGGTATTTCTTCCGAAATCAGTTTAGCCGTTTCTTTTGCTCTTTCACTATCACTGGAAATAATTTGATTGAATCGCCTGTATTTGACTAATTTCCGGCAGAGTTCTTTAACTTGTTGTTTGCCAACCTCAGTCAATTGTCCCGGCAAATGTCCCTGGATAATCCGGTTCCTATTTTCCAGCGTTTCGCCGTGTCGAATAATAATTATTTGGTATCCTCCCTGTTGAGTAAAATCGAAGCAGAAACGTTTTGACCGGATAGTTGTTTCGTTATTATATTTTACTCTGATGTGTCTATTTGTCAATTAGACGGCTTGTATTCCAGGGAAAATAAGGGATATAATGATTTCCGGAATAAAATTGTTTGTTGAGAGAATAACTCTGCCGGGATTTGAATTTAGAGTGTGTTTTGCGCTATAATTACTAAATTAGTTGGGGCCGTGGTGTAGCGGTTAACATTCCTGACTGTCGATCAGGAGATCGCGAGTTCGAATCTCGTCGGCCCCGCTAAACCTACCGTGGGAGATTCGAACTGATGGGGTGCAGGGGAAGAGGCTTCCCCTGCGTATTCTGCTTTGGAGGATAGATATTAGGAAGGGGAAACTCCCCTTCCTAAAACGGAGCGAAGCGGAGTGTTCGATTTCTCGTCGGCCCCGCCTTCGCCCGCCATAGCGGGCTTCGGCGGGCAAAGCCCGCCAGAAACCGCGACGGCGGGATTCGCCCGCTTTCGTTAAGGTGTAGCGGGCAAAGCCCGCCAAAATACAGCGATCCTGAAATGGTCGCACTACTTTATTGTAGTTGCCGAGCTTGCTCGGCGTTTTTTATGTAAGGGCCGGATTCATCTTGTAGACTTGAGTCTATTCAACGGGATTCATCAGGTCCGGGAATGTTTGGAGGAAACATGGAAGACAGGATTTTGCTTTCGGAAAAGGAGATACCGCAGCAATGGTATAACGTCCAAGCGGATTTACCCAAGCCGATGGCGCCGCCGCTTAATCCCGGCACCAACCAGCCTATCAAGCCGGAGGAACTCTATCCGATATTCCCTAAAAGCCTGGTTGCTCAGGAGATGTCGCGGGAGCGCTGGATTGATATCCCGGATGAAATTCTGGAAATTTACCGGCTCTGGAGGCCTTCGCCCTTGTGCCGGGCAAGGCGCCTGGAAAAGGCGCTGGGCACCAAAGCCCAGATTTGGTACAAGAATGAGAGCGTAAGTCCGGCCGGTAGCCATAAGCCCAACACCGCCATCGCCCAGGCTTACTACAATAAAAAAGAAGGGGTAAAACGGCTTTCCACCGAAACCGGAGCCGGCCAGTGGGGCAGCGCCCTGTCGCTTGCCTGCCAGTTTTTCGGGATGAAGTGCACCGTTTACATGGTTAAGGTCAGTTTTCAACAGAAACCATATCGTCGGATTATGATGGAGACTTGGGGGGCCGAGGTGCACGCTTCGCCGACCAATCTTACCGACGGCGGACGGCAAATCCTGGCCGAATACCCGGATAGCCCGGGCAGTCTGGGTATAGCCATTTCGGAAGCGGTGGAAGACGCGGCCAAACATCCGGATACTAATTATTCTTTAGGCAGTGTTCTGAACCACGTTTGCCTGCACCAGACCGTGGTCGGGCTGGAGGCGAAGAAACAGATGGAGCTGGCCGGGCTTTTTCCGGACGTAATCATCGGATGTGTGGGCGGCGGCAGCAACTTTGCCGGCATCTGTTTTCCTTTCGTACCGGATAAACTAGCTGGAAAACCACTGCGTTTCGTGGCGGTTGAACCGAAGGTATGTCCGTCGCTGACCCGGGGAAAGTTCGCCTATGATTTTGGTGATACCGTAGGTCTGACCCCGCTTCTGAAGATGTTTACCCTGGGTCACAAGTTTGTGCCGCCGCCGGTTCACGCGGGCGGCCTGCGTTACCACGGTATGGCGCCGCTGGTCTCTTTTCTGGCGTCAGAAGGGATGATAGAACCCCGGGCGTATCAGCAGAAAGAGGTTTTTGATGCGGCCCTCCTTTTTGCCCGGACTGAAGGAATTATACCGGCGCCGGAAACCGGGCACGCCATAAAGGCGGCGATTGACGAAGCGAAGGCCTCTTCCGGCGAGAAGGTGATTCTGGTCAACTTTTCCGGACACGGCCATTTTGACCTGGCTGCTTACGATGCTTACCTTAACGGAAAGATGGTTGAATTGGAATTGTCCGAGGAAGCGTTGAAGAAGAGTATGGGTGAAATAAAGTGACACGTATTCGTCATCCCCGCATGTTTTAAGCGGGGATCCAATCATATAAGGTGTGGATTCCCGTCTACTATCCACGGGAATGACTGGGTGTTTTGGCCACAAAAAAAGGCGGGGTTTCAAAACGAAACCCCGCCTTTTTATTATTCTTGTTCGACGTGTTCTTTAGTACATTCCGCCGCCCATTCCACCCATTCCACCGCCCGGAGGCATCATCGGAGAACCGTCTTTTTTCTCGTCCGGTTTATCCGCGACCAACGCTTCGGTGGTTAGAATCAACGCCGAAATGCTGGCTGCGTTCTGGAGAGAGGAACGTACGACCTTGGTCGGGTCCACAATACCGGCTTTGACTAAATCCTCGTACTTGTTGTCTTCCGCGTTGAAGCCGATGTTTCCTTCCTGGTTGCGGACGTACTCGGCGACTACCGAGCCTTCTTTTCCGCTGTTTTCCGCAATCTGCCGGATGGGCGCTTCCAGGGCGCGTTTTACGATGCGTCCGCCGCGCTCTTCTTCCTCGTCTTCGTACTTTAATTTGTCTATTTCGGAACCGCAGCGCAATAGGGCCACGCCGCCGCCCGGGACGATTCCTTCTTCAACCGCCGCTCTGGTTGCCGAAAGGGCATCTTCCACGCGCGCTTTCCGTTCCTTCATGTCGGTTTCCGTAGGAGCGCCTACATTGATGACCGCTACGCCGCCAGCCAATTTTGCCAGGCGTTCCTGGAGTTTTTCTTTGTCGTAATCGCTATCGCTCTTCTCAATTTCCTTCTTAATCGTGTTGATGCGTCCGGTAATGTCTGATGCCTTACCGGCGCCTTCCACGATGGTGGTGTTTTCTTTATCGATAGATACCCGTTTCGCTTTGCCCAGCATTGCCAGGTCAACGGTTTCCAGCTTGAGTCCCAGTTCTTCGGCGATTACCTGTCCGCCGGTCAGGACCGCGATATCCTGAAGCATCTCTTTGCGGCGGTCTCCGAATCCGGGGGCTTTGACAGCGGCCGTAACCAGGGTTCCGCGCAATTTGTTGACCACCAGGGTAGCCAGGGCTTCGCCTTCAACTTCTTCCGCGATAATTACCAGCGGTTTGCCGACTTGGGCGATTTTTTCCAAGAGGGGCAGCATATCCTTGATCGCGGCGATTTTCTTGTCGTGAATCAGGATGTAGGGGTCTTCCAGAACCGCTTCCATTCGTTCCGGGTCCGTGATGAAATAAGGAGAAAGGTAACCGCGGTCAAACTGCATACCTTCCACGACCTTCAAAGTGGTTTCGGTTCCCTTGGCTTCTTCCACGGTGATAACGCCATCTTTTCCGACCTTATCCATCGCATCGGCGATAATCTTGCCGATTTCTTTGTCGTTGGCGGCGGCTACCGTGGCAACCTGTTCAATTTCTTCCTTGCCCTTAATGGGCTGGCTCATTTTCTTTAGTTTTGCCACCACAGAGTTTACGGCCTTTTCGATGCCATGGCGCAGGTGAACCGGGTTGCTGCCGGCCGCAACATACTTTAGGCCTTCGCTGACAATGGAGTTAGCCAGGATTACGCTGCTGGTGGTGCCGTCGCCGGCGACGTCGTTGGTCTTGCTGGCGATTTCCCGGGCTAGCTGGGCGCCCATGTTCTCAAACGGGTCCGGGAGTTCAATCTCTTTGGCGATAGTTACTCCGTCGTTGATGACGGTGGGGCTGCCGTATTTTTTTTCCAGGATTACAAAACGTCCTTTGGGTCCCAGAGTGGGCGCAACCGCGTCTTTCAGCGCCTGAACGCCTCTTAATATCTTTCCTCTCGCGTCTTCCGCGAACAGAATCTGTTTACCTGACATTTTACGTCACCTCCTAATTGTTCCCCTCACTTTTTTCTCTCCCCATCGGAAAGAGGCGGGGTGAGGGGGATGGTTTATTAGTCTACGATACCCAGGATGTCGCTCTCGTGCAGAACGACGTATTCTTCGCGGTCAACGGTTATTTCGGTTCCGGAATATTTTCCGTAAAGAACCTTGTCGTTGACTTTGACTTCAGCGGCAATAAGTTTACCGTCATCGGTTACGCGGCCCTTACCTACGGCCACTACTTTACCCTCCTGGGGCTTTTCTTTGGCGGTGTCCGGAACGATGATGCCACCCTTGCTTTTTTCAAGCGCCTCCAGTGGTTTGACCACTATCCGGTCACCCAAAGGTTTAATTTTCATATCTCTCCCTCCTTTCGTAAAAAATCGTCATTACACCCGCAATGACTTTTAGTGTTTTGGAAACAAATATTATACAACAATAGGGTAAAAAAACGCAAACGCGGATTACGGATAGGACAGGCAGGAGACCTGCCATTTGTATTTATCTGTAGTTGCCGAACTTGCCCCGAGAAGTTTTCTCTTCGGGGCTTGCTCGCGTTTTAAAAGAGCTAACCAAGGTTGGCGACTACAATAGTGATATTTTAGGTTAGATGTTTTAACCGGCGGGAAGGTTACAATAAGAAAAACCCCCTTGAACGGATTGCTCCGTTAAGGGGGTTTTTCTGACTGCTGTTCTGTTGCTTTAGAAGCTTACGGCCACTGTGCCGAGGACTTCCAGGGCTGTGTCGTCGAATTTCGCAGAGGTAACTACTTCCTTGATGGCTTTCCCGGCTTTCAGGTATCCGAGGCTGAGACCAAAGGAAACGTCTTCGGTGTATTGGTAGGAGTATCCAAGGTCGATTTCGGATGAAAGCTCGTCGCTATCAGAGGATGCGGCGACGGTGTTAACGGTGGTGGACGGGTACCAAGCAAGCGAGAGCATGTGTTTCTCAGACGGCTTGATGGAACCGTAAATCTTCGGGGACGAAAGGTTGTCGCCCGGAACGTCACACACGCTGGGGAAAGAAAGTTCCGAGTTGATCATGGACGCATAGAGAACCCGGCCCATTCGGTCGCTGAGGCCATCCGGGTAGAGAGGTACGAAATTTCCCGTATAGTCAGAGACGTGCGCATTTTTATCACCGCTGCCATAGTACCAGGAAGCGCCGAGTTTCGGCTGCATCGGATTCTGGAAGGTGTAGCTTACGTCGGCAAAACCGGCCCAGCCATCCTTGTCCTTAATCCCGTCTGCTTCGCCGTTCTGCATCGCGGCTTCAATGTTGTAGTTAAGGCCAGGTACGACTGACAGGTTCTGGTCAATCCGTGCGCCGTAGGTGTACAAGTTGTCGTTGATTAAGGATGCTGATGTCTGGTTGTCTAAGAGAAGAGCGTAACCCTCAATCTTCAAGTTGTCTGTTTTGTATCCTACATTGAGGCCCCACAGGTCGAGGTCGGCATTGCCCGTAGCAGTTTCGTTAACCTTGGCGTCAAAGAGAGTGACGGTTACAGGAGCTGTGCCAACTTCGTAGTCCAATCTCCAGGCGTCAAATGCCTTGCGGCTGGTCAGGTCAGTTGCTAATCCAGCGAGAGAATTACCCGTTGTGCCGTTGACGTTTCCAACCACAAAGCCGTTACCAAGCAGAATTTCCTGCCGGCCGAGGGTGGCACTGAAGCCGGGGATGAAGAGGTCCTTCATCTTGATGTTAGCCAGGTCAAGAACTACTTCTGTGTTGGTGCCGCTTTCAGCATCCCAGTCACTTTCGTTCAGGAGCCGGACTACTACGGAAACGTTATCCGTCAATTCTGCGCCGACCCAAATTCTGGTGGCTTGATTCAGCCAGGACTGAGAGTGTCCGTCAGAAGTAGCGGTAGCTTTAAGTCTTCCGAAATCAAGGTTGTCACGGTAGATACCACGGATGGTGAGGTCTCCGCCAACCTTTATGCTCTTTACCGCGGCGGCTGCCGGCATCGCAAAAGCGATACCAATTACCAGCGCCAGGCAGAGCGTCAGGATTCTTTTTGCCATTTTGTGTTTCCTCCAGTTAATGTAACTTTTAAATATTTGCGACCACAGAAAAGGCCGCACAATTTTTTACCTCTATATTAACCGGCGGGTGATGTATGCCGGGTAATTTTTTTCTCATTTCCCGAAATCTCCCTGCGAAGGCGGAATCAACCTTTTTTGGCGACTACGTTAGCGACCATGAAATGGTCGTATTCGAAGTCACGGAACGTTTAATCACCTCCTTTTCGGTTTTTATTTTCCTCTCCTTCCGGTAAGAACCGGGGTAGAGTTTTCCTATTGCCTGAATTATAACACTATCTTTTTTTGTTTGTCAAGTGCCTGTAGGGCTATCTGTAGTTGCCGAGGCTGCCCCGCAAAGAGACAGTTTTCTCTTCGCTTGTCCGGCGTAGCTACAAAACCAAAGAATGGTTGACGACTACAAATATGTTTACATGTCTGCTTGTAGTCCGCAGGAACAGTAATGACTTGTTTTATTGTTTGTATATTTATACCTTAATATAAGCAGTTTTGTCAAGCGTTCCGGAGTTATGTTATAATAATTTTTAATGGTACTTTTTTTGGATGGGTTGAAAGAGCGGGCGCGCAAGGAAAAGAACCGGATTCTCTTTCCGGAGCCGGAAGATAAGCGTATCCTGGCCGCGTGCCGGATACTTAAGGACGAAGGCCTGGCGGAACCGTTTTTGGTCGGCGACCCGGATAAGGCGAGGGTGATAGCGGAAGAAGAAGGGATAAACCTGATGGACATTGGATTCTTTAATCCGGCCGCGGATTCCGGCGGCAGTCATTTGGGGAAAGAGCTTTACAAGGTCAGGCGCCACAAGGGGATTAGCCCGGAAGAAGCGGATAAGTTAATTTTGGACCCGATGTATTTTGCCACGATGCTTCTCTATTCCGAAGAAGCGGACGGCGTGGTAGCCGGAGCCAGCCACGCTACTTCCTGGACCTTCAAACCCCTCCTCCAAATCCTCCCGAAGGAACCCGGCATAAATTATGTTTCCTCTTATTTCGTGATGTCGGTTCCCAATTCTATTTACGGACACAAGGGTGTTTTTATCTACGCGGATTGCGGACTGATAACAAATCCGGACGCGGAACAACTGGCGGAGATTGCGATTGCTTCCGCCGATACGGCTAAAAATCTTTTTGAAATTGAGCCGAAGGTGGCACTCCTTTCTTTTTCCACCAAAGGCAGCGGTTATGACCCGTTAACGGTCAAGGTAGTTGACGCGACCCGGATTGCCAATCAGAAACGGCCGGATCTGGCGATTGATGGTGAGCTGCAGGTAGACGCGGCGATGGTGCCGGAAGTTGCGGCCAAAAAGATGGCGGACAGCCCGGTGGCCGGCAAGGCGAACGTGCTTATTTTTCCGGACCTGAACAGCGGAAACATTGCCTATAAACTGACCCAGCGGCTGGCGAACGCCGAGGCTTGGGGACCGCTGGTTCAGGGATTGAGCAAGGCGGCCAGCGACCTTTCCCGGGGCTGCTCAGTAGAAGATATTGTTGCGGTAAGCACGATTGTGGCGGTGCAGGCGCAGCGGCTTAAGAGACGGGGATAACGCTTTTAAATATTTTGTCATTCTGAGCGATAGCGAAGAATCTCGTTGTTAAAGATAGATCCTTCGTTTCGCTCAGGATGACAAGTCAATAATCAATGCTGATACTTACCTTAAATTGCGGAAGTTCCTCGGTCAAATACCTCCTTTACGATTGGAAACAGAAGCGGCCGGTCGCCAAGGGCATGGTGGAGCGGGTGACGGTCGGCGGGAGTTATATCACTCACGAGATTACCAATCTGAAGCCGATTACCATCAAACGGGAGTGTGGTGACCACCGCACCGCTATTGCTTTAATTATGGAAGTGTTGCAGCATCCGGAATTTGGCGTGATTAAAGACCTGAGTGAAATTGTCGCGGTGGGGCACCGGGTAGTGCACGGAGGCGAACGGTTTACCTGCTCGACCAGGATTGATGATGAGGTGTTAAGGGTAATTAAGACGACCTCTTTTTTGGCGCCGCTCCATAATCCGCCCAACATCTCCGGTATCGAAGGCGCGATGGAAGTACTCCCGGATGTTCCCCATATTGCGGTTTTCGACACGGCTTGGCACCAAACGATACCGGAATACGCCTACATCTATGCTTTGCCTTATGAATGGTACCAGAAGTACGGGGTGCGCCGCTATGGATTTCACGGCACCAGCCTGCTTTACGTGGCCAAGAGAGCCGCGGTTCTCTTGGGTAAGGACCCTTTTGAAGTCAATCTTGTTTCCTGCCATATCGGTAACGGCGTTAGCGTGAACGCGGTTCGGAACGGACTTTCCGTCGATACCAGCATGGGGTTTACTCCATTGGAAGGCCTGGTGATGGGTACGCGGCCCGGTGACCATGATGCCGCCATTGACTTTTTTGTGATGGAAAAGGAGAACCTGTCCGGCAAGGAGATGGATGATATTTTGAATAAGAAGAGCGGCATTTTGGGAATTACCGGAAAATTCACCGACCGACGCGATGTTCTGAAAGCGGCGGCCGAAGGAGACCCCCGTTGTAAACTGGCGTTAGCGATTGAGGCCTATCGGCTCAAGAAATATATCGGCGCCTATTGCGCGGCGCTGGGCCGGGTGGACGCCCTTATTTTTACGGCCGGCGTCGGAGAATTGTCGGCTGATATCCGGCGGATAGTTCTGGAGGGTTTAGCCGGGCTTTCCATTAAATTTGATTTGGAGAAGAACAATCTGGCACGGAGCCGCAACGCGGAATTTGACATTTCCGCTCCGGATTCCGGGGTCAAGATTTTCATCATACCGACCGACGAGGAAATGGTTTTTGTGGAAGATACGGTTGCCATCCTGGAGAACCGTTATGGTCTCCACACCCAATTCACCTATTCGTTTCAGGCGAAGGATTATGTTAACAGGATAAGGTATTCGGCTTTTGAGGAAGAAGTCAGGTGCAAGCCGGAGGTCGCCGGGATAGTGGCGATGCCGAATTAATAGGACGCAGATTGTCGCAGATACAGACTTAAAGATTACTTTATACTTTGAAAGAAATACTTTAAATAATTATCATTTAGCGTTATCCTGCTGTTTCTGCGCATATCTGCGTCCAAAAAGGAATTTTTATGAAAAGAAAAGCAGAGGTTTACCGGAAGACGAAGGAGACGGAAATTTCCGTCGTGCTTAATCTTGATGGTTCCGGTGTCGCGGATATTGAAATTCCGATCGGGTTTCTGGCGCATCTGATTACTGCTTTGACCCAGCACAGCCTGATGGATTTAAAAATTCGGGCCAAGGGTGATTTGGAAGTGGACCAGCACCACCTTACGGAAGACCTGGGTTTGGTGTTGGGCCAGGCGCTGGCAAAAGCGTTATCCGACAAAAAGGGTATCATGCGTTTTGGTTTTGTCGCTGTTCCGATGGATGAGGCGTTGGTGGAGACCACCGTGGATATTTCCGGCCGGCCCTTCCTTTTTCTGAAATTACCCCGTTTGCCCCGGGACAAAGGGCACTTTGAATTTAGCGATGCCCGGGAATTTCTGAATGCTTTTGTAAAAACTTCGGGTATTACTCTGCACGCTGAAACCCGTCGCGGCCAGAACCAGCACCATATTTTGGAGGCGCTTTTTAAAAGTCTGGGCCGGGCGGTGAAAGAGGCGGTTTCTCCGGAGCCGCGTCTTAAGGGTAATGTTCCGTCGACAAAAGGGGAATTATAAACTACAAAAACGTGCCTGTAGTTGCCAAGCTTGCTTGGCGTCATTAAAAGAGACCGGCAAGCCGGGCAACTACGTCAAGATAGTCAAGATGACAGACAAAAAATGAGCGAAATTGAGCGCAAATTAGAAGAGGAAAAGAAAGAGGAAGTAGAGTTTTTGCTGCCGCACCAGGTGGATACGGTTGTTCAACAATTGAGGAAGGCTTTAGCTTCCGACACTCAGGAACTCCTCCACATGATGAAGAACCCGCGGAAGTTCATGTGGCAAAACTTTATGCTGGGGGTAGTACGCGGTCTGGGCATTGCTTTCGGAATGACAATTCTGGGCGCTTTGCTGGTCGCCTTTTTTTTCATCGTTTTGCGCTGGATGGAACACCTGCCCCTGATCGGCGGTTTTGTGCACCACATCGTTAACCTTATCCGGGATTTTATGAGCCAGCAGAAAGTGCCGGTAAATATAAAATAATCTGGACGCAGATTACCTCCGATAATCGCAGATACAGATTAAGAGATTAATTTAGAGAATTATCAAGAAATACTTTAAATAATTATCATTTAGCGTTATCCTGCTGTTTCTGCGCATATCTGCGTCCTATTATATCTATGTGGAATTTTGTTTATCTTGCCGCGTTCCTGCTTAGTCTGGTTCTTTCCCTGCTCCTGACTCCGTTTTTTCGCAAGGTCGCCCTGGCCGGGGGGATAATGGATTATCCCGCGGCGCGTAAGGTCCATCAGGTTCCCACCCCGCTCCTGGGAGGCGCCGGGCTTCTCTTCTCTTTTCTGGTCACCGTCCTGCTCGGTTTTATCGTTGTCGCTTTTTTGCGTCCGCTGTTGCCGCAGGGAATTATTGAAAACTTACCCGGCGCTTTTAATGTCCTGCCCAGACTTTTAATTATCATCGCCGGCGGCGTGCTCATCTTTCTCCTGGGTTTGGTTGACGACCTGGTCGGACTTAAGGCCGGGTGGAAGTTATTGGGCCAGAGTTTAATTGCCTTGCTGCTCTTTTTTTTGGGTCTGCGGATTTCTCTCTTTGTGCCGAATTTTCTATTCTCCATGGTGTTGACCGTGGGTTGGTTTCTGTTAATTACTAACAGTTTTAATCTTCTGGACAACATGGACGGTCTGGCGGCCGGAACCGGCCTGATTTCCGCCTTGCTTTTTTTCCTTTACGCGGTCGGCAACGGCGCGCTTTTTATTTCAACGCTGCTGGCGGTTTTTGCCGGAGCGGTCCTCGGATTTCTGCGTTATAATTTTCCGCCGGCCAAGATATTCCTGGGCGAATCCGGCAGTACTTTTATCGGCTATTTTCTGGCGGTCATTTCTATAACCGCCACTTTTTATTATCAGAAAGCGCCGTCTTACCTGCCGGTGCTGGCGCCGATTTTTATCCTGGCCATTCCGCTTTTTGACACCCTTTCGGTGGTGGTTATCCGTTTCCGGGAGGGACGCTCAATCTTTACGGCGGGCAGGGACCATCTGTCGCACCGGCTTCTGAAGTTTGGTCTCACGAAGCAGGAATCGGTGGTGGTCATCTATTTGCTGGCGTTGGGTCTGGGCCTGCCGGCGCTGGTTTTAGGAAGAATTCCGCTGGCCGGAGGATTAGTCCTTTTATTTCAAGCCCTGCTTTTTTTGGGGATACTGACGATACTGGAAAAGAAGGAAAAGACATGACGGACAAAATCATTATCGCGTTGGATTACGATAACCGGGCAGATGCCCTGAAACTGGTTGAAAACCTGTCCGGCGCAATCTCTTTTTACAAGGTTGGTCTGGAACTTTACGCGTCGGCCGGTCCGGAAATCATCCGGGAACTGAAGGCGAAAGGTTTGAAGGTTTTTTTAGACCTGAAATTTTTTGACATTCCCAACACGGTGGCGAAGGCCAGCCGGGCGGCTGTTTCCCTGGGCGTTGATATTTTTAATCTTCATCTCCTGGCCGGACCGGAAGTGTTGATTGCCGCGAAGGAAGCGACGCGGGAAGAAGCGGCGCGGAAAAGTCGACCAGCGCCTAAAATTTTGGGCGTCACCATCCTTACCAGCAGCAGCGGAGCCGAATGGCAGAGTCTCGGACTGAATTACGAGGTGCCGGGGTTGGTTATGCGTTTGACGGAAAGAGCGAAGGATGCTGGTTTGGACGGAGTGGTGGCCTCGGCTCAGGATGCGAAGGTGATTAAAGAACGTTTCGGCAAAGATTTTTTAGTGGTTTCCCCGGGGATTAGAAGTTGTAACGAAGGGGACCGCGTTCGCCATAGCTCACCGTTACTGCGAGCGAAGGCGGACGATCAAAAGCGCACTTTTTCCGCTCAAGAAGCCTTTACTGCCGGCAGTGATTACATCGTAGTCGGCCGGCCTGTTACCCGGGCGCCTGACCCGAAAAAGGCATGTTTGGAGTTACTAAAATAATACTTGTCACCCTGAGCGAAATGTCTCGCATCTTAAAGATGAGATTCTTCAGCTTCACTTCAGAATGACACCAATAAAAACTATGGAAACTATAAAACTGAAAAATGGAATTGAAGTTATCCTGAAGCCGATGTCGGGTTTTAGCTCTGTTACCACCGGTATTTGGGTGCGGACCGGAAGCCGTTACGAGAAACACTCGGAAAACGGTTCGGCGCATTTTTTGGAACATCTGCTCTTTAAGGGAACCCAAAAACGCACTTGCGAAGAATTAAAGCGGATAGTGGAAGGTGTCGGTGGACTTTTTAACGCGTTCACGTCCGAAGAGGTGACCTGTTATTACATCAAGATGCCTCTGGCCAAACATCTTTCCCTGTCTCTGGATGTCCTTTCGGATATGGTTATCAGGCCTAGTTTGCCCAAGGAAGAGTTTGAAAAGGAGCGGAACGTCATTTTGGAAGAGATTAAGATGTACCTTGATATTCCGGCCGCCCACGTCCAGGAACTTTTCAGCGAACTGCTTTTTCCCGGTCATCCGCTGGGCTGGTTTATCGCGGGAACGCCGGAAACGGTAAAAGGCTTGACGCGCGACCGGTTATTTGAATACTGGCAGCGTTTTTATCGGGGGAACTCTATCGTGGTGAGCATTGCCGGGGATTTCGACCCGGATAAAGCCCGAAAAGAAGCAGCGGATTTTTTGGAGCCGGTTGCCGAAGGCGAAGGACCGCATTTTTTGCCGGTGGTGGAAAAGAAGCCGGGTCCGAGCTTCTCTTTGTTTGCCAAAGAGACGGAACAGGTCCACTTATGCCTGGGCGGGCGCGGCGTTTCCGTTGACGACGAAAGACGCTGGGCGCTTTCCCTGTTGAGCGTAATTCTGGGTGGTAACATGAGCAGCCGCCTCTTTGCTGAGGTGCGTGAAAAACGCGGGCTGGCTTATCAGATTTCGGCCGGCGCGTCTTCCTACGCGGACGCCGGAATATTTGAAATTGAAGCCGGTACCTCCGCGACAACTCTAAAGGAAGCGCTTAAAGTAATTTTGGCCGAGTTGGCGCGGATAAAAGAAGAGCCGGTGCCCGGAGAGGAGTTGACCCGCGCCCGGGATTTTGTAATCGGCCAGATGCAGCTTGCTCTGGAGGGTACCTCCGAGTACATGAAGTTTTTGGCCGGTCAGTTAATTACCCGCCGGCGGATTGAAACTCCGGAGGAGATTGTCGCTAAAATATCGAAGGTTACCGCCGGGGAAATAAGGGCCGTTGCCCGGGAAATTCTAACCGGGGATAATCTTAACCTTTCTTTAATCGGTCCGAAAGAAAGCCAGGAAGGGATAAGGGAACTCGTGCGGTTGTAGTCATTGCGAGCGTATTTTGCGCGGCAATCTCGTTTTCACGGTTGGGATTGCCACGTCACAAACAACGCTCCTCGCAATGACGCATAATTTCAATGGAATTACTTCGTCGGTTGCGTTTGGAACGGCCTATCGCTTACCTCAGTTTTTGGGTGCTCCTGGTTCTTTACGCGTCCGGATTGTTCGCCGATTTTCTGGCTCCCTACCCTTATGACCAGCAGGAACGTTCCAAACCTTTTTGCCCGCCGACCCAAATCAGTTTCCGGGAAGTAAACGGGAGATGGCACATCCGGCCTTTTGTTTATAACTATGTGCCTCCGTCCGGCGAATCATTTTTTTACCGTAAAGATACCGCCAAGCCGTATTTTATAAATTTCTGGGTAAAAGGGCGCCCCCGCAAAATTTTCGGGCTGATTCCGCTTGACCGTTATTTTTTCGGTTGCCCGGAACCGGCGCGGGTCTATCTTCTGGGCAGCGACCAGTTTGGCCGGGACCTTTTCAGCCGCCTGCTTTTCGGAAGCCGGGTTTCACTTTCCATCGGTCTGGTAGGGGTGAGTATTTCGTTTCTGCTGGGGCTCTTTTTCGGCGGAGCGGCCGGTTACTACGGTGGAAAAATTGACAACCTGTTGATGCGTCTCTCGGAACTTTTAATGGCTTTTCCCGGCTTTTTCCTGATTTTAGCGCTCCGGGCCGTTTTCCCGGCTACGCTTTCTTCCTTTCAGGTTTACCTGATGGTAGTCGTGATTCTTTCCCTGATTGGCTGGGCCGGTCTGGCGCGGGTGGTGCGGGGCATGGTCCTTTCCATTCGCGAGGAGGACTTTATCCTGGCGGCGCGCGCCCTGGGTTTTTCCGACCGGCGCATCATCTGGCGCCACGTTATTCCCCAGACTTTTTCTTACACCATCACCGCCATCACCCTTTCGGTGCCCGGCTACATCCTGGGCGAGTCCGCGCTCTCCCTCCTGGGCCTGGGAATTCAGGAACCGCAGGCGAGTTGGGGCAATATTCTTTCTTCCGCGATGGGGAGCCTGGAGGTGATTCTTTATCACGCCTGGATGCTGATTCCGGGGCTGCTTATTTTCATTACGGTCCTGGCCTATAATTTGTTGGGCGACGGGTTGCGGGAGATTTTAGGGGTTGCTCAACAATAAACCCCTTACAATTCCGGCGCGGCTTGACCAGCGCTTGAATGTTATATTTTAGGCGTCGTGAATTTTTGCTATGGTATAATTAGTTACGTGGAAATAATAACGACAACATTGTTGCCCGAAGAGCTTAAACAGATGGCTGCCGCTACTTTTGGAAATTTGGTAAAGGCGGTCGTGGATGTTGAGCGAGAACTTGTGGCGGTTGATGCCGAGCTTCATTCTGATTTAGAGGCGTTGCTCCTGGGAAACGGTTCCGAGCAGAAAAACCTGTGGGGGATTAATTTCTATCCGGAAATACCGGGTGATGATTTTATCGAGTTTGATTCGATGATTAACATGCGTCCTTCGCAGGGTAATAGAAGCCGCGGAATAGAAAACGAAGAAATACACAAAAAGATTGTTGAGATTGTTGCCAAAAGGATTAAGCGATGAGTTGTCATGCTAACTTGCATTCAAAATTAGAGTATACCGGTTCGGATTCAAACAAAGAGCAAGGCAGCAAGGAGGAAGCGAGGAAGCGTACCGGACGTACGCTGACGAAGCTGACAGACGCAGGTAACGATGCTGTATGTTTGAAGACGAATTGGTATCAGCATAAAGATCTGGCGGTCGGCCGTTGGGGAGAATTATCTTTTTTGGAGCAAATGGCAAATATCGGAAGTGAGGTTGAGCGCGCGCTTAATTGGAAATCCAAGAATAATGCCGATTATAGCCGCAAGGCGTTTGAGCGCGCCCTGGAACTAATAGATTTGACTTTGGAAAACACCGAAAGTTTTGCGCGTCTTAAAGAAATTGCCCGTACGAGAGAAGCGATGGTAGATTATTTTTTCGGAACAAATCAATTCCGGTCAACGGAAAGGTCGTGGCGGAATTACTTTTTGCCGTTTACCTATGCCGCGCGGAGAAATTATTAATACCAATTCGCCTTCAAACATACAGCATCGTTACCTGCGTCTGTCAGCTTCGTCGGCGTACATCTCTGTACGCCTTCTGGCCTCAGCCTTGGATGCCTTGCTCTCTGATTGAATCCGAACCGGTATAATATAATTTTTGAACGCAAATTATATAAACACATGAAAACAATCAGCGTTAACTTGAATAAAAACATGGCTTACGACATTGTAGTCGGTTGTGATAATCTGGACACCATCGGAACGCGGTTAAAAGCCCTGGATATCGGCGAAAGCATTTTTATCATAACCGACGCAAAAGTCGGCGGATTATACGCCAAGAGATTGGTTGCTATTTTCAAAAAATCGGGTTTTCACGATGTTGGCCTGGCGAAATTTCCCGCCGGTGAAAAAAGCAAGAATATAAAAACGTACACCGGGTTACTGACCGGACTCGCGAAATTTGACGGAGGTCTGAACAAGCACATCTTAGTAGTGAACCTAGGCGGAGGGGTGCCGGGCGACATAGGAGGGTTTGTCGCCGCGACTTTTAACCGCGGGGTAAGCTATGTTCAAATTCCCACGACACTTTTAGCTAATGTTGATTCCGGAATAGGCGGGAAGGTTGGCATAGATTTCCATAACATCAAAAACAAAGTCGGGAGTTTTCACCAGCCGAAATTGGTTTTTGTAGACCTGAGTCTGCTGAAAACTTTAAATCTTAAGGAGATAAGGTCTGGCCTGGCGGAAGTGGTTAAATACGGTGTGATAGCAGACCCGTTTCTTTTTAAATATGTTGAGGAACACGTAAAAGATGTCCTGGCGTTAAACCTTGGTGTGATTGGGCCGATTGTGGAAAAATCGTATCGCTTAAAAGCAAGAATAGTCGAGCAAGACGAAAAAGACACCAAGGGAATCCGGATGGTTTTAAATTACGGGCATACGATCGGGCACGCGGTTGAATCAGCGGCCGGATTTAAATACAGCCATGGAGAATCCGTCTCAATCGGTATGGTATGCGCTAACGATATTGCTTGTGAAACCGGAGTTTTTGCTTCTGCGGAAGCAGAAAGAATAGAAATTTTGTTATCGAAAATCGGCCTGCCGGTTAAAATTGCTCACGGCAAATTGGCGGATATTATCCGGTTCCTAAAACATGACAAGAAATCAGTCGGCGGTGCCAACCGGTTTGTTTTGCCGGTGAAGCTTGGAAAGACGGAAGTAAGGAGCGCGATATCACCGGAACTTATTAAAAAAGTCATCAAAAAACGGATGGTTTAATGGGGGTGACGGCGCCCTCCTGTGAATTTGACACAAAAGCGCAATACGTAGTATAATTAAAGAACGATAATAACAAGATGGTGTGTTTTTAGGGTAACCCGGGGCGTTTTACATTTTATTTGGACGCAGATATACGCAGAAACAGCAAGATAAAGGATTAAGAAGAATTTTAGTATTTCTAAAAATTATTTATAGTAATTCTTTGGTAACTCTATATTTTTTTGTTATGTTTTATCTGCGGTTATCTGCGAAAATCTGCGTCCCAATAAATTCTTGAAATAAATTTTAATTATCCATGGAACAATACGACGCGACTAATATTCAGGTTCTGGACGGGATTGAAGCGGTACGGAAACGTCCGGCGATGTACATCGGCGATACGTCCGTAGCCGGACTGCACCACCTGGTTTACGAGGTGGTTGACAACTCCATTGACGAGGCGATGATCGGGCATTGTAACCGCATCGGTGTCACCATCCACGTCGACGGCACCGTTTCGGTTGAAGACAACGGCCGGGGAATACCGGTGGACCTGCATAAGACGGAAAAGCGGCCAGCCCTGGAAGTGGTGATGACGGTCCTGCACGCCGGCGGCAAGTTTGACCACCGTTCCTACAAGGTTTCCGGCGGACTGCACGGAGTGGGTGTTTCGGTTGTTAACGCGCTTTCGGAATGGCTGGATGTGGAGGTACGGCGGGACGGAGGCATCTACCGGCAGCGTTATGAAAAGGGTAAAGTTGCCAGTCCGCTGAAGAATGTCGGTAAGACGACCAGCACTGGCACCAAGATTACTTTCAAGCCGGATGGTGATATTTTCGAAACGGTTGAATATGATGCCGATATTCTTTCCAACCGGTTGCGGGAACTGGCGTTCCTTAATCCGGTTCTGACCATTGTTTTTAAGGATGAACGCTCCGACCATAATGAGGATTTTCATTACGAATTAGGCCTGGTTACTTTTGTGGAGCATATCAACAAGAACAAAGTTCCGCTTTTTACGCCCCCCTTCTTTTTTCATAAGGAAGATGACGGCACGGAATTAGAGGTGGCACTTCAATATAATGACGCTTACACCGAAAACGTTTTTACCTTTGCCAATAACATTAATACCCGGGAAGGCGGCACGCATCTTTCCGGATTTCGGTCCGGTTTGACGCGCGGTCTGAATGATTACGGCCGGAAATATAATTTGTTAGGAAAAGAAGCGGTTTCCGGTGAGGACACCCGGGAAGGTCTGACTGCCATAATTTCCGTGAAAGTTCCCAATCCCCAGTTTGAAGGTCAGACCAAGATGAAGCTGGGTAATTCCGCGGTGCGCACCCTGGTGGACCGCCTGACCGCGGCTCAGTTTACCGAATTTTTGGAAGAGAACCCGAATTCGGCCCGGGCAATCATCGGTAAGATTATGCTGGCTGCTCAAGCGCGGGAGGCGGCCCGGAAGGCGCGGGACCTGACCCGGGCTAAGTCCAGCCTGGATGGTGTACTGCCTGGTAAATTGGCTGACTGCAGCAATAAGAATCCGGAGGAGCGGGAACTTTTTATCGTGGAAGGCGACAGCGCCGGCGGTTCTTGCAAACAGGGACGGGACCGTAAGTTTCAGGCAATCCTGCCCCTGAAAGGTAAAATCATCAACGCGGAAAAGGCGCGTCTGGACAAGGTGTTGCGAAATGACGAGATTAAAGCCCTGATTTCGGCCATGGGCACCGGAATCGGCGACGAATTTGACTCCACTAAATTGCGTTATCACCGCCTGATTCTGATGGCCGACGCGGACGTTGACGGCGCCCACATCCGTACTCTTATCTTAACCTTTCTTTATCGGCAAATGAAGCCTTTAATTGACCAGGGCTATGTTTATATTGCCCAGCCGCCGCTCTATAAGGTTAATAAGGGCAAACGGGAATTTTACGTTCCGGACGACCGGGACATGAGCCGGCAGCTGCTTTCCCTGGCCTTGGAAGGCAACAGTATATTTTATAAAAGCGGTAAGGAACATAAAGAATGCACCAAGGAAGAGGTACGTGACCTGACCCGGTTATTTCAGGTTCTGGAAGATATCGAGAGAAGCTTGCACCACAAGGGCGTTTCTCTTCTGTCGTTCTTAAAACGAATTTCCAAAGAAGGAAAGTTGCCGCTTTACCTGGTTCGCGAAAACGGAGGCGGGGCGATGTCCAAGGCGTCCGAGAAGGATGAGGTCTATTTTTACGACGAAACCGAACTGGCGCAATTTTTTGTTTCCCGGGAGAAGGAATTCCCGGCGATTGAGATTTACGAGAGCCGGGAATTGGAGCGCATCATCACGAAGCTGGAGGGATACGGTCTGAAACCCAGCGCTCTGGAAGAACCGTTTTTTATTATCCGTAGCGAGAAGACGTCGGATAGACCCCATCCAGGCGGGGATGTAAAGGTAAGCCCGATGAAACTGGTTTCCACAATTATGGAACTGGGTAAGGAAGGCCTGCACATTCAGCGGTATAAGGGTTTGGGCGAGATGAATCCCCAGCAACTTTGGGAGACGACGATGGATCCCAAAAACCGCCGGCTTTTGAGGGTGAACTTGGCGGACGCGGTTCGGGCCGACGAGATATTTACTATTTTGATGGGCGAAGCGGTTGAGCCGCGCCGGGATTTTATTTTACGCCACGCCCACGAAGTGAGAAATTTAGACGTTTAACATAAAAAATGTAGGGGAGGGGCTATGACCCCTCCTAACCTAATATGGCGGAAGAAAAGGAAAAAGAGAAGAGTACGGAGAAGGACTGGGGTAATATCCAGTCGATTGAGTTAGAGACCGAGATGCAGCGGTCCTACATCGACTATTCCATGAGCGTTATCGTGGGCCGGGCCTTGCCGGATGCGCGGGATGGTTTGAAGCCGGTTCACCGCCGCATTCTCTACGCTATGCAGGAATTGGGGTCGGAACACTCCAAACCCTACAAGAAGAGCGCGCGCATTGTCGGTGAAGTGATGGGTAAATACCATCCGCACGGTGATTCGGCAATCTACGAGACTCTTTGCCGTATGGCGCAGGATTTTTCCTTACGCTATCCTTTGATTGACGGACAGGGTAACTTTGGTTCTATCGACGGCGATTCCGCGGCCGCGATGCGGTACACGGAAGCGCGGATGGCGGCGATTACCGGTGAACTTCTTTCTGACCTGGAAAAAGAGACGGTTGCCTGGCAGCCCAATTTTGACGAAACGCTTCAGGAACCGACGGTCCTGCCCAGCAAACTTCCCAATCTTCTGATAAACGGTTCCACCGGAATTGCGGTGGGCATGGCTACTAATATTCCACCCCATAATTTGACAGAGGTGGCGCAGGCTTTAATCCTGATGATTAACAACCCGGACGTAACCTTGGAAGAGATTATGGAGGTTCTGCCCGGGCCTGATTTTCCTTCGGGTGGCTACATCCTGGGCCGGCGCGGGATTGATTCTGCTTACCGGACCGGGCACGGCATAATTATTTTGCAGGCGCACACCGAGATTGAAGACTTGAGCCACAACCGCCAGGCGATTGTGGTAACCCAGCTTCCCTACGAAATCAACAAAGCCAATTTGGTGGCTGATATCGCCCGGCTGGCTGACGATAAAGCGGTGGTAGGTATTTCCACGGTTCGGGATGAATCGGACAAGGAAGGCATCCGGGTCATGATTGAATTGAAGGCCGGGGAGGACCCGGACCTGGTTTTAAACCAGCTTTACAAGCACAGTTCTTTGCGGGTATCGTACGGTATTAACACCCTGGCGCTGGTAGAAGGGCGGCCGCGCATCCTGACCCTGCAGGAACTCTTGGCGGAATTCTTAATCCACCGACGGAATATCATAGTTTGCCGTACCCGGTATGACTTGAAAAAGGCTCAGGAACGGCTCCACATTCTGGAAGGTTACCTGATTGCGCTGGCAAACATTGACAAGGTTATCAAACTGATTCGATCCAGTGCTTCATTGTCGGAAGCCAAAGAAGGTTTGCAGGAGAAATTTAAGCTTTCGGAAAAACAGGCGGACGCGGTTCTGGCGATGCCGCTGTCCCGGCTTACCGGTCTGGAACAGGGTAAGATACGCGACGAGAGCGCGGAACTGAAGAAGAAGATTACGGAATACGAGGCGATTCTGGCCAGCCCGGGCAAGGTCAACGGTATTATTAAGAGCGAACTGAATGACCTGGTGAAACGTTACGGAGACGAACGCCGCACGCAGATTGTCGCTTCCGAAGTGATGGAATTTTCGGAGATAGACTTGGTTAAGCCGGAAGATACGGTGATTACCCTTTCGGCCACCGGTTATATCAAGCGCCTGCCGTTGGATACCTACCGCAGGCAGAGGCGGGGCGGCCGGGGCGTGCTGGCGGGTGCCAGTAAAGAGAACGATTATTTAAAGGAGATGGTCCTGGCCAATACCCGCGACTATCTGCTCTTTTTCACCAATCTCGGACGGGTTTACTGGCTCCTGGCTTATCAGGTTCCGGAACAGAGCCGGCAGGCAAAGGGCCGGCCGATTATCAACCTCTTGCGGCTCCTGGAGGGTGAGTCCATAACCGCCATTGTGCCGGTTCCGGATTTCAGCGCCGAGAAGTTTCTCTTTCTGGCGACGGAAAAAGGAGTGGTTAAAAAGACCCGGCTTTCGGCTTACAGCCACCCGCGCGCCGGTGGCATCATCGCGTTGACCCTGCGGGAAAAAGACCATCTGGCCGGTGTCCGGGTAACTACCGGCGAACATAATATTTTCTTGACCACCCGGAACGGGATGGCCATCTGTTTTCCGGAATCCAACGTGCGCAATATGGGCCGGATTGCTTCCGGCGTCCACGGCATCCGGCTGAAGGGCAGCGATATGGTCGTAGGCGTGGAGGCTCTGAAAGAACCGACGCCGTTGCTTACGGTTTGTGAAAGAGGTTACGGCAAGCGGACCCGGTCTGATTCCTACCGGATTCAGAAGCGGGCCGGCATGGGGATTATCGACATCAAGACCGATAAGCGCAACGGTAAGGTGGTTACAATGCGCATGGTCAGAGATATGGACGAGATGCTTATCTTGTCCCAGAAGGGACAGGCTATCCGCATCAGCGGGGCGGGAATAAGGTGCATCGGCCGCAACACCAAAGGCGTTAAACTGATTAACATCCTGCCGGATGACCGGATTACCGATATCATCGTGAACGAAATCACCGAAGAAGTCGCCGGGGATAAAGAAAAAGATACGTAGTAGGACAGGCGTCGGCCTACGCCAAAAACTGCACCAAAACGCATGTCATTCCCGCGTGTAGTAGGCGGGAATCCATACATTAACTTCGTAGCGCGACCCTTTCAGGGTCGCCTGAATTTGATTTCAAATAAAAAAGGGAAGCGCTGAGAAAAACAGTGCCTCTCTTTTTTTGTGAGTAGCGTTTATTTTTTCGCTAACAACACTTTCTTACCCGCGTTACTTTATCGACGGCCATTTTTGCGTTATTTGTGATTTTAGACCAATTTTTTTGTTGAATTAAGGAAGGCGATGCAATCCAGGAACCGCCTATTGCCATTATCAACGGACTTGTTACATATTCTTCCATGTTGTCCTCGTTAATCCCCCCTAAGGGAATATATTGCAGTTGAAGATGGTTATAAGGAACTGCTATGCTTTTCAGATAGGTTAAGCCACCGCTCGGCTCGGCCGGGAAGAACTTTAAAACCCGGCACCCCAGCTTTACGGCGTTTTCAATATCAGAGGGAGTAACAATTCCCGGAGCAAAACTTAGCCCTATTTTTTTTGCGTGGCAGACTACTTCCGTGTTTAAACCAGGAGCGACGGCAAAGGCAGCTCCGGCTTCGTTGATTTCATCGATTTGTCCAACCGTTAAAACGGTACCGACGCCGACCATCATTCCCGGTGCTTCTTTCCTGATTGCTTTCAGCGCTTTAAGGGCCACGGGGGTGCGCAGTGTTAATTCTATTGCCGTAACCCCACCCTTCAATAATGCTTGAGCTACAGGGACAGCGTTGTCGATATCGTCTATAACCAACACGGCGATAACTCCGGTTTTCCGGATTTGATTAATTATTTCTGTTTTGAATAAGGGATTCATTTTGTCGCTCACAGGTATTTTTTGAAAAATTTAAAGGCCTTGCCGCCTGCGAAAGCATGGGATCCGGAATGGATATCCGCCCAGAGTCTGTCTGCGGCGCCGGCTGCCTGGTAAATCTTTTTTACCCCTCCGTATCCTTTCAATAGGTCTTGAATGAAGAAGGCGTTATCGTAGATACCCATCTCGATAAGGAGGGGCCGGGGCGCAATCAAGCCGGCAATGTCATCCGTGTCAAAATAACGGAAGAGACCCGGTACAAGCGCGGAACCGCAGGCGTGTGACCGCTTGATAAACCATTCTTTCAATGGATTGACGTAACCGATAATATCGGCCGCCTTAATCCTGGTGTCGATTGCCGAAGTGAAGGTGGTCATGACGCCGCCCATGGACAAGCCCATCATGCCGATGCGATTCTTATCCACTTCCGGCCTGGTCTCCAGATAGTCAAGGCAGCATTGCATATCCCAGATGTCGAGGGTCAGGGTGTAGATACCCAGGATCGCTCCCTTGATGAAGTTTACTTCGCAGGGCTCCCTGCCTGGAAACGGGTCGGGTCCGTCCCGGCGTTCGCCGAATACCCGCAGGTCAGGGCAGATGGTCAGGAAGCCGGCTTTTGCCATCTGCTCGCCGTAGTTGTAGTTCAAGGCCTGTATATTTTGGACGAACCCGTTGTCAGAGCGGATGCCGGCTACCGCGTCTTTGCCGTAAGGGCCGTGGCCGTGGCTGCAGAGGATAGTCGCATTCTTCTTATCTGCTTTCATCTTCCTTGGTTTTAAGACCTGGCAGGGTACGGACATAAATTCCTCGGAGTTTAAGACCACCCGCTCCCGGATTAAGTCGCCGTCAATTACCGAGGACTCCACCTCGGCCTGGAGCGGCACTTTTTTCGGGAAGGGACCGAGCAGTTCCATGAATTTTGGATGGGCTTCTTTGCGCCAGGCGGTCCAGTCGGCTTTGGTTTTGCCCTTGAACTTCAAGAGCGGCGTCCAGTTTTCGGCGAGTTTGTCCCAGTATTGCTGCATTGAAAAGTTACGGTTCATCTTTGGCCTCCAATTTTTTCGGCTGCGGCTTTGCGCGTCCGTTGATATTCCTTCCTTGTGTTGTCGAGTTCCGCCTCAAATAGAGGCAGCATATCGGTCCAGTGATATTGGCCGGGCAACGCCTTGGGATATACGGGATTCACATTGGATATTCCCACATAAATACCTTGGGCGAATTGCGCGAGATCTTTGTATGCTTTGACCGATCGCCGCAAAAGTTTCAGGCCTTCAGCAAAGGATTTCAGATCGTCCTGCTTTTTGTGGGCAAAGATACATCTGGCCGCCCCGATCTTGAGGGAATGGAACTCCAGCACTTTTCTAATCATAACCGCATCCAGCATGTAGCGACCGGCCTCGGTCATATTTTCCGGTATGCCCGCGGCGGCAAGCAGGCTGACGGCAGACTCCACTTCACGGATTGAATCGGCCAGACAATCCTCAATGGTATAGTCTCCTTTTCCTGATTGATGGCCTTGAGAAAGTTCCAGGCCCAAGGGAAACAGGTCGTCGAGTATGTCGGTAAACACTATTTTCCGTCCGTGCACGGATAGCGCCTCAACATACTGCTCCAGGGTGAATCCCGCCGAGAGAATGGAGTGGTTGTCGTAATGAATCCACAAGTGCTGCTGGAGGCGTGTCAGCGAATGTCCCATGACATTCTGACTCTCTATTATCGCCTTGGCTTTCTTCCGTCCGCCGAATCTATCCGCCATCCTGCGTACCCAGAATCGAACCTCCTCGTCTTCGTCTTTTATAGGATCAAAACTATATCTGCCCCAGGCCTCATGATAAAGACGGTCCCGGTCGATTTGCGTTCCTGTGTAGCCGGCGTCCGCCACGGCAGTTGAAATTTTTCCGGGGCAGAGGGGAAATACATGCACGCCTTTGAGTCCCAAGGCCTGATAAGTTAGGCAAATACGGTTGATATATTTCACCGGCGCCCACCGGAACGGGCCCACCTCGCTGAGCATGTGCATATTCGCAATGCAGGGAACGCCCAGGTCCACCCACTTCCGCATGCGGGCATCAGGAACTTCGCCGGCAATGTGCTCGGCATTGTGTTTCAACATCACGTAGAGATTGTCATACCTGCCCAGGATATGATCGGCGACATGTTTTGTCTTCAGGGAGGACCACTGCCTGATAATAAATAAAGGATGTTTGCCGGAGGCCTTGACGGCAGGCAGCAGGACTTCACCCGCGAATCGGCCGCCGTCTTCACCCTTAACGCCTTCTCCGAGACATGCCATCCACCCGACAGCGGGAAATTCAGACACCATTTGCTGGACGCACTCAAACATGTACTTTTCAATCAGCGGTTTTTGTTGGTTGGTAAAACTGTGGATATTCTGCATGCCCGTGCGGGCGGCGAACTGGTGGCTGACATAGATATTGTAGAAGTGAAAGACGATGCTCATGGATCTTCGCGCCGCTTCGGCGCAGATCCACATGAGTTGTTCGTGATTTTGTTCAACCTGTGCAGGGTTTACGGGGTTCAAATCCTCATATCCCTTGATCGTTATGAAGTACGGAAAGGGATGGAAATTCCACAAGGAAACAGCGTTAAACCGGTTCTCGGCCATGAAATCCAGATAGGTTGTCCACCATGCTTTATCGTAAAACCAGGGAAATTCCGCCTGGCAGATGTCAACGTCGTATGTTGCTGTACCCATCAGCATAAGACAGGCCGAGCGAAAAGCCATTTTGGGGTTCCGGGAAATGTCCAGCGGCCTGATGGGAAGACATCCCCTGGTTTCACAGCGCTCCGCAAATTCGAGAATTCCGTAAAGCACCCCGGCCGGTCCCTGTGCCACCAGACTTCCGGAGTTCTTGTCCATATCGCCAACTTCCACCACATCGATCTTCTCGGCGCTTACGTCAGTGGTATATGTAAAATAATTATCGAAGATGGCATCCAGATTCACATCCGGCATCCATCTCAGGGTGAAGGCCTGGTTTGAACTGTGCGGGTCTTGAACGACAATATCCAAGATGGGCTTGCCGGAACCGCGTACAACCTCAATGTCCAGTTTCCCAAGCCGCCTCTTGAGAACAGAAACGGCATAGTCAATCCTGGCGTTGCTTTCCGATTTTGTCCGCACAAAGAGTTTCATTTATAACCCCTCCATGGTAAAAATCAAATATTAATGCCGAAATATTTAACGGCGTTATTAAAACAGACATCTTGGACCATTGCTCCAATTTCTTCTGTGGCATCAGGCAACAGACCATGTTCAATATCATTTCCAATTAAATTACAAAGAATTCTCCGGAAATATTCATGCCGGGGGAAAGAAAGAAAACTTCTGGAATCCGTTACCATGCCGACAAACCGGCTTAATAACCCCAGGCTGCTCAAGGCCTCCATTTGTTTTGTCATCCCGTCTTTTTGATCGAGAAACCACCAGCCGGAACCGAATTGTATTTTACCCGGGATTGACCCATCTTGGAAATTGCCAATCATCGTTGCCATAAGTTCGTTATCTCTTGGATTTGAATTATAAATGATTGTTTTGGGCAATTGATCGCTTGCGTCAAGTTTATCGAGAAACCTTGCCAATGGACGGGCGATTTCAAAATCGCCGATTGAATCAAATCCTGCGGCCGGTCCAAGTTTCTTAAACATGCGCGTATTATTGTCACGGAGGGCGCCGATATGTAATTCTTTCGCCCAACCTTTTTCATGGTCCATGCGGGCGAATTCAAGCATCAACGCCGATTTGTATTTTAATATTTCCCGGGAATTGAGGGGTAGATTTTTGCGGGCTTTATTAAATATTCGCTCAATTTCTGCCGGCGTATAGTCTTGGGCATAAGCGGTGTCTATTCCATGGTCGGAAATTCTGCACCCGTTTATATGGAAAAAATCGTGTCGGCCGTACAAGACCTTCAGGAAAACATGGTAATTTTTTATATCGGTCTTGCTGACGTTTTGGAGTTTATCGAGCCATTTATTAAAAGCCGGCAAATTTTCAAGCGCCATTGCATTATCCGGCCTGAATGAAGGCAAAACTTTTATTTTAAATTTCTTGTCGCTGCTTATTTTCCGATAATATTCAAGATTATCGGCAGGGTCTGCGCTGATAGACACGATTTTAACGTTCATCATTTCCAGAAGAGAGCGCGTCCGGAACGATTCGGACTGGAGCATTTCGGTGCATTGATCGTATATCTTTTTTGCGGTTGACGGATTTAACGGGTCGGTAATTCCGAAATAGCGTTTTAATTCAAGGTGGGTCCAGATGTAAACCTGGTTCCGAATGGTATACGGTACGGTTTTGGCCCACGCCAGAAATTTTTCATAATCGCCGGTGCTTCCGGTGCAATACTGCTCGTCAACGCCATTGCTGCGCATCACGCGCCATTTGTAATGATCGCCGCCAAGCCAGATTTCGCTAAGGTTTTTAAATTTCTTATTTTCCGCTATCTGTTTTACCGGCAAATGGCAATGATAATCAAAGATGGGCATGTTTTTCGCATATTCATGAAAAAGCGTTTGAGCGGCCTTGGTTTGCAGTAAAAAATTATCGTTAATAAATTTATTCATTTTCAATTTTTACAATTACGCCACGGTATTGTTATAATCGGCGCTGTTGCTTCAGGAAAGTACATATCCCGTAGTTTAGTCCATGCCCTCCAACTTTGAGAAATACTCATTCCTCCCAATTTAACAGCATTGTAAAAACCTTCAATAGGTCGGAGAGCGCTTCCGGCCAGTCCCGGACCGGCAGGATTTGATACAACGCGATCATTCCCAACCACAATATCCAAATCGGCAAAACTATATTTCCCAGGCGCAGCTCCCGCCGCGCTTATGCAGTCTGTTGTGAATACAATTCTTTCGCCAAATCCTCGTACGAAATTACTTAAAGCAAAACCAGGGATATGAATTCCGTCTGGAATTATCGACAACAGTAAATTTTCGTGAAAAAGCAGTCTTTGGATAATATTATCATGTCGCTTTGTCCAGCCTGGGCAGCCACTTCCAAAATGAGTTGCTACAGAAGCGCCTGCCGCTACAGCCCGTCCTATTTCTTCCAGGCTGGCATCGGTATGACCCAAAGCCGCGATAACACCGGTTACCCTTAGTTTTCTTATGAAATCCTCGCTTTTGCTGTATTCCGGCGCCAATGTTACCATTTTTATGATATTATTGCCGGCTTTCTGAAGTTTTTTAAACAATGTCCAATCAGGAGGACGAATGTGTTTTATCGGATGAGGGCCATAAAAATTTTCACCGTTGGCGGATTTTTTTGATGAAATAAAGGGGCCCTCCAGGTGCACCCCCAATACGCTTTTTTCGATAACGGCGCTTTTCTTCCGGTATTGAGATATTTTTGACAATTTTTCCTCAAGTTCATTTACATCGGCTGTGATTAAAGTTAACAAGAAATGGGAACAACCGGCTTTATGAAGTTCCAGCACGGAATATTCCAGTTCTTCCATGGTCAATCCAGGATTTTGAAAATCGATTCCGGCGTAACCGTTTATTTGCGGGTCAAAAAACGCCGGGCCGACCAACAAGGAGGTATTGTTATTTTCAGATAAATCCCATGTACCTGAAGGGATTGCTGTTAAAGATTCCATGGTCAGCGCACTTACAATTTTTTTCTCCCGCATTATTTCCCCGTTTTATCTTTGTTAATATGTGACCATGGGAGGTTCAGGTTTACGGCCGGCAACACCCGCCACCACCGCGGCAACGATCAGCAGACAACAGAACAGGCCAATGCCAAGACGAAGCGAACTCAAATCGCCGATCCATCCGATCGCCAGCAATCCAAACACAGCGGTAAATTGGATGACGACATTTCCTGCGGGTACAACCATGTCCTTGTTTTCCGAAGTTAAATTCACCGCATAGGCGAGGCCCAGCGGATAAACCGGCGCGAAAAACACTCCCGACAGAAACAAAGCGCCGGCGGGAACGAAATACCCGGGCGCCAATATGCCGGCCAGCAACAAAGCACCGCCGGTCAAAATCAAGCCGGCTATGGTTAAAATGGTCGGTTTGTTCCGCATCCACCCTGCGGCCATCAGTCTGCCCACGGCAATGCCGACAACAAAAAGCGCTACGATTCTGGAGGCCTGTAATAAAGACAGGCCTTTTTCCATTTTCGCGCAAACCGCAAAATAATACGACACGCCCGTCTCCACTATGCAATAAACCGCAAGCAGGGCAATCATCAAGGCAACCCTTTTCTGCATGACACAACGCAGAAAAGCCGGAATGAAAGCCGCGCGTTTTTCAGTCGTTATATTGAGGGGGCGCAGAAAACTGGCCGCAAGTAGAACGCCGCTGATGCCGGCCATAAGCAGTGAGAAAGATTGCCAACGTCCGAAAGCCCGGCTTGCCAGCGGCGTCAGATACATTCCAAGCCCCTGCCCGACACACAGAATGGCGTTAAAGAAACAAAAGAGATTATGCAGATTGCGCGGAAAATGTTGAACCAACACCAAGGTTATTGACATGGCCGCACATCCCCACGCGAAGCCAATCAGGAAACGCCCAATTACAAGCGCCGCCAAAAACGGCATCGTCGAAACCAGGTTCGCAAATACAAGTGCCGCAATGCCGGTTCTTGTCAATCGTGCGGGCCATTTTGAACCTGACAGCGTTAAAAACAGGATACATCCGCACATTGCCCCCGCAATAAGCATGCTGATAATTAATCCAAACAAGGAATGAGTAATGTTCATTTCCTTTTCCACCAGAGCGCCGACCGAGGGGATGATCATGGCACTCACGGCACAAAGAAGGCAATTAACGCAGCCTCCCACAAAAAGCAGGGTCTTATTGTTTGCGTTGGTCATTGGTCTCCGGGTATATTATGAATTAACGGCTCAGTAATGAGGCTGATTCTTTATCAAGATAGACGTGCGCATTATTATGCGTGAAAACCAATGATGCGGGACAAGATGGGGAAAGAGGCCCTTCAATTGCCTTCTTGACTGTCCGGGCTTTTCTTTTTTCGGGAATAAGACAGACAAGGTTTTCGCAGTTCATGATCGTGGAGCAGGTAATCGTCAAGGCCTCTGCGGGGACGGCGCCGATATTTTTGAAATGCCCCTCGCCCACCTGTTGTTTTTTGCATGAGTCAGCCAGAGCAACTTTTTTAACGAGGAGCGGGTCGTGAAAATCCGCCGCATGCGGATCATTGAAAGCTATGTGCCCGTTTTCTCCAAACCCCACAAAGCAGACATCGATGGACGCGCGGGCCAAAGTAGACCCATACTCCCGCATCGCGGTCTCCAAATCAGGCGCATTGGCCGGCATATAATACACCGCTTTAGGGTTGACTTTATCGACCAGCCAATTTTTCAGCCAGAAACGGAAACTGGCGGGATGCGTATCGGAAATTCCTACGTATTCATCCATATGAAATACTTCAACTTTGTCCCACGCGATATCAAGCATTTTTGCAAGCGGCTTGATCAGGGTTTCGTGGGCGGGGCCGGTTGCGACAATAATTCGCGCCAGGTCCTTTTGCCTGATAGCCTTGTTTATAATTTCCTTCGCTTTTAACGCCGCCGCGTTTCCGGCCTCTTCAGTGGTTTGGAAAATAATCACCGAAACATTTCCAGCACCAGTTTTGAAAGTTTTCATAAAAATCCTCCTGTGAATTACTCGTTATTTTTTCCGTGGGTGAGCACGCGACCCGTTAGAGGCGGCAGCCATACCGGAACTTCACCGGAACGAACATCCACGTTGACGCCGCACGCGTGTTCGTAGGCGGTTGTTCCGGACCAGTTTTTGACCGTAATCTGCTTCAACTCCGGCGTCGGGTTAAATAAGCATACTCCCTTTTCGAAGTGTCGCAGCAAACAAGCTTGAATTTCTTGACCTTCACCAATAGGCTCTCCCAAATCTAAGCGATAAAAATCCTCAAGCCACTTGTCGTGTTCGTTGTCTGCCTGGAATAAAAGGGCGGTTTGGGCTCCGCCCTGGAACGACTTATGGCGTTTTGCGAAACCGGCAACTCCGGAGAGGTTGGCCGCTGTCCCGCCGTCAGAAAAGGCCATTCCGAGTATCCACGCCGCCGCCATTACCGTATACGCGTCCTCGCGCAACGCTCTGCCGCTAAAACCCAGGTAGGGGATAACGACTGGCTGCGGTCCTTCGCCTGCGTGCCAGGCATGCGATTGATAGTGTGCCCACTGGGCCGGCCACCCCGTATATAGAAAGGACAGGTCCCATGCCCAACTAAATATCATGCTTTCCGAAGCGTAGAAGTCAATAACCGATTTCATCTCCTTGTCATGTTTTATGACATCGTCCGACCCGTTCGTGCATAATATCGCGTTTGGTTTATAGTTATGAATGATTTCCGCGGCTTCGATTGTCAAAGAGCGTATGGCTTGGTCAACTTCAGCGCCGGAACCTAATCCATGGTGCGCGGGGTTTCCCTGGAGAAAGAAATTATCCAGAAAAATACCGTCGCAACCGCTTTTCATGAGCGCCTCGATTCCTTGCAAACAGGCATCCCGGTATGATTTCACAAGCGGCGTAGACATGCTCCAACCGGCGTCATAATGACCGAACGGTTGCCGGATATCGCCTTTTTCGTCGCGCGCGCGCCATTCCGGATGGTTATCCGTGGCCACGGCTCGCCAAAACGGATTCTGGATACATTCCTGGCGGCTCGGATTACCCCAATCAAATCTCTCTTTTTCCTCCTGGAGTTTGGCGAGTTCGGGAGTTTTGTAAAATGAAACATAAGGCAATACCTTGATACCCGATGCCCGCTGTCGGTGAACCCAATCTTGCAGAGTTACCGGAAATGTCACGAGGATTATATCGGCGTTGTTTACGGATATGTTTTCAATCTCCGTGGGCGGCCGGTTCCAAAACCAAGTCTGTACGCGTTTGACCGCACCTTTCTTCGCTAATTTAGCTAACTTACTCATTTTATTCTCCTTTGGCCGCCGCATCATGTTCGGCGTTATTTTTAAATACCTGTTAAAATCCAAACGTTAAGGCCCCGCCGTCAACCGCAAAATCCTGTCCTGTTATATAGGTGGCGGCAGGACTCAAGAGAAACAATATTATCGGGGCCAGTTCTTCCGGTTTCCCGAATCGATGTAACGGCATCCTGTTCAGGATTTTCTTTTTTCGGTCTTTATCCATTACGCCTTGAGTCATGGCGGATGGAAACCATCCCGGCGCAACCGAATTGACTAAAATGCCGTCCGGTGCCCATTCTACGGCCAGGGAGCGGGTCAACCCCAGGATTGCGCTTTTACTGACACAGTAAGGCACTACATCGGTAAAACCAAGATGCGCTCCCATCGATGAAATAGAAACGATACGCCCGGGGTGTTTAGACTTTTTTAGGTATGGATACGCGAATTGGCATGTCCGGAGCGCAGCATTAATATTGATTTCCTGTATCCTGTTCCATTGTTCCGGGTTTATTTCAATTATGGGGGCTTTTATGGTGATGCCCGCATTATTGACCAAAAAATCGAGACCATGCTTATCCCCGATTATATTTATCGCGGAACGCAATTTTTTTGTATCGGTTATATCAAGTTCAACATGGGTTATCTTATTATTCAAGGCCGGGTCGGGTTTGCCAAGACTTAATGAAAATACCCGCGCTCCGGCTTCGGAAAGCAAGTTGGCGGTCTTCAGGCCCAAGCCGGACGACCCACCGGTTACAATTCCGGTGGTTTTGTTCATGTCAAGCAAACGATGTAAATATTTTTTTTCGGACACAATAACTCCCTAATATTTTATCGGTATCAACTTGTCGTCAAGGAATTCAAATCCCCACCCCGGAGTTTCGTGTGGGAAAGCGTATCCATTTGCGATTTTTATCGGATGGTCAATCAATCCATCCACCCAGTCAAATGTTTCGCAACCGCAAGGATTTTTTATCGTGCATAAGAGCGCGACGTCGTATTCTTTATAATAATGCGGTAGCACCGGAATGCGGTGGGCTTCGGCGAATGCGGCCGAATCCCGCCAGCCTTCAACTCCGCCTAATCTTACAATATCCGGCTGCCAAAGGTCTATTGCCTCACGCGCTATAAGTTCACGCAGGGCGATAGTGTCAAACTCTCTTTCACCCATGGCAAGTGAGATATCGCATTTACTGCGCAACGTTTTGTAACCGGCAAAGTCACTGTGCGAAAGAGGTTCCTCGAACCAGCCGATGTCGTACTTTTTTACCCTATTCGCCAATTGTATCGCGGATGATAAATCCATCCCCTGGTTTGCGTCCATCATTATTTTTAGATGCGGTCCTATCTTCTCGCGAACCTTTGCTATTCTTTCTAAATCTACACCGATATCAGGCGACCCAACCTTTATTTTAACAGCCCTGAACCCTTTTTTGACATAACCGCCCACTTCGTCTAAAAGTTCATTTAGGTTGTAAGAAAGCCAGCCGCCGCTTCCGTATGCCGGAATTTTATTATAGTGTACGCCAAATAATTTCCAAATCGGCTGTTCCAGCGATTTGGCCCAGGCATCCCACATGGCTATGTTTACTATTCCTAATGCCCAGTGCTGTAAACCAACGGTGCCGAAATATTCAGATGCGCTGTTGTGAATTTGAATTAATTTTCCTGTTTCATACGCATGCAGGCCTTTTACCATCTCCTTGATGTCTTGCAGGGCGCCTTTAATGGCATTTGGTGAATAAGAAAGCCTGACAAGGCAGCCGTCCCCGGTGATTCCGGATTCAAGTTCAATCCGCGCGACCACAAACGCAATTTCGTTTATGTTATGGGTACTGTCGGCTATTGGCTTTGATATGGGATGCGTCACCTCAAAAAAATCAACATTTTTTATTCTCGTTCTCATGGCAAATCTCCGGTTCCGATCATTGGCTTCCATTAACTGAACACGAACTATGTATACACTTTTACGCTAAGAAATTGACACTGCCATCTTAATTCAGGTATTATTGAGCATAGCGTATCAATTGTTATTGATATAATAATATGTAAGATAAGAAATTGCAATGCATAAAATGACCAACGATATGGACTTTTCGACTACAAATATGCAGGTTTATCGAAACGAGCACTTCCGGACTCCCTTAACAACTGAAAGGGCGATGGGTTTGTGGGTTGACCGTATCGGGGAAACAGTTAATAATGCTTCCGAAAAAACACCTGTCTTCCGGCGATTGGGTCTATACGGCGCGGTTTATGTCAAAGAAGGAAACGGAACCTTCGCAACAAAAACGAGAGGTCAATGCAAAGTTAAAAAAAACGATATAATGATTCTTTTTCCGGAAGAACCGCACGTATATTTTCCTCAACGAAATTGGAAAACGAAATGGATTGCGTGGAGCGGTCCTGAAGCCGGTGTTTTGCAGAAAACAGGTTGCATCTCACCCGAGTTCCCGG
Organism: Candidatus Ratteibacteria bacterium; assembly: GCA_041653615.1. GTDB lineage: Bacteria > Ratteibacteria > UBA8468 > MWAK01 > MWAK01 > JAHJUB01. The sequence goes on from JBAZEZ010000015.1 coordinate 36,684, forward strand.
TCATTCACGACCAGTTCGGGTTATTTAATCATGCGTATGAGCAGTTAGCCCCTCTAATGCATCGGGAGGACCTGGGAGCCATATTGCTCCGGAAAAATATCATTCTTAATATGATATACGAATTATATGTCTGCTCACAAACAACAGGCAAGGAAACAGGCCGGGCGAAGGAGATGCAGGAAGCGGTTTTGTTTGTCAAAAATAACTTTACCAATCCCATTTCTATTCCTGGTGTCGCATCACGGTTCAACCTGAGTGTAACGCATTTCCGAAGGCTCTTCCGGTGTTATACCGGAAGAAGCCCGGCGCATTTTATTACCTCGTTACGCATATCGGAGGCGAAACGACTTCTTTCGCAAGGAACAGGGATTAAGGAAACCGCTTCATCCGTGGGATATTCAAACGTCTTTTATTTCATGCGGGTATTTAAAAAAACAACCGGAATGACAGCCGGCGCCTTTACCGGTAATAGATTGGGCGGTATGAATAAAAGAGAATGAGAAATCGGCGGTAAGAGCATAGTTGATTTTCCTATTTGAGTAATGATAATATTTTAATCATTACGAAGTCCCGGATGAGGTATAGTGAAAGGATTAATAATTTTCCTGACAATTCCGCAGAAAGGAAAATATAGGGATTGTCCCTAATTTTTTTAAAATTATGTTAAAATGAGGTCGTGACAAATCCAGAGAAGTGTAATATCATTATCAGGTCTTCAGTTCCTGATGATGCGCCCACAATGAGAAGGTGTGCCGAAGCCGCGTATCAGCAATATGTAGAGCGCATTGGCAAATCACCGGCTCCAATGCACGCTGATTATGCTTCCTTGGCAGACGGAAAAGGGACATTTGTAGCGGAAGCGGATGGGAAGGTAGTAGTCGGCTTGGTTGTACTCGTGACCAACATCAATGAAATCTGGCTGGACAATGTCGCTGTTTTTCCAGAATACCAAGGTAAAGGAATTGGCGGCAGACTCATTCAATTTGCTGAGCATGAGGCGTGCAGGCGGGGATACTCGTGGTTTGATCTCTATACCAACGAAGCTATGGTCGAAAACATAGAAATATACACACACCTTGGGTATGTGGAGATAAGTCGTCGGACAGAGCACGGCTACCGCCGCGTCTATATGAGGAAAAACTTGGTTAACATATGATGTCGATAGCTGGCTACCGGCTAACGGCAGCATTCCACGGGAGTGCCGGTAAACCCAAGCGAAGGTGTTTGAAATTAGGGACAGCCCTCTATTTTTCCAAAGGTTGGCAAATTGCAGGAACTATATAAAAAAAGGGAGATGTTTCGTTCAGCGTCTCCCTTTTTGTTTTTCTTCAAGCGAGGGTCGTCTGGTCGACGGAACTTCGCGGAGTACCAGGAATAAAACAAGCAAAATGAGTAAATGAGTGGCCGTGGCTCGCCAGTTCTTTTGGCGAGAACACGGCGAGTCTCGTTTACGAATTGCGTAGTTTTATCCGGTACGCAGAGCGTTCCGCGAACCAGATGCCCTCGCGCTTATTTCGCCATCTCCGAGTACCTCACTTCCCGTATTACCGTCACCTTGATGGTCCCCGGATATTCCATTCCCTCTTCAATCTTTTTGGTCAACTGATTGACCAGGAGGGATGCTTCCGCGTCGCTAATTGCTTCCGGCTTGACAATTACCCTTACTTCCCGGCCGGCGGAAATGGCGTAGGCCTGGGTTACGCCCCGGAAACTGGTGGCGATGGCTTCCAGTTTTTCCAGGCGCTTGATATAACCTTCCAGGGTTTCACGCCGCGCTCCGGGACGGCTGGCGGAAAGCGCGTCCGCCGCGGACATCAGGACCGCGTAGGGCGTGGTTACCGAGTAATCGGAGTGGTGGCCGCGGATTGCTTCCAGGACTTCCGGCTGTTCGTTGTAACGGTTGGCGATATCAAAGCCCAGTTGAATGTGGTCGCCTTCCACTTCCTGGTCCACGCTCTTGCCGATGTCATGGAGCAAGCCGGCCCGTTTGGCAATGTTGCGGTCCATCTTCAGTTCTCCGGCCATTACGGAGGCCAGGTGCGCCACTTCCATTGAATGCTGTAGGACGTTCTGGCCGTAGGAGGTACGGTATTTGAGTCGGCCGATCAGGCGCAGGAGTTCCGGATGTAGTTTCAGGACACCCAGCGAAAGGGCGGCTTCTTTTCCGATTTTTAAAATCTCCTCCTCCATCTCCAGTTTGATTTTTTCCGTTACTTCTTCAATCCGGCCCGGGTGGATGCGGCCGTCGGAAATGAGCCGCTCCAGGACCAGCCGCGCAATTGCCCGGCGGTAGATATTGAAGGCCGAGATGGTTACCGCCTCAGGTGTGTCGTCCACAATCAGGTCAACGCCGGTCGCGGCTTCAAAGGCGCGGATGTTGCGTCCTTCCCGGCCGATGAGGCGTCCCTTCATTTCATCCGAGGGGAGGCTGACGACCGAAGTGGTGGAGGATTCGGACTGTTCGGAGGCGCAGCGCTGGATTGCTTCCAGGACGATGGTGCGGGAGATTCGGTCGGATTCTTCCCGCGTTTCGTCTTCAATTCGTTTGAGGCGGACCGCCGCGTCGTGCCGGGCCTCGTCTTCCATTTTGGAAATCAGGATTTCGCGGGCTTCCTCCCGGGAAAGGTTGGCGATATGGGACAGCCGGCTTTTTTCTTCTTCCAGGATGCCGGAAAGTTCCTGTTCTTTCTGGGTAATCGCCTTGGTGTGTTCGGCGAGGGTTTTTTCCTGCTGGCCTAGGTCCTGTTCCTTTTTGTCCAGGAAGGCGAGCTTGCGTTCCTGGTTGGTTTCGCGTTGAGACAGGCGTTGTTCCAAGGCCTGGAGTTGCCGCCGCTCCTCTTTTGTTTCTTTATCGACATCGCTGCGCAGCTTGAAGAGGGCTTCTTTTGTTTCTATTTCCAGTTCTTTCTTGCGGCGGCTTACCTCCGCCTCGGTCTGGGCCAAAATCTGGCGGCTCTTTGTCTCGGCGTTTTTGATATTTTTCCCGGTGAGGAAAAAATGAATCAGGTATCCGGCAAGTCCACTAAATCCACCAATCAAAAGCCAGAGCGGGATGTTGGAAGGTGACAATTGGTACCTCCTTCGCCCGCCGTAGTCCGCCGGAGGCGGACGAAGGAGGGCTTTAAGTCACAGAACGCGCAATCGCAAGTTGCGACGGCGCTTCGGCGACGAAGCGAGGTCAACGGCAGAAGATACGAGACAACGAGGTTTCCCGCTAAGGTTCAGAAGTAACGTGCCGGACAAACCCTGCCAGAAATATTAATTTCCAACGGGGCCAGCTCGGCTGTTATATCCGGGGACGAATTATCGTAAAGCCGTTTATTCCCCGGTGAACCGTCACAGGAAAAAGCAGAATGATATCTATTGGTTAGTTTTCCTCTTTTTTGTCTCATTATCATCTTTAGCTGACCTCAAAAATTAAAGTTTAATTAATTTAACGCTGTTCATTTCTTTGATATTTTTAATTAGTTCCAGAGTTTTTTCCGGTACCGCGGCGTCAACGTTCAGGATGGTGATGGCCGGCCCGCCTTTTTCTTTGCGTCCCAGGGTCATCCCGGCGATGTTTATCTGGCATTCGGCCAAAATGGTGCCGATTTTCCCGACGATGCCCGGTTTATCCTCGTTTTGGCAGAAGAGGATAAAACCATCCGGCACCGCGTCTACCAGATAGCCGTCAACTTTGACCAGCCGAGGCTCTTTTTTGCCGAAGATGGTTCCGGAAACAGAGAAATTTGTGTCGTTACCGGAGACGGTCGCGGTGATGATGTTAGCAAATTCAAGCGTTTCGGTGCTTTTTGATTCCGAGAATTTAATACCTATTTCCCGGGCCAGGAGAGGGGCGTTGATGTAATTTACGCCGGTACCCTGGGAGGGGCGAAGGAGGCCATTGAGAAAACCATGTTTTAGCGGGGAGAGGTCTATTTCCGCTATTTCCCCGTAGTACTCCAGTTGTACCCGGTTGAAACGGCCCGGCGCTGCCTGGGCTAGAAAGAGGCCCAGTTTTTCGCAGAGATTAAGATACGGTTTCAGGAAGCTAAGCATTTTTTCGCTTACGGAGGGTAAATTTGCGGCATTTGTGATTACGCCCCGTTTCAGGTAATCGGAGATTTGGCGGCAGATATCCAGCGCGACCCGGTCCTGCGCCTCCCGCGTGGAAGCGCCCAGGTGCGGAGTGACAATCAGGTTTCGGTGGTTCAGCAGGGGGTTGCCGGCCGGCGGCTCGTTTTCGAAGACATCCAGAGCCGCACCCTTGATTTTCTTGGAAGCGAGGGCTTCGTCCAGGGCTTTTTCGTCAATTAATCCGCCGCGCGCGCAGTTGACGATGAAGACGGTTGGTTTCATCAACGCTATTTCTTCGGCGCCGATAATACCCTTTGTTTCCTCGGTGATGGGCATATGCAGGGTGACGAGGTCCGCGGTCTTGACCAGGTTTTTCAATTCCACCAGGGAAACGCCGGCGGCAATCGCTTTTTCCTCACTGATAAACGGGTCGCAGACCAGTACTTCCATGCCGAACGCCCGTGCATACCGGGCCACTTGCTGGCCGATGCGGCCGAAACCGACAATTCCGATAATTTTGCCGTAAAGTTCGGTTCCGGTAAAACCCTTCTTTTCCCAACTGCCTTCTTTGACGGAACGGTGCGCTTCCGGGATATTGCGCATTAAGGACAGGATAAGCGCGAAAGAATGTTCGGCGGTTGAGATTGTATTGCCTTCCGGTGAATTCATCACGATGATGCCTTTTTCGGTTGCCGGATTCAATTCGACGTTGTCCAGGCCCACCCCGGCCCGGCCGATTACCTTCAGTTTGTCGGCGGCTTCAATGACCAGCCGCGTCACTTTTGTACCGCTGCGCACGATTAAGCCGTCGTAACCCTTAATCTTTTCGGCCAGAGCGTCCGGCGCTAATTTGCCCACTTCGTCAACTTCAAAACCCTCTGCTTTCAGGATTTTAATTCCTTCCGGTGAAAGGGGGTCGGTGACTAATATTTTCATTTTTGCTCCAAGAACACTTTTTCAGCGGCGCCGACACCGGCTCCCGGCTGCAGCTTGTAACCCATCTTTAACAACTGCAGTTCAAGCGCGGCAATCGCCTGCAGTATTTCATACTGGTCAATCCAACCCATGTGGGAAACGCGGAAAATTTTTCCTTTCAATTTGCCCTGGCCGCCGGCAAAGGTGATTCCGGAATTATCCCGAAGGGATTTGGTCAGCGCCTCCGCGTCTATTTCCTCCGGTACCCGGACCGCGGTTACCGCGTCGCTGGGGTGTTCGGCCAGAAGTTTCAGACCCAGCGCCTTTACCGCCTGGCGGGTTGCTTCGGCCAGAAGGTGGTGGCGTTTCCAGATATTTTCTACTCCTTCGGTTTTAAGCATTTCCAAAACGCCGGCTAAGCCGATGATTAAAGTCAAGGCCGGGGTGTAAGGCGTATCTTCTTTGGCGACCGCTTTTCGGTAAGCGGACAGGTCGAAGTAATAACGCGGCGTTTTGGTTTTGGCTGATTTTTCCCAGGCTTTTGGACTTAAGGAAATGAAGGCAAGTCCCGGCGGCAGCATGAACGCCTTTTGAGAAGCGGAAATCATGACATCAATTCCCCATTCATCGGTGCGGCATTCCACGGACCCAAGGCTGCTGATGCCGTCAACCACCAGGAGCACTCCCGGCAGCTGCCGGGTAATTTCTCCGATTCCTTTGACGTCGGTATGGGTTCCGGTTGAGGTTTCACAGAGCGTGGTGAAAACCGCTTTGATATCCGGTTCTTTTTTAAGCGCGGATTCTATTTCGGCCGGAGTGGCTGATTTGCCCCATTCGACCGGAAGGGTGGTCACCCCTACGCCGTAAGCAACGGCAATTTCCCGGAATCGCTCGCCAAACTTACCTCCTTCAACTACCAGGCATTTTTCTCCGGGTGAAAGGAGGTTGCTGATTGCCGCTTCCATGGCTCCGGTTCCGGAAGAGGTCAAAATCATAACGTCTTCTTTAGTTTGAAAAAGTTCTTTCAGGCCGCTGAAACACTCGGCCAGTATTTTGCGGAACTGCGGGGTGCGGTGGTGGATGAGTGGTTTTGCCATTTCCAACAAAATTTCATTCGGCACCGGAGTTGGTCCCGGAGTAAACAGTCTGCTTTTCCACATAAATGCGCTCCTTCAGTTGGACGCAGATTACCGTTGATAACCGCAGATACAGACTTTGAAGATTACTTTAGAGAATTACGTAAGAAATGCTCTAAAATTATTTCTAAAAGTATTATCCGGTTTTTCTGCGTATATCTGCGTCCTAATTTAATCGTACTGTACTTAGAACGCCAGTTTCGGGTTCTCCCTTTCCGCCTCCGGTATTTCAAAGAGGGGCGAGGGTTGGTAACCCAGCGGTCTGGCGATAACGACCGTTGGAATCTGGGCTATCTTTATATTATACAAATTTACCGATTCGTTGTAAAATTCACGACGGTCGGCAATTTCGTTTTCCAGGTAGGAAATACGCTGCCGCAACTGGGCGAAATTATTGTCCGCTTTAAGGTCCGGATAATTTTCCGCGACCGCGAAGAGCGTTTTGAGCGCTCCGGCCAGAGCGCCTTCCGCCTGGAGCCGTTCGCCGATTCCGCCCGCGTTTGAAATCACCGAACGCAGGCTGATGACCTTCTGCAGGGTTTCCTGTTCATACTTCATGTAGGTTTTGCAGACGTCCACTAATTTTTCCAATTCATCCATCCGTTGTTTAAGGAGGACGTCAATATTGCTCCAGGCTTTGGCGACGTTGTTTTTGAGCATAATCAGCATATTGTAAATGCTGATTATGCTTCCGA
>JBAZEZ010000016.1:0-42171 GCA_041653615.1 Candidatus Ratteibacteria bacterium
CTTTTAAGACATTAATTATCTGCTCTTCCGTATACCTCCCCTGACGCATTCTGTACCTCCTTGGTTGTTATGTTTTATCACGGCAGGATTCTAATATCAAGTGGTACAGTTTTCGGGGGGAAGGTCAATCCGCGTCCAGAAGTGGAAAATCATCGGCAAGCGTCCAGACTCGGGCAACGTTGAAAAAGAGAGTGTCCAAATCAGGACAGGTAATGTGTCCGAACTTGGACACGTTGAAGAATCGCTAAAAGGTCGAAAAGAACATTATCTAAGCCAAAAAATTAAAAACAAAGGTCGTTACGACGGTATAGATAATAATATAAATAATAACGCCGTCGTTCGTAATTCAACTTATATGGACAACGAAAACGTTTCGCTTTTCACTAAGAACGAACTCCTGGCCATGGAAATCAGCAATGGCCTTAATGACAAAGAAAGCCTAAGAGCATACCTCTCCCTCTGCCGGAAGTATCCGGAACCCTTCTTAAGAAAGGTTTACAAAGAGGTAAAAGAACTGCCGATTGAGAAGATTAAAAAATCAAGAGGCGCATTATTCACTTACTTAATTCAAAAACTATGCAAAGAAAAATAAAACACAAGAAATTAGAAAACCAAAGAATCTTAGCCATTGACCCAGGCACCCGTTATTGGGGCATAGCCATCTTTAGGGACAACGATCTCTGCGATTCGATGGTCAAGGTATTGAAAACCAAAGGTTCACCAAGAAAGCGATTAGAGGAAGTCAAAAAGATATTCCTATCCCTGCTTAACGATTACGCTCCCGATATCCTGGTCCTTGAAAAGCCGTTCTTCTTCTGGAGCAAGCAATCCCGATTTCTGGATGCGGTGGTTGAAGAAGTAAAATCCCTGGCCAAGAAAAACAAAATGAAAGTCTATGAGTACAGTCCCAGGACCGCCAGGAAGGTTGTCTGCGGTAATGGCAACGCTTCAAAGAAAGAAACGGCAAAACTCCTGGCAACCTTTTACCCGGATTTATACATCTGGTTAAATCAGGACAGAAAATACAAAGAACTTTATTGGGGTCACATGTTTGACGCGGTGGGACTGGGAGTGTGTTATTTGAAAAAGATAAAAGAACAGTCTTAAAAAGAATTGATTTTAAGTTTCCGTAAAGGGCGATCGAAAACCAAATAGTTATTAATACCCCCCCTTGTTTTTATTTTTTTGTTTTATTAGTATTAAATTAAATGAAAACGCACAAAGGCTTCACCCTCGTAGAGATGTTAATTGTCATAGGGATTATTGCCGTTTTGGCCGTAGTCGTCGTGACAGTTCTAAATCCAGTAGAATTCCTCAAAAAAAGTAGGGACTCCAGACGTATGGTAGACCTCCAGACCTTGGATAAAGCCCTCAGGTTAGCTGATTTTGACAATATCTCCATGGGAACAGCTAACGTGGTATATGTTTCCATTCCTGACGACACAAGTGCTACCTCAACCTGTCCTACCCTCAGTCTTCCAGCTTTACCAGGAGGCTGGACTTATCAATGCTCTAATACCGCTAACTACCGTAAAGCTGATGGCACTGGCTGGGTACCTGTTAACTTCACCTCTCTTACCACAGTTCCCAATCCTTTAACCCTCTTACCAGTTGATCCCACCAACAGTACTTCCACCAACCTCTATTACACATATGTCAGTGGCTCCTGGGAACTTACCGCCTTATTTGAAACCACTGGTTACCAATTAAAATACGCAACCACTGACAACGGAACTTCCACTGTCTTATATGAAGTAGGCAACCACTTAAAAATTACTCCTAATGCCGTTGCCAGCAGGACGAATACAGGAGGAGGTGGAGGGGGAGGCCCAACTGTTACTGTTCCAACCTTAACTACTAGTGCAGCCACAGACTTGGCCGCTACCACTGCTACCTTGAATGGAACTATTACTTCTGAAGGAGGAGCTTCTTCCGCTATCGTTGGTTTCCAATACGGTCTTACAGACAGTTATGGTTCTGAAGCCACCTCTACTTATTCAGGAGGAGCAGGAGCTTTTTCAAAAGGTATTACAGGTTTAACAGCGAGTACTCTTTACCACTTCAAAGCTGAGGCTAAAAATTCTGCTGGTTGGGGTTATGGAGCAGATACGACATTGACGACAAGTGCGCCCACTCCTCAAACAGGATATGTTGACCCTAATGGGGATGGTACAACTCTTCAGTGGACTCCAACTCCATCTGGAACGCATTATACAACGATAGACGATGGAACAAGACAACCAAGTGTGCCAAATATTTCTGATTACGTTGCAAGGAGTGGAGTTGCCGCGGGAGACATTTATGATCTGACTTCAATTTCTTCTGTTTCTTCTGTTTCTCAAATTACTATTTGGGCATATGGTTCAGTTACTGGTGCTGGCGGAATAAATACTTCAATTTATGTAGGAGGGGCATGGCAGGCCGATCAGCTTCTTAATCTTACCAGTTCGAATAGTTGGCTAAGCTTAACATTCACCGGAACATGGACCCAAGCTGATTTAGATGCGCTACAGGTGAGAATTGCCTTACCACCTCAGAATGGTCCTACCAGATATATTTATGCTTTATATGGCGTAGTAACGTATACCCAATAAGAATAATAGGTATGGCCACGTCACGTTGCGTTTGCGGGAAATTGATTTTTTAAGTTGGAAATGTCAGGACTTAGCTTTAGAAGCAAATGTTTTATCTCACAAAGAAAAATATCCGAAAATTTTGGAATTAAACACTGGTTCCGATATCAACGCCAATCAAGAATCAACGCGTACATTTACAAAATTAGCTCCGATTGTAGTTGCCGGCCTAAAAACAGAGTTTGGGGTGCCCAAGAATAAGGAAATTAAAGCTTTGGACAGACGCTTGACACCCCTAATTTTGTATGTTACAATTTTTACAATCGTAACATGAGATGGTCATTGGAGAGCGAAAATGCCAAAGGTAGTGCGTTTCGGAGTTTCTTTGGACCAGGAACTTCTGGAGAAGTTTGACCGCCTTACCAAAGAAAAGAATTATACCTGTCGATCCGAGGCATTAAGGGGTTTAATCCGCCAGGAATTAGTGCAGAAACAATGGGAGAATGGAGGGGAAATTGCCGGTGCAGTTACGCTCGTTTACGACCACCACAAGCGGGAACTGGTAAATAAACTGATGGATATTCAGCACGATTTCGGCGAAACGATTATTTCCACCCAACACATCCACCTGGACCATAACAATTGCCTGGAAATCATTGCGGTTAAAGGTTCTCCCAAGGAAGCACGAAAACTGACTAACAGTTTAACCTCAGTTAAAGGAGTGAAGCACGCAACCTTAAATATGTCCACTACCGGAGAAGGTATTAAGTAGCGGACATTTTTTTTGCGTTTTGGTAACACGAAAACATAATTAATAACACGAAAAGGAGGAAAAATGCTACGAAGAGTTAGATTCGCTTTGTTTGTGGGTATGTTGGTTTTGTTGAGTTCAGTTTGCTTCGCACAGGAAAGCGCTACCGGTCAGGAAGAAGAATGGAACCCGTCTTCTGCCGGTCCGATTACCGCCTCTACCGCCCCGCTCTGCGAAAAAGGGAAACTGGTCGTCCAACCGTTTCTTTTTTGCACCACTACTCGCGGCGGTTTTGACTCGGACGGCCACGAGGATTCCCTCCCTGCCGGTGATTCCCAGAACCAATGGCTCGGACAGTTATCTTTGTATTACGGCATTACTGACCGGCTTGAAATAGACGTCTCCACCGGTTGGCAGGAAAACTACGTCAAACAGGAAGGTCTAAGTGCCAATTCCGGCGGTATAGGAGATACCTGCGTTACCCTTAAGCGCTGTTTTTGCGAAGAGAGCGGCAACCGGCCTCATATCACCGGCTTGTTTCAAATAAAAGCGCCAACCGGACAATACCAGCACGGTGCGCCGGGCAAGTTGGGAACCGACCTGACCGGAAGCGGTTCCTGGGACTATGGTTTGGGGATGGTTATCACCAAAAAGATAAAACCGTTCATCCTTCACGCCGATGCCGTCTACAACATACCGCAGGAGACAATGGTTGACGGCGTTAAGACCCAATACGGCAATTACCTCAATTATGATTTAGCCGCAGAATACTTTTTTCCGAAAAAAAGGTTCAACTTATTATTTGAGATAAACGGATTCCAACAGGACAGTACGAAAGAAAACGGCGGCAAAATTGCCGATTCCGACAGTAATTCCCTTGCCGCTACCGCCGGGTTCGGATGGTCCAACGACAAAATTCAGACGCTGTTGGGGTATCAAAGAACGCTAATAGGCAAGAATACGAATGCAAATGATTCGGTTGTTTTAACCTGCGTTTATACATTCTAAAAAGGAGGGGATAGATTATGCATATACCGGACGGGTATCTGGGACCGGCAACCTGCGGCTTATTTTACGCGGTGATGTTACCGCTATGGGCGGTTGCTTCAAAAATTGTTAAGAAAACACTCAAGGCAAAACAGGTGCCGATGCTGGCCATCGGCGCGGCGTTCAGTTTTGTAATTATGATGTTTAACGTCCCAATAATCGGAGGTTCAACCGGACACGCGGTGGGAGGGGTTTTGGTGGCGATACTCCTGGGTCCCTGGGCAGCCTGTATTGCGATAACCGTTGCGCTGGTGATACAGGCGTTATTGTTTGGAGATGGCGGCATAACTGCTATCGGAGCGAATTGTTTTAATATGGCTTTTGTTCTGCCTTTTGTCGGGTATTATCTTTACAGGGTTCTCAGTTATAACGCTCCTCTTGATTCAAACAGAAGAGTGTTTGCGGCAGGAGTGGCCGGTTATATAGGCATTAACGTGGCGGCTCTTTTTGCGGGAGTTGAATTTGGATTACAACCGCTTTTGCATCACACCGCCTTCGGACAGGCGTTGTATTGTCCCTACGGTCTCAATGTTGCTGTTCCGGCTATGGCCGGGGAGCATCTTTTGATATTCGGTTGGGTTGAGGCTATTGTAACCGCATTAGTGATTAAATTCTTGCAGAAACAGGATGTGAATCTTCTTATTGACTGACGGAGGAATTTATGAAGATTACCACCAAATTATGGATTGGGATGGCGGTTCTTATCGTTCTTTCTCCCCTGGGGCTGATACTGCCGGACCGTTTCAAAGCCGGAAGCGCCTGGGGCGAATGGGGTGCAGATGAGATGCAGAAACTCGTGGGATATGTTCCCAACGGCCTGGCAAAGTTATCAACGCTTTGGAACGCGCCTATGCCTGATTATGCCTTTAAGGGATGGGAAGAAAAGGGGCTGCCGCATTTGAGTTTTGCCTATATAATATCTGCTGTCTTGGGTATCGCCATTATCTCCGTGGCTGCCTGGTTTATAGGCAAAGTACTGACAAAAAAAGGTGATTAAGAACAATTTCATAGAACGTTCCATTTCAGGTGCTTTGTCGTTTTTCAAGGAGTCGGTCTTTTCCGACGAATACGCCTCAAGGAACGGATTTCTGCAATCTCTTGACCCCAGGATAAAAACGGCAACGTTTTTGTTGTTTCTTATCCAGATATTGTTCACAAAGAACATTTTTATCCTGTTATGTCTTTACGCGGTATCTATTCTGCTGACGTGTTTTTCTAAAATCCGCCTGGGATTCTTTTTAAAGAGGACGTGGGTATTTATACCCCTGTTTTCGCTCTTCATCGCCATTCCCGCCCTGTTCAGCATTGTGACGCCGGGAGAACCTCTGACAACTTTGAAGATAGCAGGGATTGCGCTTACCATAACCCGACAGGGTTTATCCGGCGCAACGCTGTTTGTTATGCGCGTCATCACCTCCGTCTCTTTCGTGGTTCTTCTAAGCATTACCACCAAACATTTTGAACTGCTCAGGGTGCTACGCATCTTCAGGATTCCTCAGGTTTTCGTAATGACGCTGGGAATGTGCTACCGGTATATTTTTCTTTTCGTAGAAATACTGGAAAATACCCATCTTGCCGTTAAGAGCCGGGTTGGCACGAGAATTCACCATAAGAGGGGCCGTCGTATCGTAGCTTCCAATATTGCGTCTCTCTGGCAGCGTTCGTATCAGTTAAATGAAGATGTATATCGGGCAATGCTTTCCAGGGGTTATAATGGAGAGCCACTTATCTTGAACCAATTTAAGACTGGCTTAAGAGATTATCTTTGGTTATTATGTGCGTTAACAATTTTCATCACAATCCGATGAATAACCTGATATTTGAATTAAAAAACGTCCATTTTTCATATCTTGGAAAATTCCCGGCTTTATCCGGCGTGGATATCAGTATCCAGCAGGGGGAGAAAATAACAGTTATCGGTGCGAACGGTTCCGGCAAATCTACGCTTTTGCACATGCTTGACGGCCTTATTTTTCCTGATAGAGGCACAATGAAGGCTTTTGGCGAGGAAATAAAAGAGAGTGTTTTTAACGATGAGAATTTTTCGAGGAATTTCAGAAAGAAAGTGGGCCTGGTCTTTCAGAATCCCGATGTCCAGTTGTTTTGTCCTACGGCAAAAGAAGACATTATTTTCGGGCCGCTGCAACTTGGAATGGAAAGAGAGGAAATTGAGAAACGCCTAGAAGAACTGACCGGTACTCTGAATTTGAGAAATTTACTTGACAGGCCGCCTCATCAGTTAAGCGTAGGCGAAAAACGAAAAGTCGCCCTGGCTTCCACCTTGATAATCAACCCGGACATTCTGTTGTTAGATGAGCCGACCGCGGGTTTGGACCCTTTGACCACCCGGCACATCATAGACCTGCTTATCCAAGCGAATAATTCAGGGAAAACAATTATTACTTCCACGCACGACCTGCATATCGTGGAAGAAATATCGGACGTGGTTTATGTGTTTGGTCAGGGAAAGACAATAGTCAAGTCCGGCAAGCCGGAAGAAATTTTGGGAGACGACCGGTTGCTTCACGACCATAACCTCATACACATACACAGCCACAGACATAAAAACAAGACGCATATCCACCCGCATTCCCACCTGCACCATCACATTGAAACATAACAAAAGGTTTTGATACTTGCGCAAATAAACAATTAATGGATAAACTGGGTTTTATAGTTTGTATGGTGAGAAAATGCAAAAGCGCGGAGTTTCGCATCGTAGACAACGTTAAAACCATCCTTCAACGGAAGAATAAGCATATTCACATACCATTCAGTACCACATCTTAGTTTGCCTTAATTATAATTTTTACCCTACTCATTTTCGTTTTATGTTTATTTGACTTGCAAGCGGTTAAGTGGTAAGATTTACAATAATTTTAAGAAGGTGAGCGCTTGGGAAGACGGTGCAAAACCGTCGCGGACCCGCCGCTGTAACCGGTAACGAAAGCCGCGTAAAACCACTGCTCTTCGCGGAGTGGGAAGGTGCGGCCGGTAGGTAAAAATCCGGAAGCCAGAAGACCGGCTCACCAGAAAGAATTACCCTCGTGGATTAGGGTTAAGAAAATAGTTTGGGGTGAAAAACGGCATCCCCGACAGGAATTTTTCCTGCCGGGGATTTTTTTATGTGTATTGTCACTGGAGGGCGGATTGGTTCTGATTTTAGGCGGAGTAAAAAGCGGCAAGAGCACTTACGCGCTGGCTCTGGCGCGAAAACACTCGGAACCCCGGGCGTTTCTGGCAACAGCTGAACCGTTTGATCCGGAAATGAAAAAACGGATTGAACGCCACCAGGAATCCAGAGGGGATGGTTTTGAACTTTTCGAAGAGCCGTTAGATATCTCCGGTATTCTTCCTAAACTGAATCACAACGTAATCGTCGTGGATTGTCTTACCGTTTGGCTGGCTAATCTTTATCATCACAATCAGGATATAACAAAAGAGGAGGAGCGCCTGTTGGATAATCTGAACGGCAGGGAGATTTTTGTTTCCAATGAAATCGGCTGGGGAGTTATCCCTGAATCTACGCTGGCAAGAGATTACGCCGAGAGGTTAGCCAAACTCAACCAAAAATTAGCCCGGAGGGCCAAAGCGGTTTATTTGATGGTCGCCGGCATTGCCGTCAAAATAAAATGAAAATAGGGTCTACCTCCTGGATTGAACCCGGTACTTATTATCACAACGCCCGGTTGCTGGTCGGCTTGGTTGATTTTGTCGAACTTCTGGTTTATACCTGGAACATCGAGACGGAAATACTTTTGAAGGAAGAAATTCCTCGGTTAGGGAATTTGAATCTTGCTTATACGATTCATTTGCCGACGGACAGCCTGGTATGTTGCGAAAATGCCTATTCTTTTTTTACGGCCTCAAAACTGAAACCACTTAATTTTACTCTACATCCATTGCCCGGCTGGGAGGGTTTTATCGCAGGCAGACGCGACGTTTCACTGGAGAACCTGGAAGTGAGTCAGCCACCTCTTTACCAGCGGATGACGCTGGATATCGGCCACAGTCTTTTGACTGGAGTGGAGCCGGCTTATTTTGCCGGAATCGAGGTCAGAGAGGTTCATCTTTCCGGTGTTAGCGACGGAGAGGCCCACCGGGAAATTACCGAAAAGGAGTTGTTGTTTCTTGAAAGTTTAAAGAGAGACAATCTTCTGGTCAATATCGAAGTTTTTGAATTTAAAACATTGGTTAACAGTCTCAGGAGAATAAAAAAATGGCAAAACCAGTTCAGGAACAATTAATAAAAGAAGCACAGGAACATTTAGATAGCCTAACCAAACCAATTGGCAGCTTGGGAATGTTAGAAGCGATTGCGGTAAAAATGTCAACCATAACCGGTCAGGTTAAACCGGCGCTTCCCGGAAAGAAACGGGTATATGTTTTTGCCGGCGACCACGGGGTAGTGGTTGAAGGAGTTTCGGCCTATCCGGCGGACGTAACTACGGCCATGGTCGCCAATTTTCTGGCTGGAGGCGCTGCCGTAAATGTTTTTGCCCGGCATACCGACACCGAGGTTTTGGTTGTAGATGCAGGCGTGGCTTCCGATTTAAAACCGGCGCCGGGTTTGGTTATTCTGAAGGTGGAAAAAGGAACCAGAAATTTTACGCAGGGACCAGCCATGACTCGTCAAGAGGCAGAACGTTCTCTTGTTTATGGGAAAGAACTGGCCGCACAAGCGGTCGAAGATGGGGTTAAGCTTCTTGTGGTAGGCGATATGGGTATTGGAAATACCACCACCGCCACGGCGGTTTCGGTCGCTTTCGGTTTTGGAATCAATGATGTTCTTGATATTGGAACCGGCATAGACCAGGAGGGCTTGAAGAAAAAGAAGGAAACGGTTCTGAAGGCCGTCGGTCTGAATAAACCCGACCCTAGCGACCCAATAGATGTCCTGACCAAGGTAGGTTCGTATTGTTTCGGTGAAATTGCGGGTTTAATTCTGGCTGCTGCCGAAAACGGTATTCCGGTGGTTCTGGATGGATTTCCAACTACCGCAGCCGCTTTGGTTGCCTGGAAAATCGACCCCAAATCGGTTGATTATCTCTTTGCCGGACATCTTTCTGCGGTAAAGGGTCACCGGATTTTGTTGGAGACGATGGGGCTTGAGCCAATTCTGAATCTTAAAATGCGGCTGGGTGAGGGAACCGGTGGCGTTTTAGCTACGTTCATTATTGAAGCAGCAATTAAAATGGCCTGCGAAATGGCTACGTTTGAGGAAGCAACGATAAGTCGGGGAAATGAAAAAGATATTAAATGAAATTGGCCGGTCATTTTCTTTTTTGACCCGCATTCCGGTCAAAGTTGACGGAAAATCGGGGGACCCGGCTTTTTTCGTCCTGGTCGGATACGCGGTCGGTCTGGCGTATCTTATTCTTTTGCGGCTGACGCAATTCATTAATTTGTCCGGGCCATTATCGGCGATTATCGCAATGGCAGTGGTTTATTATTTCTTTGAACTTTTTCACTTTGACGGACTGCTGGATACTTTTGACGGTTTTTTGTGTCAGAAAGAGAAAAACAAACGGATGGAGATAATGAAAAAAGGCAACATCGGTCCTTTTGCCTTGTTTTACGGCGTTCTCTTTATTCTGGCCCATTTTTACCTGATAAATCAGTTAGCTTTCCGGCCGTTTCTTATTTTTGTAGCCGGACCAATTTCCCGCTGGTCAATGGTTCTGCTTCTGGCAATTTCCAGTCCGGCTAAGAACGAAGGTCTGGCCGCTTCTTTTTATCCCCTTTCGTCCCGTAGCTTTTTTTGGGCAAGTATTTTTCTTTTGCCGGTTATCATTTTGGCGCCGGTTTTTGCGGCGGTTGCAATTACCGGCGTTATCGCAATTACACTCATTGTCAATCTGGCTGCGCGGAGACTTATTTCCGGCGTTACCGGGGATACCCTGGGAGCCACCTGTTTGATTGCCGAGGTTTGCAGTCTCTTTTTTATGAACATGATACCGATTTAGATAGGCTGATGGTCGTCTTCAAAGAATGGGAAACGAAGGTTTTGTTTTTCACAATATTTTACTGATTGTTCTTGCATACTTGGCCGATTTGCTCTTTGGAGATCCGGTATGGTTTCCGCATCCGGTCAGAGGTATGGGCAAACTCATTACCCGGCTGGAAAAGTATTTGCGCAGAGGAGGTAATCGAAAGAATGAAAAGGCCAAAGGAATCGTTCTTTTCTTTTTGGTGGTGGGAATAAGTTCTTCTTTTTCTTTTGTTGCGCTGAAATTTTGCACTCAATGGAGCAGCTTTTTGGGAGATATTCTCTGGATTTATTTGAGTTATACTGTTTTGGCGACTAAAGATTTGAGAACAGAAGCGAGGGAAGTCTTTAGAGAATTAAAAACCGGTTCACTTATTGGAGCGCGGCGGAAACTCTCCAGAATTGTGGGTCGGGATACTGCCGGTTTGAGCGAAGAAAAAATCATTGTTGCGACGGTGGAAAGCGTTGCCGAAAGCACCAACGACGGGATTGTTGCGCCCCTTCTTTATCTTTGCCTGGGTGGTCCGGTTTTAGCTATTGCTTATAAAGCCGTTAATACATTGGATTCAATGGTTGGACATCGAAACGACAAATATCTTAATTTTGGCTGGTTTTCCGCCCGAATGGACGATGTTGCCAATTTTATTCCGGCGAGATTAACCGGGTTGTTGGTTTCGTTTTCCTCCCTGCTGACCGGCCGAGGTTTCCGAAAACCATTTTCCACCATAATTCAGGATGGGCGAAAACACCTCTCACCCAATAGCGGTATTTCCGAGGCGGCCATGGCCGGCGCCTTGGGGATAAGGTTGGGCGGATGCGTTTCCTATGATGGTGAACTTTTCGAAAGACCTTATTTAGGTGAGGAGCGGAAAAAACCGGTTCCGTCACAGATAAAAGAAGCAATTAAGATTAGTTTTGTTTCCTCCGTTTTGGCGCTTCTTTTGGGGGTATTGCTCCGATGGTTAATCTATTAGATTTTTCACACGGCGGGAACGTTCAGGAGGTTGAGCGGAAGACCGGGAAGAAGATGACCGATTTCAGCGCCAGCATTAACCCGCTGGGCTTGCCCCGCTCGGTAAAAAAGAACCTTCTTCAAAATTGGGAGAACGTTCTGCATTATCCGGATACGGAAAGCCGGGAGTTGAAAAAGAGGATAGGCTGTTATTGGGGGGTAGCTCCGGATAACATCCTGTTGGGCAATGGTTCCGCCGAACTTATTTATCTGGCCTGTTTTTCTTTTAAACCCAGACGGGTTTTTATTCCGGTTCCTGCTTTTTCCGAATACGAAAGAGCATCCAGGATTGTTGGAAGCAAAGTTTCTTTTTTAAAACTATCGGAAGAAAATAGTTTTTCCCTGGCGGGTAGCTTTCCTTCCGGAGGCGCTTTATTTCTTTGCAATCCCAATAATCCGACCGGAAATCTGGTTTTGGAAGGGACGGATACCAGCCGGTTTAAAGGATTAACCATCATCGACGAAGCATTCATGGATTTTCTGCCGGACGAAAAGAAACGCACCTTGATTTACGAGGCGGTGAAAAATGAAAAGATAATTGTTTTAAGGACCTTTACCAAATTTTTCGCTTTGCCCGGTTTGAGAATCGGATATCTGGTGGCTTGTAAGAAGAACATTGATTTTTTAAAACAATATCAGGTTCCATGGAACACCAATGTTTTTGCCCAGGTTGCTGCTTCCCTGGTTTTGGATGACGAAGAATATATACAGAAAACTAGGACCTTGATCAAAAAAGAACGAGAATTTTTGATGGAGGCGATAACGGGCATTAAAGGTCTAAAACCATTTCCCTCGGTCACTAATTTTATCCTGGTGAAGATTGAAAAGGAAGGCGTTACCGCTACTTCTTTGAGGGCACGTCTTATTGACCGGGGACTTTTGGTTCGGGACTGCGGCAATTTCCGTAATTTGAACAATCGATTCATCCGAGTGGCGGTTCGTAATCGCAACGATAATCGGAAGTTGACAACGGCTTTAAAAAAGGTTTTAAACGAAAAACCGGAGGTGCTATGATTTAAACGATAAAAATAAAACAAGAAATGATACGCATGAAAATTTTGTAGGTGTAAACCGGATAGGCAAAGGAAATCCTTGTTAGATTCAAGGTGCTGTCCCGCAACGGTAATGGCCAATGACGGCCGAGCCCGGTCTATTGTCTATCTTGGAAAGTATTCCCGCGGAGGAAGAAAATGTATCAGGAAAAAACCAGGAAGGATAGAGGTTTCACTTTGATTGAGTTGTTGGTAGTGATAGGTATTATCGGGGTTCTATCCGGGTTGCTGCTCCCCGCGTTGAGCAAGGCGAGAGAAGCGGGAAGAACAGCCGTGTGCATTTCCAACCTGAGACAGCTCGTATTGGCGGCAACCATGTACGCGGATGATAACGACGGATATTATATGCCGATGATGCAGGCCGGGAATGGAATTTATTAGTTTGGCGTGAAAAAAGCGGATGGAACATACGAACCAAAAGGAAGTCCGCTGTATCCTTATCTGCCGGACGGTGAAATTCGCTGGTGCCCGACCTTCAAGAAACATCAGACGGGAGGATTTTACGGTTCGGCTACCGGCGGTTACGGCTACAACGATCAGTACATAGGGTCCAGCGCCTATCTGGACGGTAATTACAGCAAGGTCCGTCCGGCAAAAATAGCGTGGATTAAAAATCCGACAGAAACAATCATCTTTGCCGCCGCCGGTCTTTACGATACAGGAAAGAAAAATGTTGTAGAAATGCCGTGGCTTCATGCACCTTGCCTGCAAAGCGCCGGCGGAAGGTACGATGCAGTTATCCACTTCCGCCACAACAAAAAAGCCAACGTCGCTTTCTGCGACGGACACGTGGAAAGCCGGTTCTGGGATTATCCCGGTACGATGGCGATGGCCGGCGGCGATACTTCCCGGTACGGACTGGGTTTTCTCTCCCCCGTTCCCGTACCGAGCGGAACAGTTCCGGCGGATAAACGTAAGTTAGTCAATGCCTGCTTCGACCTTGAGTAAATTTTTTTGTACAAAGTCGGTAAAAACTTCCCGGGTTAAATAAAACCGGAAGGAGGGTGATGCAAAGAAAGGGATTGATCCAGGTTTATACCGGCGACGGCAAGGGTAAGACCACCGCCGCAATCGGACTGGCCTGCCGGGCACGCGGCCATAACTTAAGGGTTTGCTATGTTTCTTTTCAAAAAGACCCGGAAAGGTGGGGATGCGGGGAACATAGGGTTTTGAAGAAACTGGGTGTAGACGTATTCGGATTCGCTAAAAAACACCCCCATTTTCATAAAAACACAGACCCGGATGATATCCGCCGGGAATGTCTTAAAGGTGTGGAGTTTATCAAGAAAATTTATCAGGAAAAGAAATACGATATTCTCGTATTGGATGAGATAAACGTCGCTTTGTGTAACGGGTTTTTAAAAGAGAAAGAGATTCTTGATTTAATGGAAAAAAGACCGAAAAATCTGGAGTTGGTTTTGACCGGTCGCAACGCAACAAAAAAGATAATGGAAAAGGTGGACCTGGTCAGCGAGATAAAGAAGATAAAACACCCCTATGATTCAGGAGTGAAAGGAAGAAAGGGAATTGAGTATTAATTAAGGATAAATTTTAGCACCGGCCGGATAGGCAAAGGAAATCCTTGTTAGATTCAAGGTGCTGTCCCGCAACGGTAATGGCCAACGACGGCCGAGCCCGGTCCATTGTCTATTTTCGGTAAACATCCCCGAGGAGGGAAAGATGGAGAAAGAAAATGTTGGGAAGGGAAGAGGCTTTACGTTAATTGAGTTGCTGGTGGTCATCGCCATCATCGCGATACTCGCGGCGATGCTCCTGCCGGCACTCAGCCAGGCCAGGGAGAAAGGTAGGCAGGCTGTTTGCATGAATAACGTCAAGCAACTCCATTTGGCGGTGACAATGTACACCCAGGATTACGAAGATTATTATCCTCCCGCTGCCAGTGAAGACAACAACACCCGCTGGTACGGAAAAAGGGCGGATAGTTCTTTCCCGTTTGAACCGGAAGGAAGCCCGATGTATCAGTATCTGCCCGGAGGGCGGATTCGTTACTGCCCGTCTTTCAAACAGCCTGTTTCGGGCGGTTTTGAAAACGGAGCGGGAGGTTACGGATATAATGAACAGTATGTCGGTGGTTCGCCGAGCGCGTCGTGGCCTTACCCTTATTTGACACCGGCGAAAACTTCCCAGATTAAAAACCCTTCCCAGACGATAATGTTTACCGATACGGCGTATCTTTATGGCGGCGGGCTTATTGAATATTCTGCCGCCGAAGCGCCTTTTTTTGAAGCATACGGAAACGCAGAAACAACTCCAAGCATCCATTTTCGGCATTCGGGAATGACCACGGTCATTTTTTGCGATGGACACGTGGAGTCGCGCAAAATGGATTCGACACATGGAGATTTGGGCGGAGTTGGGTTAGGTTATATCGGAACTGACAACACCCTTTACGATAGGAATTAAGTTAACGGTCGAATCGTTCAGTGAAGAATAAAATTAGGACAATCCAGGTTTGCGGAACCGGTTCCGGCGCCGGCAAGAGCGTCATTGTCGCCGGTCTGTGCCGGCTTTTTCTCCAGGACGGTTTTAAGGTTGCCCCGTTCAAGGCGCAGAATATGGCACTCAACTCCGCGGTTACCAAAGACGGTTTGGAAATTGGTCGCGCCCAGGCGATGCAGGCAGAGGCCTGCCGGATTCCGGCCACCGTGGATATGAACCCTATCCTCCTTAAGCCGACCGGCGAGGCGGGTTGTCAGGTAATCGTCCGAGGTCGGCCCTTCAAGAATATGTCCGCCGGAGAATATTATACCCATAAAAGGCGGTTGTTATCGGTGGTCAGAAAATCGCTTTTCCGGTTGATGTCTGAATACGATTTGGTGGTTATCGAAGGGGCTGGTTCGCCGGCCGAGGTCAACCTTAAAGACCGGGACATAGTAAATTTAAGGGTGGCCCGGATGGTCGGCGCTCCGGTCATTCTGGTCGGTGACATTGACCGGGGCGGAGTTTTTGCCTCGCTGGTGGGGACTTTGCAACTACTGACCAGAAGTGAAAGGTCGCTGGTTAAAGGGTTTATTATCAATAAGTTCCGCGGCGACCTGTCTTTGTTAGAGGATGGGCTAACCTTTCTGGAGAGAAAGACGGGCAAGAAAGTCCTGGGCGTGGTTCCTTATCTTAAAGACCTGCGGTTGCCGGAAGAGGATTCGCTCTTCTTCGATCGGAAGCGGGATTCCGGTTCCGGTCCGGTGCGGATCGCGGTTGTCCGGCTGCCGTATATTTCCAACTTCACCGATTTCGACGCGTTGGAAAAAGAACCGGATGTTTCCCTGATTTATACCGTTAATCCGGAAGAGGTATCGGCGGCCGACTGCGTTATTTTACCCGGTACTAAGAATACCGTAGCCGACCTGCTTTTTTTACGAAAGACCGGTCTTGCAAAAGAAATAAAAATCCAAGTTCCGACAGGAAAGGAAATCATCGGTATCTGCGGCGGTTACCAAATTTTAGGCCGGAAGATTAGCGACCCGTTGGGCGTGGAGTCAAAAGAATCTTTGGTTTCCGGGCTGGGGCTGTTAAACGTCGTTACGGAATTCGGGCGGGAAAAAGAGACCAGTCAGGTAAAGGGAAAACATCTGGAGACCGCCATTCCGGTCGGAGGTTACGAAATACACCACGGCCATACCGAAAGACTGTCCGACAGCAAACCGGTCTTCCTGATTAATCGCCGGGGCGGCCGGGACGTTTCCCTGGAAGACGGCGCTCAAAACCGGGACGGCCGGATTTGGGGTACCTACCTGCACGGGATTTTTGACGATCCCGGTTTTCGGCGATGGTTTCTGAATCGGCTGCGCGCCAGGAAAGGGTTGACACTTACGGAGAATGTGACCGGGACTGATTTTTTTGACACCCGGTACGACCAGCTGGCCGATGTGCTGCGTAAACACTTGGACATTGCGGCTCTGCGCCGGATAGTTTTTCGACCGGAATCGGAGAAAACGGCATGAGAGCATTTGTCTCTTGGAGCGGCGGAAAAGACAGTTCTCTATCTTTGTATCGAATTGTGCAGGATCGGTCGGCCGAAATCACTTATTTTTTGAATATGACGTCCGAAGACGGCCGAAGGGGCCGCTCCCACGGCATAAATTCCGTCCTTTTGGAAAAACAGGCGGCTGCGGCGGGCGTCCGGTTGTTGTCGCGCGGATGTTCCTGGCCCACCTACGAAGAAGAATTCAAAAAATCCCTGTTGTTTTTGAAGGGTAAAAAGGTTAAAACGGGTGTTTTTGGGGACATAGACACTCAGGAACATCGGGATTGGGTAGAGAGGGTTTGTCGGGAGACCGGTATAGTCCCGATTTTACCGCTTTGGAAAGAGGAACGCAATGTCTTGATGGAGGAATTTTTGGACGCAGGGTTCAAAGCTGTTGTGGTTTCCGTGAGGTCCGACGTCTTGGGTGAAGATTGGTTGGGTCGTATCATCGATAAAAAATTTGTCGAGGACGTTCGGGCATTGGGTAACGTCGATATCTGCGGGGAAAACGGCGAATACCACACGTTTGTTTTTGACGGTCCGATATTCAAAAAGCCGGTAGACTTTTCCACCGGACGGATAACCTTAAGCCGGAATCGTTATTTTCTGGAATTGTTACCAAAATGAAAAAAACAGGGTTTGCAGTTGGAGTCTTACTGGTTTTTTTGGCGGAGTTTTTTCTCCAATCGTTATCGGCCGCAGTTTTACCACAACGTATTATTTCTCTGGGGCCAGCCCTTACCGAAGAGATTTATCTCCTGGGCGTTCAGGACAGACTTGTAGGATGTACGGTTTATTGCCAGAGGCCGGAAGCCGCCAAGCATAAACAGAAGGTCGGTACGGTGGTGGAGGTGAGCGTCGAGAAGATTGTAGCACTGAAGCCGGATCTGATTTTGGCGACGTCCCTGACCGACCCACGGGCGAGGGAAAGGTTTCAGCAATTGGGGATGAGAATCGTTACGTTTCCGGAAGCCGATAATTTTGACGGGATTTGCCGACAATTTTTTGACCTGGGAAAGATGGTGGGTCGGGAAGAAAAAGCCCGGAAAATCATAGAACAGGCAAAACAAGAAGTGGATTTGGTGACAAGGCGAGCGGCCGGAACAGTTAAACCGAAGGTTTTTCTGGAAATAGGGACGAAACCGTTATTCACCGTGACCCGTGACTCCTTTATTAATGAATTTATCGTTCTGGCTGGCGGCGTGAACGTGGCGGCAGAAGCAAGAAGCGGCCTTTACAGCCGCGAGAAGGTGGTAGCGCAGAACCCGGATGTGATTATTGTCGTGAGTATGGGGGTGGCATCAGACCAGGAAAAAAAGTTGTGGCAAAAATTTAAAATCCTGTCGGCAGTTAAAAATAACCGGATTTATATTCTGGACTCGGACAAGGTGTGCAGTCCCACGCCGGTCAGTTTTGCGGAAGTTTTGAAAGAAATTTCGTTACTCCTTTATCCCGCTGATTATGAAAAATAAAATTGCCGTTTGGTTTTTCTGGACAATTCTTTTAACTTTGCTTTTACTGGTCGTCAGTCTCTTTTCGCTGGGTGTCGGTTCCAGCGGAGTGACGCTGCACGGACTCATTTCCGCAATAACGCAAGGCAGGAATACAATCGAGTACAGCATCCTTTTTGATATCCGTCTGCCGCGGATTCTTTTGGGTTTTGCGATCGGTGGTTCGTTGAGCCTGGCCGGTGTTATCCTGCAGGGGATGTTTCGCAACCCGCTGGTAGAACCTTATACCTTGGGTATTTCCGGCGGGGCTGCCCTGGGAGTTGCTCTCAATATCGTGCTCAAGATATCCCATCATTTCGGAATTTTATCCCTGCCGGTATCCGGATTTTTAGGCGCGGCCGCCGTCTCTTTTCTGGTCTATTTTCTAGGCGTGAAAAAGGAAGCGTTGAGGACCGATTCCTTTCTGCTTACCGGTGTGATGGTTAGTTTCGTTTCCTCATCCCTGATGATGCTTCTTATGGCTCTGGCACGTTCCGAAGACCTACACGGCATAATCTTCTGGATGATGGGTTCTCTGGAAGAACCGAACCGGCTCTTATTGAAAAGTGAACTGATTGTGGCTGTGCTCGGTCTACTTACTTCCTATCTTTTTGTCTTTGACCTTAATGCGTTCGGATTGGGTGAAGAAGAAGCGCTCCATCTGGGAGTAAACACGGTTCGGAGTAAACGAATCCTCTTTATTATTTCTGCCGTACTTACCGGATTTGCCGTTTCGGTGGCCGGTATTATCGGGTTTGTCGGTTTGGTTGTGCCTCATTTTGTCCGGATGTTCCTGGGCGGAGACCACCGGATACTGCTTATCGGTTCTTTCCTTTCCGGCGCAATATTTTTGATTCTCTGCGATACCCTGGCCAGAACCATCATCGCACCTCTGGAGCTGCCGGTCGGTGTTATCACGGGGATTTTAGGCGGCACGCTTTTTGTGTACGCGATTACCAAAAGGCGGATTTGAATATGCTACAAGTCAAGAATCTCTCCTGCGGGTACGGTAAAAAGGTTATTCTCCAGAATATCACCTTTCAGGCGAAAGAAGGGGAGATGCTGGGAATCATCGGGCCCAACGGTTCGGGAAAAACGACACTCCTGCGGGCGATTACCAAAGCCATCAAACCCATACAAAGCGAGGTTCTTTTGGAAGGGAAAGAAGTCAGCCGGATGAATTTTCAGGAATTCGCGAAGGTGGCTGCGGTCGTTTCACAAACCCTGCCCGGTGGTTTCATCACCCTGAAGGAATTTGTTCTTTTGGGGAGGATACCCTACTTTAAAAGATTTCAGTTTTTTGAAAATGGAAGAGACCTTGAGGCCGCACAAAAGGCGATGACGCTAACCGATACCTGGAAACTGAAAGACCGGTTTCTGGAAGAAATGAGCGGCGGGGAACGCCAACTATCTTTAATCGCCCGCGCCTTATGTCAGGAGCCGTCCCTCCTATTTCTGGACGAACCGACCAGCCACCTGGATATTTCCCACCAAGTGTATATTTTGGACCTCATCAAAAGGTTAAACAAAGAACTTTCCCTTACGGTGGTGATGGTCTTGCACGACCTGAACCTGGCCAGCGAATATTGCGACCGTCTTATCCTGCTTCAAGACAGCCGAATTTACCGTATGGGCTCCCCCAGGGAAGTTTTGACCTATCAGGCTATTGAAGAGGTTTACCGGACCGTAGTGGTGGTTGCAAACAACCCGACATCCGGAAAGCCACATATATTCATCATTCCCGCTGATCAGCGTCACCCTTAATGATTTGTATTATAATTATGGTTACGTTCTATTAAATAAAGTGGGGGAAAATCATCTGCTGTCATTACAATCGCAATTTTCTTCGCGGATTTTATAGCAAATCACCAACTTAAACGCCTTGCAGGAAACCATTTTTAAAAAGTTAGAGTAGTTTCTCTAAAAGAAGGGGTTTCTCATGCTGTGTCCTCACTGTAACCACAAAAACGAAGAAGGGATTAGGTTTTGTACCGGTTGCGGGGAGTTGCTTGGTAAAAGAGTATTGGGACGGCCGGCGAAAAAACCGACAGCGGGAACGTCGACAACAAGAACGCCGGTATGGATTCAATCTGTGATCGGAAAAGGTTTTTTATTAGTTCTTGCCGTAATTGTCATTTTTGTGCTGATTTCAATAACTTTAGCCATACATCGGGCTTCGCATCGTTCTGTTCCTACAGTAATTCCTTCTTCAGTCCCTCCTCTACCCTTTCCTGCACCACCGAGAGAAAACGTTCCAATCCCGGCGCCGGCAGTTTCGAAACCCTCTCTACCTTCTCCTCAAACCAGTGCCATAGAAAAGGAATCTGTTGCACCACCGGAAAAAGAAAAAGTTGTTGAAAAATCAGTTCTTGTAGACCGGGACTTGGACAGATTCATTAATCTTCCGGCAAAAACAGAAGAAGAATTCAAGAAATTCAAACAAGACGAAGGCTGGCGATTACTTCAAACGATAGGCCTGAATATTCAATTTGACCAACTCTGCCGAAAAGCCGAGGACGCCAATAAAGAACACGACTGGCAGCAAGTGATAGACCTTTATACGAAAGCGTTAAAAACCTATCCATACTATGACGCTTCCTTCCGGATAGCCAACAGTTACAACCAACTCGACCAGCCGGACAAAGCGCTGGCGTGGACATCCATAGGACTCCAAAACTTCAGATACAATTTACTATACGAAATCGCGGCAGAGGCTTATTGCAGAAAAGGCGACGAAACAAGAATGCTGGCTTGGCTGGAAGGCGCGCTCAAAAGCGGATTCAAAACAAGTAAGGAAGATTTGGACAGAACTCTTTCCCGATACAAAGATGATTCGCGATATTTATCGCTGCTGCAGAAATATGGCCTAAAGTAAAAGGAGGCTCAAGTGCCGATACTAAAAAGAGACGAAATCAAAGAGGAGTGGTCGGTTTTAATAGAAGGCGCCCAGGGAAGAGCCGGATATATTTTGGGCACTACGGGAAACGCCATAGACCAGTCAAATGTGCCGGACATAAACGTTGAAAAAAAGAAAATGGCCATGAGTTTACTGGGATTTTTCGGCGACAAAAGAGATTTTTTGATTGTTACCAACACCAAAAATGCAAAACTCAGACCTTTTCAAATGTTTATAGGCGCAAGAGATTACGGTAATTATCTCGATGTGTTATGGTTTGTAACCTACCGATTCCGTTTTTTCGACAAACTCTGGGATGCCATTGCAAAAGTTCCCTTTCTAAACATCATTCTTATACCTTTTTCATTGATACGTATGCTCGGCGGCGCAGCAAAAGAAAAGAAGATCGGGTATGGCCTTGACTTTTTCGACGAACAGGACTTGCGGGCCTACCTCACCGTTGCTCATAAATGCGTGCAGCAAGCGGTCGATAGTTTAATGCTGGAACTGAACCAGGACCCGTCAAAGATAGACAGAAAGTCAAGGGGATTTTTGGGAATTTCGTAGGGAAAAATTGGGAGGTTTCCAATATGGAAATGAAAAATGCGCTTTTGCTTTTATTCCCGATTATAGCAGCAGTCCTCAGTTCCTATTTTACCTATTACTTTGCAATAAAATCCAAGCGGAGCGAGGCGATACTTAAGTTTAAGGAAGAAAAATACGCTAATTTGTTGGTCCTTCTACAAGGATTTATGGAAATAACAGTTTCAGGCGATGCAAAACGAAAATTTTTCGAAGAACAATATAGATCGTGGCTATACTGCTCCGATGATGTGGTGAAATCAATCAATAAAATGGTAGAGCTAATAATATCTTCAAGAGGTAAAAGTCCCGATCCGACTGAAGGAAGAAAAATAGTAGGCAATATTGTTATTGCAATGAGAAAGGACTTGCTTGGAAAAACAAATCTAACCCATAGTGATTTTCGCTACACTGCCGTGCTTGAAAATAAATGAATTTCTGGAAAAGATTTGCTGGTGAACCGAAAGAAGAAGAGACAGAAACGGAAGAAGATGTGTCTGTTGAACCATCTTCCGAAGAATCGCTGAATACCCTGAGTCTTGGTTGGTACTGGTCGGAGAACAAGAACGAACACCAGATGGCCAAGATTGACCAAAAGGACAGGACGACACATTTCTATGTCATTGGCGCTACCGGGACCGGTAAGACAAAGTTTCTGGAGTTCCTGATTCAGCAGGACATCGAAAAAGGCAACGGTTTCGGAGTGATTGACCCTCACGGCGACTTGATTGAGGACATTAAAGGTTTTCTTGCCTGCCGGTATGATGCGGATAAAGATGAAGAAGAAATCTCGGAACGGATTATCCTGATTGACCCCACTGACCCGAATTTCACCGTTACTTTCAACCCGCTTGAAAAACTTCCCAACATTACCATACCGGAACAGGTCAGCGAATTCATCTGTTCCTTCAAAAAAATGTGGGCTGATTCCTGGGGAGTCAGGATGGAGGATTTATTACGGAATTCTCTCATTGCCCTGGGAGAGGCCGAATACACTCTTTCGGAACTTACTTTATTCCTCACGGACAGAGTCTTCCGGCAGACGGTCTTGGAAAAGGTAATTCATACCGGAGCGCGGGAGTATTTCAAGAAATTTGATTCAATCACAGACAGAGGTCAGGTTACCTGGATTGAACCGATTACCAATAAAATCAACGCGTTCTTTGCCGAAGAAAAGATACGGCAGATGTTTTCCTCGCCCAAGAGTTCTTTCAACATGCGGGAGGCGATGGACAACCGGAAAGTCATCCTGATCAAACTTGATAAAGGACGGCTGAAGGACACAGCAGACATTCTCGGTTCCCTGCTTCTGGCCAAGATTCAGATGGCGGCCTTCTCAAGGTCTGACATTTCTCAGAGCAAACGAACCCCTTTTTATCTCTATGTTGACGAATTCCAAAACTTTGCCGGCGATTCATTTGCCACGGTTCTGTCGGAAGCCAGAAAGTACGGACTGTCTCTTATTATGGCTCATCAAACCCTGGCCCAGATTCCTCTGGAATTAAGAAGTCTGATTCTGGGCAATACCGGCATCCAGGTCTATTTCCGGGTCAACCGCCAAGACGCCAATTTATTGGCTAAGGAAGCGTTTGAATATTCGGGATTTGAAGTTAAAAGCGTGCATGGCGCGACACCCAGACATTGGAGTTATGCCGAAGAATGGGAACGTAACATTGCGCAATTGCAGCACCTTTCTCCGCGAATCTGTTATGCCGCACACAAACTCGAAGGCGGAATAATACCCATTCAGACAGCCGATATTGAGTCTTCCTGTGAAATTTTAGGCATGGACGAGGAAGAATATCAAAAACATCTTAAAACTCTTCCTTTCGGCAAAAAATATCTGATTTCAAGAAAAGAATTGGCTGCCTTGTCAGAACAGAGACAAGTGCTCTTCAGGGAAGGGTTCGCCAAAGCAAAAAGAGAGCTGATTGAGGTCAAGACATCGGAAAAGGAAGTTTCGGTCTCAAAACGGCCTTCTCCGGCTGAAAAAACCACTCAGCAGACAGGACCCTTGCCGGAAGAAAGGGGCTTCCTGGAGTTTGTCTCAAAGCACCCGGCTATGTTCGTTACTAAGGTTTATGAAAGTCTGGGTTTGAGTGGTTACAAGGGAGACCGGCTTAAACAGACCCTGATTGAGAAGGGTTTAATCGAACAGGAAGAAACACGGGAAGGAAATAAGGGACGGCTGGCCAAGGTTCTTACGATTACGGATAAAGGCGCTTCAGTCCTGAAGGATACGGTTCTGTCAGGCAAGGGCGGAGAGATTCATAAACAGTTGCAGTTGATGTTGAAGGAACAGACCGAACTTTTCGGCTGGAAGGCCGTGATTGAAGAAAGAATTCCCAAATCCCTGGAAAGCGTGGACGTGGGTTTGAGAAAAGATGATATTAGGGTGGCGGTTGAAATTTCTCATACTTCCAAGTCGGACTACGAAATCACAAATATCAGGAAGTGTCTTGAGGCGGGCTATGACTATGTTGTCTCGGTCTGTTCTGATGATAAGTTTCTTGTTCTGTTTAGGACAGAGGTTAAAAAAGGTTTCTCTTTCAAGGAACGCGAACGAATCCGATTTTACCAACCCTCTCAGGTAAACGGTTTTCTACAGTCCATTTCTCCGGCCATTGTTTCTGAAAAAGGCATTGTTTCTGGCCAAATTCCAAAACAGAAACTGTTGTTGGACACAACAGAAACATCGGAATTTCTGGGAATCAAGAAGAATACTCTCTACGAATGGATTGTCCAAAAAAAGATTCCTCACCTCAAGGTCGGCCGGCTGGTTAAGTTCAGAAAAACAGACCTAGAGGCCTGGCTGGAGAAAAGAAGTCAGGAAGAAAAGGAAAATCTGTGGTAAAATATCTGGTTCAGGAGACAATAAATGGGAACTTTTCTAAAAGCAGGTAATTATTATATTGACTATTACGCCGGAGGTCGGCGGAGGCGGGAGAAGGTCGGCAAGAGTCGGAAACTGGCCGAGACCGTCCTGGCGAAGCGTAAGGTACAGGTTGCTGAAGGAAAATTCCTGGACATAAAACGGAATCCGAAGATTAAATTTCCGGAGATCTGCCAGATATTCCTTGAAAATTATTCCAAGGTCAATAAGAAGTCCTGGAAACGGGATGCTTTGAGCATTCGGAACCTGAACAAGGTATTCTCGGGCAAGTATCTTTACGAAATAAACAACCTTGAGGTTGAGGGGTATAAACGGAAAAGGCTGGAAGACCTTGTGTCGGTGGCTACGATAAACCGCGAACTGTCCTGTCTTAAGACAATTTTCAAGAAGGCCGCGGAATGGGGAAAGTTAAAGACGGCGTTGCCGAAGATACAGTTGTTCCGGGAGAATAATCAGCGGGTAAGATATCTGGAGGAAAAGGATGCGCAGGCCCTGACTGAGGCCGCTCCCGAACCATTGAAGTCCATAATCATCACCGCCCTTTATACCGGCATGAGACGGGGCGAGATTCTGAATCTGAAGTGGGAAGATGTTGACCTGAAAGAAAAGAGCATTACGATCTGGAACACGAAGAACAAGGAGAAGCGGGTTATTCCGATGAACTCAATGGTCTGTAACACGATTTTAAATATAGACAAGTTTCCTGATTCCGATTTCATCTTTACCAGACATGACGGACAAAACCGTTTTACGGATGACTACATCACCCATCTGTTTCAGACGGTCGTTAAGAAAGCGGGAATCAAGGATTTCCGGTTCCACGACCTGCGCCATGTGTTCGCTTCCTGGCTGGTGATGAAAGGCGTTGATTTGAAAACGGTCCAGGAATTGCTTGGACACAAAGATTTCCGGATGACTTTGAGGTACTCGCATCTTTCCCAGGACCACAAGAAACAAGCGGTGGAATTTCTGGTCAAGGATGGGGCCGGAAGGAAAACGATGGACACTATTTGGACACCAGAGACAAAAATAGGAAAAACAGAAAAAATAGAAAACGTTGTAGAAGCACGATTGACAACAGTTTAGACCATTGGAGAGGTCGCATAGCCCGGTTTAGTGCGGCGGATTGCTAATCCGCTGAGGCGGGGTTTCCTGCCTCCGAGGGTTCAAATCCCTCCCTCTCCGCCTACGCCAACAACTGGCTTCGGCGGATAAATCCGCCTAATCTGTTAAATGCGGACGTCACGGACACAGTCCGCCATATCGAGTAAACAAGAAACCACTCTTACAGAAAATGCAAAATCCAACGATTGGGCTGACGTTCCTGGCCGGAATGGGTTATTTTTTTTCACCCTGCACCCTTCCCCTGATACCGTCCTACCTTGTTTATTTAAGCGGAATCTCCATCCCGCAGATGACCGGACGAAAAAGATTAACGGTTTTTCTTAACGCCGTTTTCTTTCTTGCCGGACTTCTCTTCCTGTTTGTGGCGGTCGGAGCTTCGGCCACCCTATTCGGTAATTTTCTGAGAAGATACCTTAAAATTTTGCAGGGAATCGGCGGAGCCGTTATCATCGTTCTCGGAATTTTCCTCATCCGGAAACCGGCATTCCTTTACCGGTTTTCCCAAGGAAGAAACCCGGGCGTCAAACCGGTCGGGCTCTTAGGCTCTTTCCTGGTCGGTCTCTCTCTTTCCGCCGGTTGGACCGGCTGCAGTACACCGATTTTAGGCGCCGTACTGATGACTGCGGCGGTCAGTGAAACCGTCCGGCTTGGAATTTACCTGCTCTGCGCGTTCAGTCTGGGCCTGGCAGTTCCCTTTCTCATTTCCGCGCTCTTGATTGATTTTCTCCTGACCCCGTTACGGCGAATTCAACGCCATATGCGTAAAATCGAAATCGGACTGGGACTCCTTTTTGTCACCTTCGGTTTACGCCTCTTGTTTGCGTCATTTCCATTACACTTCCCATTTCACTTTTAGTTGTGGTATAATATTGGTTTTTATGAATGAATTCCCGCGTTAATACGTGCGGGAATGACACCGGGGGCAGAAATGAGTATCACCTATCAACCACACAATCGAAAAAGAAAAAGAACTCACGGGTTTTTAAAAAGAATGCGTCGACCCGGAGGCCAAACAGTCATCAGGCGGCGCCGGGCAAAGGGCAGAAAAAAACTTTCGGTCTGATGAAGCGCTTTTTGCTGTTTGTTTTACGTTTCTATCGTCGATTGGTTTCCCCTCTGTTTCCGGCTTCCTGCCGTTTTTACCCATCCTGCTCCGAATACGCGGCTGAAGCAATTGGCCGTTACGGAGCCGGAAGGGGAATTTTTTTAGCTCTGCGACGCCTGTTGCGCTGCCACCCATTTTGCACCGGGGGTTTTGACCCAGTCACCCCCTCACCTTCATTCTTCCCCCGACAGGGAGAGGAAATAAGGAAACAGCCCTCTCTCAAGAGGGAGAGGAAATAAAATTTATGGAAAAAAGAGTCTTGTTCGCTTTTATCCTTTCGCTGGGAGTTCTGCTCTTGTTCCAGTATTTTCAGGTAAAAAACCAGCCGGTTAAGCCGCCGGCAATCCCGGTTCAGTCAACTCCCGCGAACGAAACGCAAACAAGCCAACCCGAAATAACCCGGGCGTCCGGTTTCACGGAAAAATCACCAGTAGAAAAATACGTACCGGAAGGCAAAAAAATAATCATTGAAACCAACCTTTACCGGGCAACCATTGATACGCGGGGCGGACAACTTACCTCCTTGGCGCTCAAGCATTACACCCGAAAGAAAAAACTGCCTTTTCAAAAAGAGGACGAAACTCTACTGGAAACCATTCCCCAAGGCGCTTATTATCCTTTTAAAATTTCAGAAGAAGATGATCTTACCTTCAGTTCGGACCGGGAAAACATATCTCTTTCCAAGGAAAAGACGAGCGAAACTTTAATCCTTCAAGCAAAAAATAAAGGCCGCCTAATCACCAAAAAATTCACCTTTGACAACCAGAAATACGGAATCAATTTTGAACTGTCAATAACCGGCGGGGAAACTGCCGATAATATTACGCTGGTCGGTTTCAGCCAGGCACCGCCACCCACCGCACGAAGTCAAACGGTGGAGCAGGTTATCGTATACTCCGGAGATAAACCTGCCCGTTTCAAACCGGGAAGCATCAAAAACGGAGAGAACAAAATAGCTGACGCCGCCTACCTGGCTCTAAATGACGGCCAATACATTCTGACCTTCCTGAAACCGGACAAATCTTTGCCGGCTCTTCTTTCCGGAAACGCATCCGGCAGCATAACCGCCGCGTACGCCCTGACGCCGGAAACAGCAAAAAACCAGCGTTTTTATTTCTATTCCGGTCCGACCGATAATGCTATTATCGCAAAAGAAGGCGTCGGCATCGCGCAAATTCTGCCTTCCGGTCCGATGGTACTCTTGGGCCGATTTATCCTTAAGATTCTTACCTTCTTCCACCGGATAATTCCCAACTGGGGCGTAGCCATCATACTTCTGACAATTTTGCTTAAAATCATCTTCTTCCCGTTAACCCGGCTCAGTCTGCGTACAATGAAGACGATGCAAAAACTCCAGCCCTACCTTAAGGACCTCTCCAAAAAATACAAGAACAACCCGAAAGCGATGCAGCAGGAGATGTTCGGCATCTACAAACAATACCACATCAACCCGATGGCCGGTTGCCTGCCGATGCTGGTACAGATTCCAATATTCATCTCTATATTCCTAATGCTGAAAACCGCGATTGTACTGCGGGGAGCGCCTTTCTGTCTCTGGATAAGCGACCTTTCCCTGCCGGACGCGCTCTTTACCCTTCATCTCAGCGGCCGGGACATGGCAATTAACATCCTGCCTTTTCTGATGGGATTGACCACGTTCTTTCAACAGAAACTTTCGGCGGCGGGTACAACCGGTGTGGGGGCTCAACAACAAAAAATGATGACTTTTATGATGCCGGTAATGCTGACGATATTTCTCTACAACCTCCCCTCCGGCCTGATGCTCTACTGGACCGTTACCAACCTTTTCTCCATCCTGGAGCAGGAACTTTCAACCCACAACTTGGCAACTATTTAAAATATTTCAAAAATCGGGTTTTAAGGTTTTGCCGTTCGAATTTCGGATTTATTCCCAGAAAGTGATGGTGAATAAAAACACGGCTCTCCCTGATACCGCTGTCCAGATAGATAGCGCCGATAATCGCCTCCAGCACATTTGCCAGATTTGACGGCGTCCGGTGCCCCCCCTGCTTCTTTTCACCTTTACCTAAAAATAGATATTTACCCAGGCCCATTTTCTGAGAAATAATTGTCAGGTTTGTTCCCTGGACGATTTCAGCCCGCCGCTGAGTTAAAATGCCTTCGCTGGCTTCCGGAAGAAGTTTGTAGAGACGCTCAGCCACCACCAGAGAAAGGACCGCGTCACCCAGAAACTCCAAACGCTCGTTGGAAGGAACGTTATTTTCAAACGCAAAAGAAGGATGCGTCAGTGATTGAATCAATAATTCCTTATTCTGAAAGGAATACCCTAAAACTTTTTCCAGTTCCGGTGTTTTCTCTCGTGACCGCATAGACATTAACTTCTCCGTTTGGAAAAAAACAGAATGATTGAAAATATGATACAAACCCAAGGAACCAATAAAGGGAAACGCTGATAAAATGTTTTCTTCGCAAGACGAACGAAGACATAATTTGATTTGCCCGGTATCATTGCCCGGTAATGATTTCCGGTTGTCGCAATTTTCGCTTCGCCGATTAAAATACCCTGTTGCCTTACCGGAATTTTCCCCGATACCCGGCCGCTTTCATCAAAATAGGCGGTGACGCCGGTATTGGCGGCCCGGATTAAAAATGAGCCGTTTTCAGCGGCCCGTAACGACGCGGCCCCGAAATGTTGGTAGCTACCCAGAAGTCCGAGCCAGGAATCGTTGGTCAGCGTAACCATGATGGTGGGACCACCGGTGCCAACAGCCGCTACCACCTCTTCCGGGAAAATATCCTCATAACAGACAAAAACCGAAAGCGGTTTCCCTTTAACCTCCATGCGACCGGGCCGGACACCTCTTTGTAAGTCAGGAATATACCCGGCTTGCCGTCCGACCAGAAAACGGATTAATGCCAAATTACGGGCCGGCGTAAACTCCCCGAAAGGCACCAGGTGCCGCTTACGGTAAACAGAAAGAACTTTGCCTCCGGGTGAGCAAAGGAAAACGCTGTTATACCACTCCCCTGCCCGGCCCTCTAAAACACCGGATAAAAGATAGGCGTTTTTAATTCGGAGCAATCTTTTCACCGAAGAAGGGACAACTCCTTCTTCCGAAACAAAAGTCGTCTCCGGCCAAATAATTAAATCAACCTTTTCCGATAACTTTCGGGTAAGATTGAGATAAGGTTCCAAGGTTGGCCCCTGCTGACGTAAGGAAGAAGGCACGTTTCCTTGAACCGCGGCGAACTTTAACCCGGAGACAACACCGGCATCTGTCCGGTTTACCGAAGAAATTGACCTGGCAATCCCCAGGGTCAGCAGAACAGCGCCAAGCGCTAAAGCATAGAACGCGCTCCGCTTCTCCCGCCGGAACAACAAGGTAAAAATAATTGCGTTGACCAGGATTATTAAAAAAGAAACAAGATAACCGCCTCCGTAAGAAGCAAGCGCCAGAAACATTGCTTTCTGGTGCTGAGTCACCGCCAGGCTAAACCAGGGAAAAGAAAAGAAAACATTACCAACGATGAATTCAAGGATAACGCCGATAGAAGCAACCCACAGTTCGTATAATTTAATTGAAGGACGGCTGACCAGAAAGAAGAAGATTGCCGGGTAGAGGGAAAGGTAAAGCACGCCGCAGAACCACCCGATTCCGGAAAGCCGGGTAACCCAGAAGAGGCTGAATCCGAAAAAAGTCATCCCCCAGATATATCCGGACCAAAAAGGATGCTCGCGGCGGGCTAGGAAAAAAACAGGGACCAAACCAAACCAGGCCAGATATGATTGATTGAAAGGCGGGTAGGCGAAAAGAAAGATAATTCCGGCCAAAAAAGCCCAGACTGCGGTGCCAAGGACTTTTCGAAAAACAAAATTAACTCTTTGAGGTCCCATATATAGGTTCGGAGCAAAGAATTAATTTTATCGTTCGACACCCCCGGCCTTCTTGAAAATTACCCCTTTTTTATTTTGTTATTATCGTCGGTGATAATAACCAGGGGTTTAGCGCTTCTTTTTTCACCTTCGGAAAAGAGCGCGGTGGAAAGAACAATTATCCGGTCATTGACCTGAAACCAGCGCGCCGCGGCGCCATTCAAACAAACCTCACCCTGATTAGACCTGCCGGGAATATAATAGGTTTCAATCCGCACGCCGTTGGCCAAATTTAAAACCTGAACCATTTCGTACGGCTGCAAATCCGCTTTTTCCGCCAGAGCCGAGTCAATCGTAATACTGCCCTGATAATTAATATCGGTTTTGGTGACTACCAAACCCTGAATCTTGGATTTACAAAAAAGACGCAGCATATTATTTTTATTTTAAACCGGAATAAAATGGGCGTCAAGCCATTTCCACGGACTTGACCTCGGGAACCTTATCCTTAACCATCTTCTCCACCCGCATCTTCAGAGTGTACGCAGCAAAAGGACAGTGGCCGCAAGCGCCAACCAGCCGAACCTTAACAACACCGTCTTCGGTAACATCCACTAACTCCACGTCTCCGCCATCCGCCTTCAGGATTTCACGCACCTCGTTGAGGGCGCCTTCCACTTTTTCTTTCATTGTGATTATCTCCGCAATCCTTTAATCACGCTACAACGTGCGCTGAACCACACCGCTACATTTTATTGATATAAATTTATCAGTACTTTACGATTGCTAAAAAAGAACCGGCCGAAAGACTGGCTCCGCCGACCAGGGCACCGTCGATATCCGGTTGAGTCAACAGAGAAGCGGCGTTCTCGGCCTTCACGCTGCCGCCGTATTGGATGCGTAGATTATCGGCCGACTCCTTTCCAAATTCAGCGGTAATCCAGCCCCGGATAAACCAATGCACATCTTGCGCCTGCCGGGGAGTAGCGGTCTTACCGGTACCGATCGCCCAGAGCGGTTCGTAGGCAACCACCAGAGAGGAAAGACCTTCCGACGAAATATCTTTCAGTCCGCCAGCCAGTTGGGCTTCAATCCGTTTCTCGGTAAGGTTGGCTTCACGCTCGCTCCACGTTTCTCCGACACAGAGAATCGGTTTTAACCCGCTTTTCAGGGCAGCCAAAACCTTCTGATTGACAAAATCGTCATCTTCCCGGAAGTACTGCCTTCGCTCCGAATGGCCGATAATCACATAAGTCACGCCGAGCTCTTTTAACATCGGCGCGGAAATTTCACCGGTAAAAGCGCCTTCTTCTTTAGGGTAAAAATTCTGCGCGCCCAAAACGATGCCGGAACCCATGACCGCTTCTTCCACCACCGTCAAATCAACGAACGGGGGGCAAAGAACCACTTCCCTTCCAGACAGAACCGCCTGGTCCAGGCCAGCCTTAATTTCCTGCGCCAGGGTTTTTGCCTGCGCCGGATTCTTGTACATCTTCCAGTTGCCCGCGATGATCGGTTTTCTCATATTTTATCCAAGATTGCGATGCCGGGTAATTCCCTCCCTTCCAAAAATTCCAGAGAAGCGCCTCCGCCGGTTGAAATATGGCTGATTTTATCGGCAACGCCGGCTTTGTTCAAGGCCGCAATCGAATCGCCGCCGCCGACCACCGTGTAGGCGCCGGAAGCGGCCACCGCCCGGGCAATCGCCATCGTGCCGACCGCAAATTGGTCAATCTCAAAAACGCCTAGCGGCCCATTCCAGAATATGGTCCGGGCGCGGCTGATACAGTCAGTATATTCTTTAATCGCCTGCGGTCCGATATCAACCCCGATCCAACCGTTCGGAATTGTGCCTCTATCGGTAGTCAGATACTTGGCGTCCGGCGCAATTTTGTCGGCAATCACGTGGTCCAGCGGAGTGTGAAAATCATAAAGGTGCAGTTCGTAGGTCTTCTTAATAATCTCCTTGGCCAACGGAACCCGCTCTTCATCCACCAGAGAATCGCCTACCGGCCAATTCTTCGCCTTGATAAAAGTGTAGGCCATCCCGCCGCCTAAAATCACACTGTCAACCATCGGCAAGAGGTTTCCGACGAGTCCAATCTTATCCGAAACCTTGGCTCCGCCAAGAATCAGCAGAAATGGTTTTTCCGGATTATTTAAAAGTTTACTTAACGCTTCAACCTCTTTCTTGAGCAGAAAACCGGAGACCGCCGGTTTTAAAACCGTTGGGACCCCGTAAGTTGAAGCGTGAGCCCGATGGCTGGTTCCAAACGCATCATTAACGTATATCTCAGCCAGCGCGGCCAGTTTTTGGGAAAATTCCGGGTTATTCTTTTCTTCTTCAGAATAAAAACGCAGGTTTTCCAGCAGGACAACATCTCCGTTCTTCAAATTCCCGACTAGTTTCTCTACCTCCGGACCGACGCAATCAGGCGCCATTACCACTTTTTTTTGAAGGAGACCGGAAAGGTGCACGGCTACCGGAGACAACGACATCTCCGAAACCTTTTTTCCTTTCGGACGGCCCAAGTGCGAAGCAAGAATAAGCCGGCATCCCCTCTCCAGAAGATACTTGATGGTCGGCAAAGAAGCGGTGACGCGCGTATCGTCGGTTATCCTGCCTTCGGCCATCGGCACGTTAAAATCCACCCGCAGAAAAATACGCTTACCGCTTATGTCCCCTAAATCCTCGACACCTCTTACCTGTGCCATAAATACCCCCTGCCTTTCCCTTCCTTCGCTGAAACCGTCGGCGGACGCAAAAACTGACACCGCCCGGCGGGGAGAAGAATAAGGAAAATCTACATTCGTTCGGCGATGTACTTAACCAGGTCTACCACCCGGCTGGAATAGGCCCACTCGTTATCGTACCAGGCCATTACTTTCACTAAATTTCCGTCTACTACCGCGGTTGACATTCCGTCGACAATAGAAGACTTTTCGTTGCCGTTGAAATCCTTTGAAACCAACGGCTCTTCGGTGTAACCCAGGTAAACACCCAGGGGACCGGCAACCGCTTTTTTGAATGCCGCGTTAACTTCATCCTTACTGGTCGCCCTCTCCGTTACTACCACCAAATCAACCAGGGAAACGTTCGGCGTAGGCACCCGGATTGACAAACCGTCCATCTTGCCCTTCAACGCCGGAATAACCAGACCGATCGCCTTGGCGGCTCCGGTGGTGGTGGGAATCATGGAAACAGCGGCGGCCCTGGCGCGTCGCAAATCCTTATGGGGAAAGTCAAGGATTACCTGGTCATTGGTGTAGGAATGGATAGTGGTCATCAGACCCTTCTGGATACCGAAATTTTCAATCAAAACTTTGGCAACCGGACCCAGGCAGTTGGTAGTACAGGAAGCGTTGGAAATAATCTTATGCTGCGACGCATTGTACATCGCTTCGTTTACACCCATCACGACGGTCACGTCTTCACCCTTGGCCGGTGCGGAGATAATTACTTTCTTGGCTCCGGCAGTAAGGTGGGCGCCGGCCTTGGCCGCTTCCGTAAAACGCCCGGTTGACTCTACCACGATATCTACTCCCAAATCT
Organism: Candidatus Ratteibacteria bacterium; assembly: GCA_041653615.1. Lineage (GTDB taxonomy): Bacteria > Ratteibacteria > UBA8468 > MWAK01 > MWAK01 > JAHJUB01. The sequence continues at coordinate 33,909 of JBAZEZ010000016.1, forward strand.
TTCCAAGGCAAAGCGGCCGGATCCTTTTCCGAAAATACCTTAATCTCTTTTCCGTTAATCACCAGGGCTTTGTCTTTACCTTCCACCGTTCCCGGATAAACACCGAAAGTGGAATCATATTTAAAGAGATGCGCCAGTGTTTTACTGTCGGTAAGGTCGTTAACCGCCACAAACTCCAACCCCGGAAAATTCTTCTCCAGAGCCGCCTTAAAAACCAGTCGTCCAATCCGGCCGAAACCGTTTACACCGATTTTTACCATTCAGTCCTCCTGTTAAAAAATATCGAAATTTTTCGTTTTCTGTGGAAACTTTATTTGGAAACTTACGGAAAAAGATATTATACAAAATTTAAGGGGTAAGTGTCAATCATGCGCATGCGCCTTTTAATAGGCGCTGTATTCCCTTATGGCGTTAAACATGCGACGACTTTTTCTACCCGTCTCCGGTAAAAGATAATCGTGGCTGGCCGTAACCATAATCGTGTCGCAGTATGCCGAGCGGTAAAGATAAACTTGTGTTTACCGACCAGCAGGTTATTCGCGTTATCCTTTTTATTCTAAATTATTTTATCATCGCCGTTTCAAACAAAACAATTTATTAAATGAGCCTTTTTCGTTCGTGCCTTTCCTCTCTATTTTCCTAATCACGGGCAAACGTAATACCGTAAACCTCCGCCGCTCCGGCCAAAAGAAGACGATTACGGCAGGCGGAAAGTGTCGCGCCGGTAGTCAAAACATCATCCACTAAAAGGCAGCGTCTGCCTTTCAATGCCACATCTTTTCGAACCTGAAAAGCATCGGAAACGTTGGCCATCCGCTCTTTCCCGGAAAGACCGGTCTGGGAAAGCGTATTTCGGGAACGAATCAGGAATCGGTTTAAAACGGGTAAAGAGAAACAGGCGGCTATCTCCTGACCAAGGAGTTCCGACTGGTTAAAATTACGCTCCCGAAAACGGGTTGGGTGAAGCGGCACCGGAAGAACGCAGTCAATCCGTTCGTTAAGTTTATGGCGTCGGCATAATTCAATCAAAAACGCAGCCAGATACGGAGCTAAAAAAATCTCCCCGCGGTACTTGAACCGGTGGATGGCGGTTACAACCGGTTCCCGGTAACGCACAGCGCTGAAGAGGTGCGGAAGCGCGGTCATGTTCAGCGGTTCAATCCGGGCATAACATTTCGCGCAGAAAATTCCGGACGGGATTTTTTTCCCGCAGGCACAACAAAAATAAGGGTAAAATAAATCAAGAATTCCCCGTCCTAAATTTTTAAACATAAAATTCTGGTCATCGGGAACGATTTGTAGCGAAGCAATCCCGTCGTAAAGATTCGATTGCCGCGTCGCACACAACGCTCATCGCAATGACGTCACAGTTTTTCCAAATACTTCTGGGCCGACATAACCGCCAGAGCGCCTTCGGCGCAAGCAGTCACAACCTGGCGCAAAACCTTTTGCCGGCAATCACCGCAGGCAAACAATCCGGAAACCGCGGTCTCCATAGCCTCATCGGTAACAACGTGCCCCTGTCCGGTCACACCCACCTCTGGCGGCAAAAATCGGGTACTTGGTTGGAAACCGGCAAAGATAAAAATTCCTTCCAACGAAAGAAGTGTTTCTACGCCGGTCTTCAAATTTTTTAATTGGATGCCTGCAACCTTATTCTCACCCACAATTCGCAGTAAAATACTATTTCCAACAACATTAACCTTGCTCTCCAAAAGCAACTTATCTTTCAGTTCCCGACCGGCTACCGGAGTATCTGCTTCGCAAAGTAAAAATACCTTGGCGGCAAAACGGGCCAAAAAAAGCGCCTCCTGAAGCGCGGCGGTGCCGTTTCCCACCACCGCCACCACCCGGTTCCGGAAAAAAGGACCGTCGCAAACAGCACAATAGGAGACCCCTTTTCCAACCAACTCCGTCTCTCCCGGAATATTTAATTTTCTGGGCTGACTGCCGGAAGCGACAATAACCGTCTTCGCCTGATATTCTTGTCCGGCCATAACCGTAAACAGCCCCTTTCCTTCTTTCCTAAGGCCTGTTACCTGTCCGCCGATAATCCGGACACCGGCTTTTTCAGCTTGCTCCTTCATCTTCAAAGCCAGTTCCACACCACTGACCCCGTCCGGAAAACCGGGATAATTTTCAATCAAACCGGCCCAGGCAAGCTGACCGCCCGGAACCATGCCCTCCATAATCACAAAATCCAGTTTTCTCCTGGCCGCATAGATACCGGCGGTCAAACCAGCCGGTCCCGCGCCTACAATCAGCAAATCCCGTGTTTTTTCCATAATTTCAAACCATATTAAACAATTAAAGTTTATCAAATATGCATACCAAAAAGCAAGGGTTGTAAATAAAATATTAAAAAAAATCCCTTAGCTAAATCTCCTGGAATTGACAAATTTGTCAATTCTCATAAATCTATTGTATAATATTTTATAACAAAAATCATGATAAACAATCACCCTTATCACAAGGAACTCGTTTCGCTCCTCGCTATCAACAACGAACTTTCGCGCACAAAATCGTTTAACCAACTATGCCGCCGCGGAGTGGAACTGGCACACGACCGATTGGGATTTGACCGGATCGGCATATGGTTTAAAGGAAAAAATCCCGCTGAGATTTTCGGTTCGTTCGGAATAGACGAAAACGGCAAAATCCGCGATGAACGAGGAACCAAGGGTTATTTCAATACCGATGAAATCAAACACGAAATACGAACGCTTCTATCCTCCAAGGTTTATCAAAAAAAAGGAATTCTCCGTAACAACCTGGGCGCGGTAGTGGGAAAAGGCGAATGGGCCTGCGCTGTACTCTGGTGCGGGAAAAAAAGTATCGGTTACATTACCGTAGATAACCTGCTTTCACAAAAACCGATTAATACCCGGCTTCTGATTCTTTACGCCTCCACCTTCGGCCACCTCTGCTCGTTGAAAAAAACCCAGGAAGCTCTGCAAAAAAGCGAGGAACGGTTCCGGGAATTATGGGAGAACGCGCCGGTCGCTTACCATACCCTGGATACAAACGGCATCATCACCGATGTCAATAAAACCGAAGCCGCGATGTTCGGATACAAACAGAAAGAGATGATAAGCCATTCCATTTTTGACTTCATCGTGCCGCAACAACGTCGCGAAGCAAAAAAAAGGTTCCTCCGGAAGATTGCGGGCAAGTCATTATCCGAGGCCCGTAACCGCACGTATCTGCGAAAAAACGGAACTCCGATCATGGTTTCCATTGAAGACAAGCTGGACCGGGATGCTTCCGGCCAAATTATCGGCATGCGTACCACCCTTACGGACATCACGAATCAGAAAAAAGAGGAAGAAGTCATAAGACGGCTGGCTTACAACGACACGCTTACCGGGCTTCCCAACCGGATACTCTTCAATGAACACCTGGATTACGAAATGGCTCGTGCCGTACGCCGAAAACAAAAATTTGCCGTTATGCTCCTGGACCTGGACTACTTCAAACGCATCAACGATACACTGGGACACGGAACCGGTGACCGTCTCCTAAAACATGTCGGTGAACGGCTGGTCTCATTGTTGCGAAAAAGCGATACTGTTTCCCGCATGAGCGGTGACGAATTCCTGCTTTTACTACCCGAAATGGAAAACGCTAAAAACGCACAGGCCATTGCCCGCAAGATTATCATAACAATGGCTGAACCATTCTCATTTAACGGATACGTGCTGCATATAACGGCAAGTATCGGAATTGCCCTCTACCCCCGAGACGGACTGGACGCGGAGACACTTATCAAGAATGCCGATACCGCAATGTATGCGGCAAAGAAGACGCGCAATGCCTGGAAGCGCTTCGACAAGTCGGCAAAGTCCAAGATTCCCGGCCAAAAACTCCGAAACTGAATAATATCAGGCGGACCGCACAGGCCGGGAACCAAAAATTCCGGTGCCGATACGCACCAAATTAGCGCCTTCCTCAACAGCCACCCGATATGAATTACTCATCCCCATAGAGAGATAACGCATTTCCGTCTTCGCCGGAACGCGCCCTTTAATTTCCCCCCACAAAAAACGGGTCTCCTTAAAACACGGCCTCAAATCTTCCGGATTGCGGCAAGCAGGACCCATGGTCATCAGGCCCACAACCTTTACATTAGGAAGTTCGGAAATTTTCATCAGAAGCGGCTCTAATTCTTCCGGCATCACACCGAACTTCTGGGGTTCCCGGCCGCTGTTTACTTCCATGAAAATTTCCATCGTCTTGCCAATGGCTCTGCTGCGACGGTCAATTTCCGCGGCTATCTCCAGGGAGTCAACTGTCTCAATCAGGTCAAAAAGCGCAACCGCTTTCTTTACCTTGTTTTTCTGGAGGTGGCCGATAAAATGCCAGGAAACTTTACGGCCGACTGCTTGAAAATGGGCCTCGGCTTCTTGAAGATAGTTCTCGCCGATAATCCGGACACCGGCTTCCACCGACTCCAGAACTTCCTCCGGACTCCGGCTCTTTACCGCGGCAACCAACCCACAACCAGCCGGCAGTTTTCTTAATATTTCTTTTATATTATCCTCAATTATCATATCAGGAAATTTAAAAGCGTCCCCGTCAAAAGAGCGACAGACAGGGTCAGTATTATTATTTTTACCGTATCTTTTATGCCCATTTCTTTCAACAAGATGAAAAATGTGGCCAGACAGGGTAAATATAAAACTAAAAAGGTGCTGGCAACAACCAGTTGTTTGGCGGAAAGATTAAACGGCACCAGCAACCCGATGGCGATATCTTTTCTTAAAAACCCCAAAATCATGACCGAAGAAATTTCTTTAGGCAACCCCAGCAACTTAACGATAATCGGTCCGAAAGGTTTTGAAATAAAGTTGAGGACACCTGTTATCTCTAAAATGTTCACAAAAAGAACGCCCAGCATAATTAAAGGAATTGCTTCAAAAATAAAACTTTTTACCCTCATCCAGAGTTTCTTTAACAACGGCCGTAGCTTCGGTATTTGATAGGCGGGAATTTCCACAAACAACTCGGGGGCTTCCCCTTTCAGCAGTCTGTTCAGCACAAAACCGCTGATTATGGCCACCATTAAAAGCGCCCCGAAAACAATCGCCAGATATTTTAACCCGTATTTACCTAAGATACTTAAAATCATGGCGCTCTGCGGCATGCAGGGCGCAACCATTATTACCAGCGCCATCGCGATGATTTTTTCCCGGCGCGTCTCCAAAATCCGGGCAGACAACATCGCGGGGACCTTGCAACCTAAACCTAAGATTAAGGGAATAGCCCCATAGCCGTGCAAACCTAATTTATGCAGAATATTATCCAACAAAACAGCCAGGCGGGGTAAATATCCTAAATCTTCTAAAAAACCCAGGGCAAAATAAAAGGACAATATGTACGGCAACACGACCACGAAAGGAATGTAGACTCCGGTGGTAAGGACCCCAAAAGATTCCATAACCTTGTGCGTAGTCCCCAGGAACAAGTTCTGCAAAATACCCGAAGGAAAAACCAAATTTACCGCGTCCGTAACGCTCGGATAGTATATCTTATAAAAAAACGGGTTGAAAACATGATTTATCAAGCCTTCGCCCATAAATCTTATGATATAGAAAGTCAGCGCCAGAACAATAAAAGCGATGGGAAAACCCGTTAAAGGCCTGATGCAGGCGTCGGCCAATTTTTCCAGAAAAGAAGGGTGCTTGTGCACAGTTTTCTGCACGTAGCGACTGATTTCACCGATTAATTTCCATTTTTCATCATTCCCCGCCGGAATTTGTTGGGCCGGTTTGCGCCGGGTGGAAACAATTTCTTTAATTGCTTTGGAAAATTCCTTAATGCCTTCACCGGTAACCGCCACAAAAGTAATTACCTTAACTCCGATTCTTCGGGACAACCCCTCCAGGTCGATACTGATACCTTTCCACTTCGCCGTATCCCATTTGTTAAGCAATATAATTGCGGGTATCCCTTTTTCCAATATTTGCAAAGTAAGATATAAATTTCTTTCCAAATTGGTCGCATCAACCACGTTTACCACTAAATCCGGTTCTTCTTTTAACAGCATTTCGGATGACACTTCTTCCGCTTTATTGGTAGGTTCTAACGTATACGCTCCGGGAACATCGATGACCTTCATCCTCTGTTTTTCCACCCAGGCGGTGCCGCACGTATACTCAACGGTTGTCCCCGGATAATTGGCAGAGATAACATCCAGCCCGGTTAACCTGGAAAATACCGCGCTCTTCCCCACGTTGGGGTTACCCATTAAGAGAACTTTTATCTGCCGTACCTCCACTATTATTCTTCTGGCCATCCCGTATCCGATAGCGGACTTAGAACCGTCTATCTCCAACACCACCGGTCCGCCGCTGCCGTGCTCGCTTATTTTACGAACAGTTTTACCGGCTCTGATTCCCAGGCTTTCCAGTTTCCGCCTCAAACCATGACCACCCTGCAGTTCTTTAATTATTCCCTGTTCGCCTGACCTTAATTCACTTAATGTAAGCATATAAATTACCCTGTTTTATTCTCGCGCAACTCCTTGGACGCTGTAATATTCTTTTCCCCCTATCCACTGATTTCTAACCACGCCTTTTTGGGTCAAACCACCCAGAACTTTAACTATTTCGTTTGAATTACAACCGGTAACCAAAACAATATCTTTCAGGGTTAAAGGCCGGCGTTTAAGCGTCGCCAAAATAAGTTTTTCTTCGACCTGGAAGTGGGCCGGCGCGCTGCCGATAAATTCCGCGATTATTTCACAACCGGAGCCGATGATTTCGGCTGCCGCCTCCAGTTCCGGTTGCGTAAGCGGAAAAAATCCATCTTCCGCCGGAGGCCGCACTACGGTATTCAGCTGGACTCTGTCCGCCTTCGCCAACGAGAGGCTATGGCGGACGCGGTTGATTCTCAAAGATTTAACTATCTCTCGTATCTTCTCCAATTCAGCTTTTGAATCATTAACACCTTTCACCAGCATTACTTCCAGCCATATTTTACCCGGATACTCCCGGCTGAACTCACGCAGTCCTTCTATCATAACCTCTGGCTTTAAATCCGGGTGCGGCCGGTTAATTCCCCGGAAAGCCTTTTCGGAAACCGCGTCCAGGGAAGGAAGCACAACATCCGCTTCCATCAAATCCCGGCGCACTTCCTTCCGATAAAGCAGGGAACTGTTGGTAATAACTGCTACGGGAATCGAAGTAATTTTCTTTAAACCCCGAATCATCTTACCCAAATCAGAATTGAGGGTCGGCTCGCCGGAACCGGAGAAGGTAAGAAAATCAATGCGGGGATTCTTTTGGAGGAGTTGGGCAACCTCGGTAATTAACGTTTCCGCCGAAACATATGGCTTTCGCTCCAGAACCAATTCCGGCGTCGGTCCTAACTGGCAATAAACGCAATTAAGCGTACAGGTTTTGGCCGGAATAACATCAATCCCCAGCGAAAAACCTAAGCGTCGCGAAGGCACCGGTCCGAAAGTATGCTTCATGGCTACTTATTATACACCACCTTGGCAAAGCAGGGAATTATTATTTCAGCCTGTTTCTCCCAAACCGCAAAACTATTAACTACTTTGACACAAACAAAGTTTTCATGCTAATCTAAATAGAAATGATTTCTATTTATACCAGATATTATGAGCGAATACCGGAAGAAATTAAAAAAGAACGGCTTTAAGATTACGCCCGGGCGAGAAGCGATTATCACTTTCTTTTCCGGAGAAAACCGTTACGTCACACCGGAAACAGTCTGGAAAGAAGTGCGAAAAAATCTGCCGCGCCTGGGCCTGCCGACCGTATACCGCAACCTACAGCAAATGCGTAACATCGGTATCCTGACGCAGGTGGCCGGAACGGAAAACCGTTTCTATTTTGGACTCTGCCGGGCAAAAAACCCCGGGGCGCATCACCACCACATCAGTTGCCAAAAATGCCACCGGGTCAGCGAAGTGGAAAATTGTTATCTTGAATCGCTGACAAAGGAAATAAAGGAAAAAACCGGTTTTCTAATTACCGGTCATAAATTTCAATTGACCGGCGTCTGCAAAGATTGCCGATAGGGGAAGAATAGATTGCCGCGCCCTGACGACAGGACAGGCGAAACTTGTCCGCCGAAGCTTTAGCGAAGGCGGACGCCTGTCCTACTGAATAGGCTCGCAATGATATTATGAAAGGACTACCTCCAGAGTTCTGATTAATGTTACAATCAGTCCCAAAATACAAGGAGGCAGCCCTATGGAACAAGGATACCATATCGGTATTGATTTGCACAAAAGATT
>JBAZEZ010000017.1:0-39125 GCA_041653615.1 Candidatus Ratteibacteria bacterium
ATGACTGGATACATAAATCCAACGATACAATCCGGTTTAACCGGTTTAAGAATAATTTATGTAAACTACGTTTTTGAAAGGGACGAGTTACGCGATTTGACACAGTCCTTTCATAGATGACAAAAAACGTCGGTTTTGTTTGACGCTTCCAGTCGCTACAGCGTATAATATCACCCTATGTATCAGGCGCTGCGCGGTACTTATGACCTCCTTCCGGCCGAGGCGGAACGACTGCGGTCTTTTCTCAATCGGGCCATCGCCATTTTGGAAAGAGCCGGTTTTTGCGAAATAGTAACCCCCATCATCGAAGAGGCGCGGCTTTTTGACCGGTCAATCGGAGAAGGAAGCGATATTGTCAGCAAAGAGATGTATACCTTTTCTGACCGCAAAAACCGGCTTCTGGCCTTGCGGCCGGAAGGGACCGCTCCGATTGTTCGGGCCTGCATAGAACACAACATCTATTATTCTAATCCTTCCGCCCGGTTCTACTATTTTGGTCCGATGTTCCGGTATAACCGGCCGCAGAAAGGACGGTACCGGCAATTTCTCCAGTTGGGTGTGGAGATTTTTGGTTCCGAAGCGGCTTACACCGACGCCGAATGCTTGTATCTTTTATCAGAAATCATTAAAGAGGCGGGAACCGGTTCTTTTATCGTGGAACTTAATTCCCTGGGTTGCAGAGCTTGTCAGGATAATTACGGGAAAACCCTGGCGGAATTTTTAAGGAAGCGAAAAGAAGCACTTTGTGAAGATTGCCGGAACCGTCTTCAAAAAAATCCGCTTCGGATTCTGGACTGCAAGGTGGTTGCTTGCAAAGAAATTCTGCGCGAGGCTCCGGCTATAAGGGATTCAATTTGCAAACCTTGTGAATATAAATTTAAAGAGGTTTTACGATATTGCGATATGCTTGGTGTAAAGTATCGGATTAACGATAAGCTGGTACGCGGTCTTGATTATTACACCCAAACCGTTTTTGAAGTGATAGCGGAAGACGGAGGAAACGCCATCGCGGCCGGTGGTCGTTATGATAAGCTGGTTGAAGATATGGGCGGCAGGCCGACTCCGGCTATCGGTTTTGCCTTCGGATTGGAACGCGGTTTGCTTGATTTAGTCTCCGGGTCCGAAGATATAAAAAAGGGGATACGGTTGGTTTACCTGGACAAAGAGGGTGAGACCGGAGTTTTGGAGAAAGCGTTGAAACTGATGGTTAGTTTACGCCAGAAGATTGAAATGCCGGTTACCATCTCATCTAAGGAAGGAAAAAAAATAGGAAATCAGTTGGCGATGGCAGATAAAGACAACTGCCGGTTTGCCCTCATTGTCGGACCGGAAGAGATGGAGAGAGGCGAAGTGATTTTGCGCGATCTTGATTCCGGTACGCAGGAGTCCATTAGAGAGAAAGATCTGATTGAAAAACTAATCGCATAGAAACATTTTTGGGACGCAGATATACGCAGAAACTACGGATAAAGATTTGAAGATAATTTTAAGGTACTTCTTTAAGGCAATCTTTAAATCTGTGTCTGTGGTAATCTGCGTCCGATTAATTTGAACCAGTAAACCAATGTTGAGAACGGTAACCTGCGGGGAATTAGCCATCAATAATTTGGGAAAAGAAGTAATTCTGGCCGGCTGGGTTGCGTCCCGTCGGGACCACGGCGGTATCATCTTTGTCGACCTGCGGGACCGGTACGGAGTGACCCAGGTGGTTTTCAATCCGGAATTACTTTCCCCGGACTGCTTTCAACAGGCCTCTTCACTTCACAGCGAAGACGTAATTCAAGCCAAAGGAAAAGTTGTGCACCGGCCGTCCGGAACGGAAAACAGCCGGATTGCCACCGGTGAGGTTGAGATTTCCGCTTCAGAAATAGCGATTTTGAACCGCTGCCCTTCTTTGCCTTTTGAGGTTGGCGATGAGAGTTCGGTTTCGGAGTCGGTCCGGCTTTCTTACCGCTATCTGGATCTCCGTCGGTCCGGGATGCAGCGGAATTTAATTTTACGGCATAAGGCCGCGGTCGCGGCCCGGAACTTCCTGTCCGAGCAGGGTTTCGTGGAAATTGAGACCCCGCTTTTAACCCGGAGCACGCCGGAAGGGGCCCGTGATTTTCTGGTTCCCAGCCGGTTGGAACCGGGCAAGTTTTATGCTTTGCCGCAGAGCCCGCAATTATCCAAACAAATTCTAATGGTGGCCGGGTTCGACCGTTACTTCCAGTTGGCGCGGTGCCTGCGTGACGAAGACCTGCGGGCGGACCGGCAGTTGGAGCATACCCAGATTGACCTGGAAGCTTCTTTTGTGGAGCCGGAGGATATCCAGGCGTTGACAGAGGAATTGGTGAATCGGGTCCACCGGGCTGTTCTGGACAAACCGCTTGACAGCATGTCTTTTCCAAGGATTACTTACCAGGAAGCGATTGCGAATTACGGTTCCGACAAGCCGGACTTAAGAATAGATTCAAAAATTGAAGACGTAACCGATCTTTTCGCCGGTTCTTCTTTTGAAATTTTCCGTAAGGCGGCAGCAGAAGGGAAAAGGGTGCGGTCGCTGGCGGTGTCGCAAATTGAACCTTCCAACACCCAGTTAAAGGTTTACCAGGAAAAGGCCCTGGAATTAGGCGCCAAAGGTCTGGCCTGGATTAAGGTTAACGGCGCGGAATTTACCTCGCCGATTGTCAAATTTATCTCTCCGGAAATTTTAAGTTGTTTGGCCGAGCGGAACAATATCAAACAAGGTGTAATTTTTTTCGTGGCGGACAAACCGGTTAAGGCAAGCGTAATTTTAGGAACATTTCGGATTCAGCTGGCAAAAGAGTTTAACCTGATTTCCGAAAAGAGCCTGAATTTTTTGTGGGTTACCGATTTTCCGCTCCTGGAATATAGCGAAGAGGAAAAGCGCCTGGTTTCGGTGCATCATCCGTTTACCGCTCCCCGACCGGAAGATGTTTTGCTTCTGGATTCAGAGCCCTTGAAAGTACGCGGGCTTGCTTATGACCTTGTTTTAAACGGGACGGAAATCGGCGGCGGCAGTATTCGTATTCACAATTCGGAATTGCAGAAGAAGATTTTTTTGGTTCTGGGCATATCGGAGCAGGTTTTTCAGGAACAGTTTGGATTTTTCCTGAAGGCCCTGGAATACGGAGCGCCCCCGCACGGCGGATTGGCAATCGGTTTTGACCGTCTCATGGCTACTCTGCTTGGCCTGGAATCTATCCGAGAGGTTATCGCATTTCCCAAGACCCAGAAAGGTACCTGTCTTTTAACTAATGCGCCGGCTGAGGTTGCGGACAAGCAGTTAAAGGAACTGGGTCTTCGTCTTTCGCAAAATCCTAAATCAACATGAATAAACATGTTTTTCGGGTTCTGCTGTCCGTAGTTTTGCTGACGATTACGTTGCCGGCCCGGAGTCAGGTAAACATAGAAGTTACCAAAGAAGCCGCGCCTAAGGTTTTGATCGGCATGGTTCTACCGGAAAATATGCCGGAATTCGGCACGGTTTTTTTCGGCGATTTGAGGCTGAGCGGTTATTTTATTCCGCAGCTTTTAAAGAGCGAAGCCGTAGATGTTTGGCAGGGAATTTACGTTATCGCGAAGAAGATATCGGCGAGCGCGGTTGAGGTAAGAGTATTTTCATCCGGAAAAGAGTTGACCAGCATTAAAGCGACGTCTTCCGACGAAAGAACGCTTGCCCACAAAGTTTCCGACGAAGTTATCCGGTTGTTGACTCACCAGCCGTCTATTGCCCTCACCCGGATTGTCGCCTCCCGAAAAGTCGGTAAAGCAAGAGAACTTGTTTTGATGGATTACGACGGCGGCCGGGTTTTTCCGTTAACCAGGGATAAATCGCTTAACCGGTACCCGCGCCTGTCTCCGGACGGAAGGTCGGTCAGTTATACCTCTCACGTCAATTACTGGCCGGTTGTGTACCGTCAGGAGATACTTTCCGGAATCCGAAAAAAGATAGTTTCTTACCCGGGCCTAAACAGCGCCGCCAGTTTCAGCCCGAACGGAGACCGCATCGTGCTTTCTTTAAGCAAGGACGGCAATCCGGAGATTTATCTTCTTAATCTGAAAAGCGGAGAACTTACCAGGCTTACCATGGGAGAGGGCGCCGATACTTCACCGATTTTCTTTCCGGACGGGAAGAGTTTAACTTTTGTTTCCGACCGTACCGGCAGCCCACAGATTTATCGCCTGGACCTGACTACCGGACAAAGTAAGCGGATTACGTTTGAGGGGTCGTATAATACTTCGCCGGACGTTTCTCCGGACGGACGATTTTTGGTTTATACCAGTAGGATTGCCGGACAGTTTGAAATCAGAATTATATTTTTAGAAACCGGACAGGATTTTATTTTGGAGGCCGGACCTGATAATAAAGAAGACCCGGTTTTCGCCCCGGACAGCCGGCACCTGGTTTTTGTCTACACCCGCAATTATGAGAGTAACCTGAAGATGCTTGACATTTTTACCGGAGAGTTGTTTAATATTACTTCAAACGGCGGTTATAGCACGCCGGACTGGAGATAAAGATACATCGCAGAGGTCGCAGAGAATGCAGAAAAGTATGAAGCAAAAAGACAAAACTTTAAAAATAATCTTTAAAAGCAGTTCTCTGCGTACTCCGCGTGCTCTGCGGTAAAATTGAAGAGGAAAAAGGGGGATATATGACAAGAAAAGTTATTTTGGGAATAAGTATATCGGCGTTGTTCATTTTTGCGGCCGGTTGCGCCGGTCAGTTGGGAACAAAGAAGGGCATATCGGCAAAACCGGTTGGCATGGAAGGCTTGGCAACCAAGGAACAGCAGGCGGCGGCGCTTGCCGGCAAGATGATTCCGGCCACCAAGTTGCAGGGCAGGGTTCGCGAGTTGGCAACAATGGAGGAGAAACAGGTTTTTAAAACGATTCACTTTGATTTTGACCAGAGTAGCATAAGGCCTGATGCCCGGATAGTTTTGGAAAATATCGCCGTTTATCTAAAGAGTAAGCGAAAAGTCAAAGTTTCTTTTGAGGGCCACTGTGATGAACGGGGCACTTCGGAATATAACATGGCTCTTGGCGAACGCCGCAGTCTTTCCGCCCGCCGTTATCTGGTTTCCCTGGGAATTGCTCCGGAAAGGCTGGGGACGGTCAGCTACGGTGCGGAAAAGCCGTTTGATTCCGGTCACGATGAAATAGCCTGGGCGAAGAACCGGCGCTGCGAGTTTAAGATTGTTGAGTAAAATATGAAAAAATTATTTTTATTCGGTCTGCTTCTTGTTGCAGCCATGTCAATTTCCGGTTGCGTGGCGATGCAGGATGACGTAGTCACCTTAAAGGAAAGGGTTGTAACGACGGAGACGAAGCTGGGTTCCCTGGAGAAAAACAGCCAGCAGTCGATGAGCAACTTTGAAGGCGACTGGAATCCCAAGGTGGCCGGTTTAAGCGAAGATATGCTCGCTTTGCGGGAGCGCATCTCCAGTACCGAAGGTTCGGTGAGTACTTTGAGCGAGCAGATTCGCCAGGAGACGGAAAAGTCGGAAAAATTCCGCGTGGCTACTTCCCAGGAATTGCTTGATTTTCAGAAAGGGGTTTCTGATCGGCTGGACCAGATGCAACGCGATATTGAACTTATGAAAAAGACGCAGGCGGAAACAACGGGCTTCCTGGAAGTTGCCCGGAAGCAAATGGATAAGATTCAGGGAGAATCCGCGGCAATTTCCGACCGGGTTGACCAGGTTGACACCGGACTGGTAATTATCAAGGAAGAAATAACCAAGAAACTTTCCATAATTGTGGAGGAAATTTCCAAAGAGAACCAGTCGTTGCGAGACCAGATTGCAGCACTGGAAAAGAAGGTTGCGGGTAAATCGACATCATCCAAGTCAGCTAAGCCGGTCAAGAAGGAGACGAAGGAATAGCGTTGCCCAAAGTTGTTCACAGATAAATTACTTTTTGGGACGCAGATGTACGCAGAAATTACGGGATAAGGATTAAAGGATAGCTTAAAAGTGATTCTTTAGAGCACTTTCTTAAAGTGATATTTAAATCTGTATCTGCGAAAATCTGCGTTAATCTGCGTTCAAAATAAATTGTGCGTCATTTGAAAATCTGCCATATTATCACCCGCCTGATTATCGGCGGCGCTCAGGAGAACACCCTCTTTACCTGTTACGGATTAAACGAGCGCGGCCACCGGATTACGCTTTTGACCGGACCGCCGCTGGGACCGGAGGGAAGTCTGCTGGAAGAAGCGCGGAAGCGCGGTCTGGAAATCCGAATTATTCCCGCTTTAAGACGCCGGGTTGACCCGTTTCGCGATTTTGTTTCCTTCTGCGCTATCTATCATTATCTCTGCCGTGAAAAGCCGGATATTCTGCATACGCACAGCGCTAAAGCCGGTATCCTGGGCCGGCTGGCGGCCGGATTTGTGCGGTGCCGACCCCGGGTAGTTCACACCATCCACGGTCTGCCTTTCCATCCTTACCAAAACCGGATTCTTAATTTTATTTACATCGCGGCGGAAAAACTGGCTGCGCCTTTTACCGATCGGTATATTTCCGTCGCGGACAACCTTGTTGCCAAAAGTCTGGCGGCCGGGATTGGTAAGAAGGATTCTTATCGCACAATCTACAGCGGTTTTGCGGTGGAGGAGTTTGCGTCCGCCAACCGGAGGAAATTAGAGGCCAGGCATAGATATGGTTTTCGGGATGACGAAATAATTATCGGTAAGGTTGCCCGTCTTTTCCATTTGAAGGGCCACGAATTTTTGCTGTCGGCTTTTGCCGCGGTTAAGCAGGAATTTCCCCGGAGCCATCTTTTTCTGGTCGGCGACGGCATCTTGAAACCGGAACTGGAAGAATTGGCTGAAACTCTGGGCGTCAGGGAAGCAATTACCTTTGCCGGTCTGCTTCCGCCCCGGGAGATACCGGAGGCAATATCGGCGATGGACCTGCTGGTTCATGTTTCCCTGCGCGAAGGTTTGCCGAAAGCGGTCGCGCAGGCGCTGGCCGGCGGAGTTCCGGTGGTTGCTTTTGACGTCGACGGCACCCGGGAGGTGGTTGTTGACGGTGTCACCGGGTTTCTGGTTCCCCCGCGGGATTCGGAAAAGTTGATTGCCGCAATTTTTTCCGCTTTGCGTAGTCCGGAGAAAAGCCAGGCGATGGCCCGGACGGGCCAGCAATTTGTACTTAATAATTTCGCGATTAACTTAATGGTTTCCCGGATAGAAGCGGTCTATGAAAAAGTCCTCGCCAAATAATGTAGGGGAGGGGCTACGTCCCCTCCCGAAAAAAAGTCGTCCGGATGTTCGATTATTCCTGGAATATTTGAAGGCCGAGCGTAATGCGTCTCCCGATACCATTCGCGCTTATCATCAGGACTTGGATGATTTCTGTCGATTCCTGGCCGGCCGGACGTTGAGGAAAACAGACCTGGGGATATTAAGGGTTTATCTGGGCAGTCTTTTTCAGCGTGACTTGAGCCGTGCCACCGTTATTCGCAGGGTGGCCGCTTTACGCGTCTTTTTCCGTTTTTTGAGCCGCGAGAAATCAGTGCCGACAAACCCGACGGTTGCGCTACGTTCGCCGAAGAGTGAGCGTAATCTTCCGGCTTTTTTGGAAATCAGCCAGATTTTATCCCTGCTTGATGAAACTCTTAAAAAAGGAGCCAGCCGGCGTCCGCTCCGGGACAGGGCGATGCTGGAACTGCTTTATTCCGCCGGTCTTCGGGTTTCGGAAATGGTGAGTCTTAACCTGACTGAAATCGATTTTGTGGCCGGTTTGGCGCGGGTGCGGGGAAAGGGGAGGAAAGAGCGGCTGGTTCCGGTCGGCGGAACAGCCCTGGCGGCTCTCAATGAATATCTGTCTTCAAGTGAACGACCGGCTGATGTTCCTTTTCTTTTCGGCAATCGGTTCGGCGGCCGGTTGACCAGTCGGAGCGCGGAACGCATCCTGAAGAAGTACGCGGCGGCCTGCGGCCTTTCCGGCCGGATTACCCCGCATACTTTGCGGCACTCTTTCGCGACCCACCTGCTGGAAGCCGGCGCGGACCTGCGTGCCATTCAGGAGATTCTGGGCCACCAGAACATCACCACCACCCAGGTTTACACCCACCTGTCCACCAAACACCTTAAAGAAGCCTACCGTAGTTTTTTTCCGCGTTCCTAAAGCGCTCGGATGTCTCTTTTGCAACACACTCTCCGGGCCAGACAAAACTACGCAACTCCGGCGTGAGCCTCTCCGTGTTCTCAACCGCCTTCGGCTGAGCCACGGCTACTCACGCCTCCGTTTTGCTTGTTTTGTTTCTGTTCCTACGCGAAGTATGCAAAAGAGACACTCCTCGCTTACAAAAAAACTATAAAGCGAGTAGGACAGGCGTCCCGCCTGTCGTCTGTAGTTGCCAAGCTTGCTTGGCGATGTTATCGTTTGTAGGGGAGGGGCTATGTCCCCTCCCGTCTCCGCGAGGTATTACAAAAGAGATAATCCTTGCTGGAAGAAAAATATTATTTGTTGGTGGGTGTCTGTTGATTCTGCTTAACTTGCTGGAATTTTTGGATGATTTGATAGAGAAGTTCGGCGGTTTTTCCCGGGGTTTCGTTTACTATCCGGTAATCGTATCCGGCCAGAAGTTCAAGTTCTTTTTTTGCTTCAGCCAGGCGTTTTTTCACGTCTGAATCATTCTCGCCGGTTTCCTTCTGGCGGTTACAGATACGTTTTTCCAGTTCTTTCCGGGAAGGCGGGAGGAGGGCGATCAGAATGGTTTGTTTCGGGTATTGCGTTTTAATCTGGGCCGCGCCCTGGGTATCGAGCGCGAGCACAACCGGCTGATTTTTTTTAAGCGATGCTTCGAGTTTCGCGCGGGGCGTACCGTAATGGAATCCATAGACCGATGCCCATTCGGCCAGTCCGTTGGATACGATTAAATTCTGGAATTCTGATTCAGTGCGGAAGTAATAGTCACGTTCGTTTTTTTCACCTCGTCTGGGTGGCCGGGTGGTACAGGTGGTAAAGCGGGGGATTTTGTATGTTTGGGCAAGAATTTTCAGGATAGTTGTTTTGCCGGTCCCGGAAGCCGCGGAGACCACAAATATCATTTTTTCTCTGGCACGATTGTAGAACCGTACGTTTTAAGGTTGTGGAGCATCCTTACCGCAGTCGGACTGAAGCTGTTACCACTGTTTATGATTTTTTTCCAGGTTTCTATTGCCCGGTCAATCTGGCCGTTCTTTTCGTAGGCGTGTGCCAGGGCATCGTCTATATAATCCGGTCTGGGGAATTTGCACGCTAATTCCAGGTATTTGACCGCTTCCGCGTAGTTTTTGACTTTATTAAAAAACGTCCAGCCAAGTTCGAAATAGAGGTCGTATCTTTCCGGGTTGTAGGAGATACCTTCTTTCAAAAAGTCAACGCCGGCTTGAATCCAGGCTTTTTCTTGTTCGGGGTGGTCTTTTACCATTACCGAAATATTGTAAGACAGATGCCAGCCGCCCACTGCCCAGGGCGTGACAAATTTGGGCTGGAGAAAAGTGACGGAGCGAAGGATGGGGAGCATTTTGTATGATTGTCCGGAATGGAAGAGTTCTTCTACCTGGAGCCAGAGCAGGTCGGCGGCCAGACCCTTAAATCCGCCCAGGATGAGACTTCCGGTAATCTGCCCCGGCATCAGCAGCAGTCTCTGCTCAAACCCCATCTGTTTACGCTGCAGGTCAATCTTGTTTTGGAGCGGAGAAAGGAGCAGGAAAAGCAGAACGATGGCGGCAATGGATGAGTTCCGGTAAGTTATTTTGGTCATTTGCTTTTTTTACAACCCCTTAATCCTATACTTCGCGGTATCGGAAGAAATAGAGGCAGACGATAAGGGCGATTGCGGTGTAGATTATTCCGTATCCGAATGTTTTAAGAAGGTAAGTTATCGGTATTGTGCCTCCGACGACTACCTGGTCCCGGATAGCGAAGTTTTCAAAATTGGGAATGATGTTATAGAAGAACTTGATAATTACCTGCAGCACCGGATTTTTCATTTCTCCGGACAGAGAAAATCCGTAACTGGTGAGATGTCCGACCAGAAAGAGAAAGAAGACAAAGATGAGGGTGAATGCGGTAGAAGCGAAAGCGGCCACCGCCAGGGTTATGGCGATGATAACCAGCATTTCAGCCCAGATGAGGAAAAGGGCTGAAAAGAGGCTGATTTCAAAAGAGTGTTGTTTAAAAAGGATGAGCCCGATAAAGACGACTGACATGATGACCACGCCCAGGGTTGTGACCAGCGCCATACC
The DNA here is from genome assembly GCA_041653615.1 of Candidatus Ratteibacteria bacterium. Taxonomy (GTDB): domain Bacteria; phylum Ratteibacteria; class UBA8468; order MWAK01; family MWAK01; genus JAHJUB01. The sequence continues at coordinate 10,250 of JBAZEZ010000017.1, forward strand.
CAGAAATTTTCCCAGGATAAAGTCGGACCGTTTCAGGGGCTTGGAAAGAAGGGTGGAGATGGTGTTGGTTTCAAATTCGCTGCGCAAAGCGGTCATTGAGGCAAGGATGGCCATCAAAGCACTGAAAAATTCGATGCCGGACAAGGAAACATCTTTAATCATTTTTAACTGTTCAACCGGAGTCAGGAAGGAAAAAAGCTGGCTGCTGCCCAGGAGCAAAAGCGCGAAGACCAGTATTATCTGATAGCTGCGCATCCGCAGCGCTTCCTGAAATGTATTTTTCGCGATTACGATTGCTTTGACCATTCGATCACCTTAATGAATAAGTCCTCAATGTCTCCCGCTTTCCACTGAGTCATTAGTTCGGAGGTGGTTCCCAGGGCTAAGAGTTTTCCCTGGTGCAGAATTCCGACGCGATTGCTCACTTTTTCTATTTCCGAGAGATAGTGGCTGGAAAGAAGGATTGTTTTGCCGGCCGCCTGTAAATTCAGAAGCAGGTTTCTGGTTTCCCGGCTGCCGATTGGGTCAAGGCCGGTGGTTGGTTCGTCCAGAATCAGGAACTTCGGGTTGTTGAGCAGGGCAACCGCGAGTCCGATTCGTTCCAGCATGCCTTTAGAGAAGTGTTTCAGGGGGAGGTGTTGTTTGTCGTATAAGCCAACAAGCTTGAGCAGTTCTTCCTTCTTTTCTTCGAGATTTTCTTTTTTTATTCCGAATATCCGGCCGTAAAAAGTCAGGATTTCCGGTCCGGTAAGATAGCGGTAATAATAGGGGTTTTCCGGAAGATAGCCGATGTCGTTTTTAACCTCAACGTCCTGGTGGTCCCGGCCCAGGATTTCAATTTGTCCGCTGGTGGGAAAAAGCAGGCCGAGAATCAATTTAAGGGCGGTTGTCTTCCCGCTGCCGTTGGGGCCTAACAAGCCAAATATTTCACCTTCCTTAATTTCCAGGGAAAGGTTATCCAGGGCCGTTACGTTTTTGTTTCGGCCCAGATGAAATATTTTGGTCAGCCCTTCAATACGCAGTGCCGCGGGTTTTTCGTTTGTTTCCATAATTTTATTAAAGATAAATTTTATCAGAAATGTTTTCTTAAGTCAAATTATATTTTACCGCAGAGCACGCGAAGTACGCAGAGAACTGCTTTTAAAGATTATTTTTAAAGTTTTGTCTTTTTGCTTCATACTTTTCTGTGGTCTTGGCGGATCCCGCGGTTCATATTCTATTATTTTTTAAAATTTTTTGGCAAGCCATCGATTTGACGCAGTGCTTTTTGCCCGATATCCCTCCGGAAATAGGCTCCCGCGAAATTAATTTTTCCGATGCCAAGATAGGCGTTTGCGATTGCCTGAGTCATATTTTTGCCGAATCCGGTGACGTTAAGAACCCGGCCGCCGTTGGTCAGCGCTTTCCCGTCTTCTTTTTTTGTTCCGGCGTGAAAGACAAGCACGTTTTTGAGTTTAGACGCTGTTTTCAGCCCATTTATTTCCCGGCCCTTGCGGTAAGACGCCGGGTAACCGGCGGAAGCCAGGACTACGCAGCAGGAGCAGCCTTTCCGAAAAGCAGGTTTAGATTGTAAGAGATTTCCCCGGGCCGTTGTCAGCAGCAATCGGAAAAGGTCGTCTTTCAGAAGCGGGATAAGGACTTGGGTTTCCGGGTCTCCGAATCGGGCGTTGAATTCCAAAACCTGCGGTCCCGCTTCAGTCAGGATGATTCCGGCGTATAAGATGCCTTGATAAGTGATGCCTTCTTCGGCTAATCCGGAGATTGTTTTCGCGATTACATCCCGGATAACCTGCCGTTTAACCGAAGGCAACAGGAAAGGATTAGGGGCCACCGCGCCCATACCGCCGGTATTCGGTCCGGTATCATTTTCGCCTATTTTCTTATGGTCCTGCGCCGAGGGAAAACAATGATAATTTTTGCCGTCGGTAATCGCCAGAAGCGAAACTTCCTCGCCGTTCAATTTTTTTTCAATAATCGCTTTTTTACCGGCGGACTTAAAGATTTTACGCGAAAATATTTGTTTTAGCGCTTCTTCTTTCTCCGATTGGGTGTCGCAGATAAAAACACCTTTTCCGGCGGCCAGTCCGTCGACCTTGATTACCGCCGGTTTTTCGCCCCATTTTTTCAGGACAGATTTACCCTCGGAAAGCGAGGCGGCTATTTGGAATTCCGCGGTTGGTATTCGGTGGCGGACCATGAATTCTTTGGCAAAAATCTTGGATGTTTCCAATTGAGCCGCCGCCTGGTTTGGCCCGAAGATGGAGAGACCGGCTTTTTGGAAGAGATTTACGACACCTTCAGCCAGGGGAGTTTCCGGTCCCACAACCGTTAAGTCAATCCGTTCTTTTTGCGCGAAAGAGAGGAGTGAATTTATTTCTTCGGCCGGAATGGGAATATTTTCGGCAATTTCAGCAGTTCCGGCATTTCCCGGCGCGACGTAGAGACGGCGTATTTCCGGGGACTGTGCGATTTTCCAGGCCAGAGCGTGTTCTCGTCCGCCGGAACCGATAATCAGGCATTTCATGTTAATTTAAGTTCAAAATAGTGTACCGGTATCATATGGCTCTCCGGATGAAAACAACAAATAAAGTGGCCACGGTATTATTGGTCATGTGCAGGACAATTGAGGGCCAGAGGGAACCGGTTTTTTCGTAAAGATAAGCCAGGACCATCGCCAGAAAAAAGATGGGCAGAAACGCCGCCAGCGAATGGTGCAGCGCCGCAAAAATCAGGCTGGAATAGACCATGGAACGCCGGGGACCGAAACTGTTGCGCAGCGTTCCAAAAAGGAAACCCCGAAAAATTATTTCTTCCAGCAGCGGCCCGATCAGCCCGACGATGATTAGAAATAACAGCGAAACGGGCAGTGAGGTTAATCCGGTCAGCAGACTATAAATTTCCTGTTCCGGTAAAACGGTTTTTCGGAAAAGGCCGAGTAATGCTCCGGCCAGTATCAGCACCGGTATAATGGAGAGGTATGCCCAGAGGCCGTCGCGTAAATATTCCCGGCGCCAGGTGTTCAGGCCTAATTGCCAAATTCCGACGTAGCGTCTCCAGAGAAGGTAGGAGATGGCAAAAACCAGGCTTGTTTCTAAGATGAGGGTTTGAAAGAGCGTATTTAAGGCTTGAACATTGAAAGACGGCTGGACGTATGTTTTCGGAAGCGCCCGGTTGAAACCAAATAACAAAAGACTGGCACAAACAAAGGCGAAGCCTACCGGAAGAATCAGGTTAAGGTTCCAGGCGACCGGCACCGCGCCGATCGGAAAAGATTTAGTTTCGTGCCGCAGAAAACGGCGCAGGTTGACAACCAACGCGTAAATGGCGCCGGCCAGCAGGAAAACGGAAATTAACTTTATTAAATAAACCCAAAGATTTCCCTGGGTTAACGCTTTCTGTAATTCGGTTTGAAGGTAGTTTTGTTCCATCGCAGCGGGTTGTTCCGGTAAGGTGGCGCCTTGTTATATTACATTCCGACGATTTGGGTTTCTTCGTCCAGAAATATGCCCTTAAGATTCATCTGGAGCGCGTCGGGGTTGGGGCTGACGGCCAATGCCGTTTCCCGGGTAACCTTTTTTTCTTTAATTAATTCGATAAGCGCGTCATTGAATGTTTGCATACCGAGGTCTTTTTGCGCCCGCATTCCAGCTGGAATTTTGAGGATTTGGTCGTCCTGAATTAACTTGGTAATGGTTGGGGTGGAAATCATGACTTCCACTGCCGGCAGCAGGCCGTTTTGGTCTGCTCGGGGCAGAAGCTTTTGACAGACGGTGGCTTTAACGTGGTAGGCCAGTTGTTTTCTGACCTGTTCGTGTAATTGGCTTGGGAAAAAATCCAGGATGCGGGTGAAGATGCTGATGGTGTCCATCGCGTGAACCGTGGAAAGGACAAGGTGACCGGTTTCTGAAGCGGAGAGCGCCGCTTCAAATGTTTCCGGGTCTCTCATTTCTCCGATGACGATGATATCCGGGTCCTCGCGCATTACGTATTTCAGGGCGTTGTGGAAAGATGAGGTGTCGATGCCGACCTCGCGCTGGTTAATGATAGATTTTTTGTCCGTATAAATGTATTCTACCGGGTCTTCTACGGTCATGATGTGAACCTGCTGGTTCTGGTTGATGTATTCCACGATGGACGCAATTGTGGTCGATTTTCCGGAACTGGTCGGTCCGGCAACCAGTATCAGGCCGCTGTCAAACCGGCTGATTTCAGCCAGGACCGGCGGTAAGCCTAAATCTTTAAACTCCGGTATTTTGGTTCGGACCAAGCGCATCGCGATGCCGATTTCCCCGCGCTGAAAATAAACATTAATACGGAAGCGACCCAGGTTCGGAAATGTGTGTCCGAAATCCAGTTCTTTATCGCTTGCTAACCTGTTTTGTTGTTCCGGAAGCGATATTTCGTCCAGAAAAATTTTCAGGTCCCGCGGCGTAATCGACGGTAGTTCGGTGAAAACCAGGGCGTTATTGATTCTTAAAACAGGTGGCTGGCCAACTTTCAGGTGCAGGTCGGTAGCGTTTTTTTCCACGCACAACCGTACAATTTCAGTCAAGTTTGCCATATTTAATCCTCATTTAGTAATAAAATAGTCTTCTGACTCGCCGTTCTTCTTTAAAATCTGACCGGCGTTTTCCGCCTTCTTTTTATCTTTAAAATTTCCGACCCGAACCCGGTAACTGACGGAACCGTCAAATATTCGGGTGATGTATGCTTCGTAACCTTTAGAACTTAAGTCCTCGGCTACTTTTTCCGCCCGGTTTAAATCGACGAAAGAACCGATTTGAATGGTATAGGGACCTAGTTCCCGGTTCAGGAGCTGGGTTGCTTTTTCGGCTTCGACACTGAACGGATAATTCCGTCGTAAGCGGTTCAGGATAGCCAGGTTTTCTTGGGCCTTATTTTTTTTCCGGGACAACACTTCGGCCAGGCCGAATAAAGCGGCCGGCTGATACTGGCTGTTTGGGAATTCCTTGGAAAACTGACGGAAAATCTTTTCGCTTTCGGTGAGAACGCCGTTTTTGCTTTTCAGGTCTGCCAGCGCCAGCAGGCCGCGTTCTTTTTCCGGACCGGAAAGAAGGGTTTGCCAGACAATTTCCGCTTTTTGCGGTTCTCCTGTTTCCCGATAGCAGAGTCCAAGGAGATATTTTTCAGTCGGATTCAGGATTTTGTCCGCGCCGTAATTTTGAATCGCTTCCCGGTAGGACCCTTTCAAGACCAGTTCTTCAATGCCTTCGGCGCACCAGGAAACAGATTTTAACAGCAGGATAAAGAGGGTTGCTGCAATCAGGAATTTTTGCGGGGTCAGTTTCATCAAAGGCTACAATAGTAGGGATGTTCTGCCTTTGCCGAATTTCCTGCTGAAACTTTAGCGCAGGCAGGTTTCAGCGGGAAGGCGGTATCCCGTCACCTATTTATCAAGAATGGGAGGTTCGGGTTTTTCCAGCACTTCCCGGAATGCTTCGGTGACCGGGTCGGTTTTTCGAAAATTAAGCCTGTTCCGGTCTGTCTGGTGAGCCCGTTCCGATAATTCTACTAACAACCGGTAGATATTGGTTTCCCGGGGAATCTTATCCAAAACCTTAAGCGCGTCATATTCTCTCATTTTAACAACTCCTGTCGTATGGACTTAATTGCTTAATTATAATCTTTATCGTTTTAAAAAGCAAACCACGAAGATAAAATTTTGCGCTACGCTACGGGGTAAACCGGCCGCTGCTGATATCTTGTTTTGCCTGCTGGTAGGTGAAGATAGTTCCGATGTCAAGCCAGTACCCGGCGTGCCGGTAAGCAAACAGCGGTTCTTTATTTTTAATCAGCAACGGGAAAAAATCTCGTTCCAAGGAATAGTCTTTTCCTTTTGGAATTTGGGTGATTATTTCCGGTTCAAAGAGATAGATGCCGGCGTTAATCCAGGCTTTTTTAATTAAACCCTTCGGTTTTTCGCGGAATTCCTGTATCCGGCTGTTACCGGAAGTAATCAGGAGCCCGTAACGCTGCGGGTCAGGAACACAGACCGTCGCGATGGTGACGGTTGCCCGGTTTCGGCGGTGGAAGTCGGCCATGGCGGAAAGATTCAGGTCGGTGAGTACGTCGCCGTTAAAGATAAAGGTTGTTTCCGTCAGAAGGGGTGAAGCCAGAGCAACCGCGCCGCCGGTGCCCAGCGCTTTATCTTCAATGACAACGTCCACTTTCATTTCCGGCGGTTTCAGGCACGCCAATGCGTCCCGGAATTTTTGGCTGCGATAACCCAAGCCCAGCGTTACTTCTTTGACGTTATGGTTTTCCAGCAGTTTCAACTGGTACCAGAGGAACGGTTTTCCGGCCAGGGGCAGGAGCGGTTTTGGAATCAGGTTAGTTAGGGGGCGCATCCTGGTTCCCAGACCTCCCAGCAGAATATAAGCCTTCATAGCTTAATATTTTAGCGTAAATCGCTCTTCGAAACAACAACGTGATGTTTTTTGACATTTGCCGGGTAAGGTGTAGTAAAATATATATCGTAAGAAGGTGAGTGCTTGGGAAGACGGTGTAAATCCGTCGCGGACCCGCCGCTGTAACCGGGAACGAAAGCCGTTATCAAGACCACTGCCCCTGACGGGGCGGGAAGGCGCGGCCGGTAGGTAGCCCGGAAGCCAGAAGACCGGCTCATCTTTAAAAGGCAGTGAATAGTAAATTGTGAATAGTGAATGGTAAAAGATTTAATGATTTAATTTTTGCGTAGTTACCGTTCACTGTTTACCGTTCACCATTCACTGCAATCAGGCCCTCGTGGATTGGGGTTAGGAAGGATGGTTTGGGGTGAAAAACGGCATCCCCGACAGGGAGATTTTCCCTGCCGGGGATTTTTTATTGACGGCCTACCCGACGCCCGCACATCGAGGAAACGGTAAACAGGAGGAAGGGATGGAAGCGAGAAAGAAAGGTTTTACGTTAATTGAGTTGTTGGTGGTTATCGCGATTATCGCGATTTTGGCCGGGATGCTGCTGCCGGCTTTGAGCAAGGCGCGGGAAAAGGCGAGGCAGGTTTCGTGTATGTCTAACATGAAACAGTTAGGAGTTGCTTGGTTGATGTACTCTCAGGATTGGGATGAGTATGTCATGCCAGGAGAAGCTCCTAACTGGGGAGTGACTTACTGGTGGGGTACAAACACTGACCCGGTGGATTTTACGAAGGGTTTTCTTTGGTCGTATCTCAGCGGTAACACGGTCGTGTTCAGGTGTCCTTCCCAGTCGTGGGGCAGTTACCTTCCTATGGGTTTGACCAATGAACCAACAACGACATATGGCTACAACGGTTATTATCTGGATAATGTCGATACTTGGAGCGACCCGTGGGGAGCTGCAGCACCTTTATTAAAACTTTCACAAATCAAAGATCCCTCTTTGGTTTTTGTGTTCGGGGATGCGATGGTGTACGATAATTTCGCATCAGTGCAAGGGTTCAAAAATACTTCTCTTTTGGATCCACCTCAAAACTTTATTTACGGATCATTGGGCCCAAACACCAACCCCAGTACGTGTTTTCGACACACGGGATTTGCCAATTTTTGCTTTGCCGATGGACACGTTGAAGCCATGAATACTGAAGGTGCGCTTTATGCTACCGGTCAGGAAGGATATTTTCTGGGTTCGGTAGGCACGACGAATTCACCGCACTATGTGCCTTGAGCAATGGTTTACAGAGTTCGTGTTTAGTAATACGGGAGGATTACGAAATGAAGAAGGGGGTTAGAGAAACTATTTACTGGGTATTGGCAATTACGGCGGTTTTTGCTGTCGGCCTGATACTTTCAATCTTAATCAGGTCGGGAAAATATTTGCGGAGAGAATATGTTCAGGAGAAAATAGGCCTCACAAACGAATTCTCCGGTCGCATAGAGAAGGTCATGCGTGAACTCACAAAAACAACCGCGGAAAATCGGATGTTGTTGATTGAACAATATCTGCAACCAACATTACCGCTAGACAGGAAATCAGGTATTCTAAATGCTCTTGAAACACTTTCCAAGAGTAAAGAATATCAGTTATACTCTGTTAATCGTTACGGAGAGATTTTTATCAAGGTCGTATTTTACTATTCGGGTGTAAATGGGGAAAACGGACAAATACCGTTCCTCTTCGTCGAAAAAAATAAGCAATTGTTCTTTTTGGAAATTCCATGATAATGGTAGCGTCTAAATGAACAAGATAAAATTCATTTTGTGGGTATCGATTTCGATTCTATACGCCGGAGTGATGGTTCAATCGATTCCGGCCGCAGATTTTCCCCGGCGCATCATATCTCTCGGGCCGGCTTTAACCGAAGAGATTTATCTGCTGGGTGTTCAGGATAAACTGGTCGGATGCACTATTTATTGCAATCGACCGGAAGCGGCCAGGCAGAAAACGAAAGTTGGTACGGTGGTGGATGTTAGCGTCGAGAAAATTGTGGCGCTGAAACCAGACCTTGTCCTGGCAACATCTTTGACTGACCGTCGGGCAAAGGAAAGTTTTCAGCAATTGGGTATGAACGTTGTCGTGTTTCCGGAAGCCAAAAATTTTGACGAAATCTGCCAACAGTTTCTTAATCTGGGAAAGGTAACGGGTAAAGAAGAAAAGGCGCGGAAAATTGTCGCGCAGTCGAAAAAAGAAGTCAATTCAATAGCCGGGAAGGTTGAGGGAAGACAGAAACCGAAGGTTTTTCTGGAGATAGGAACAAAGCCGCTGTTTACCGTAACCCGGGACTCGTTTGTCAACGATTTTGTGGTGTTAGCCGGCGGTGTTAATATTGCGAGTGAGGCAAGGAGCGGTCTTTACAGCCGGGAGAAGGTGGTAGCGCAGAACCCGGATGTGATTATTATCGTGAGCATGGGCGTGGCCGCGGACCAGGAAAAGAAGGTATGGCAAAAGTTTTGGAACCTGTCCGCGGTTAAGAGCGAGCGAATTTATGTTTTGAACCCGGACAAGGTTTGCAGTCCTACGCCGTTGGGTTTTGTGGAAACACTGAAGGAATTTTATTTGCTTTTGCATCCGATTTAATAATTGTCATTCCTGCGGGCTTCGTCTTGTCGTAGGCGGACTACGTCCAGCCGAAGGCGGATTGTAAGCAGGAATCTATACCGAAAATAAGTGGATTCCCGCTTAATACGTGCGGGAATGACATTAATTGATTATGAAAAATAAACTTGCCGCCTGGTTTTTCTGGACGATTCTTTTGTCCCTACTTCTGCTGGCCGTCGGTCTTTTTTCGTTGGGTGTCGGTTCCAGCGGAGTGACGCTGCGCGGGCTTGTTTCCGCAATAACGCAAGGTAAAAACGCCGCCGGATACAGCATTCTTTTTGATATCCGTTTACCGCGGATTATTTTGAGTTTCGCGGTCGGCGGTTCCCTTGGTCTGGCCGGTGTCATTTTGCAGGGAATGTTTCGCAATCCCCTGGTGGAACCATACACTTTAGGGGTTTCCGGAGGAGCTGCCCTGGGAGTGACTCTCAATATTGTGCTCAGGTTATCCGGGCATTTCGGAGTTTTATCCCTGCCGGTATCCGGATTTTTGGGTGCGGTCATAGTTTCTTTCCTGGTCTATTTTCTGGCCGTGAAAAGAGGGACGCTCCGGACCGATTCCTTCTTGCTTACCGGAGTCATGATTAGTTTTATCTCTTCCTCGCTGCTGATGTTATTGATGGCGCTTTCGCGTTCCGAAGACCTGCAGGGAATAATTTTCTGGATGATGGGTTCGCTGGAAGAATCAAACCGACTCCTGTTGAGGAGCGAATTAATTACGGCTGTGCTCGGTCTCCTTGTTTCCTATCTTTTCGTCTTTGACCTTAATGCGTTCGGGTTGGGTGAAGAAGAGGCGCTTCACCTGGGAGTAAACACGGAACGGAGCAAGCGGATTCTTTTCGTCCTTGCCGCCGCACTTACCGGGTTTGCCGTTTCGGTGGCCGGTATTATTGGGTTCGTCGGTCTGGTTGTGCCTCATTTTGTCCGGATGTTTTTGGGCGGAGACCACCGAATATTACTTATCGGTTCGTTTCTTTCCGGCGCGATATTTTTGATTCTCTGCGACGCTTTAGCCCGAATCGTGATTGCGCCTTTGGAGTTGCCGGTCGGCGTCATTACGGGGATTCTGGGCGGCACGCTCTTTGTTTACGCTATAAGTAAACGGCGAATATGAAAAAACGATAAACCGCTGAATAGGACGCAGATAAGCGCTGAAACTACGGGATAAAGATTTAGAAGAGAATTTTAGGTACTTCTACAGAAGATGAACCGCAGAGCTCGCAGAGACCGCGAAGAGGTATGGAGCAAAGAAAAAATTAAATAAGATAACTTAAAGTAATTCTCTGCGGTAATCAGCGGTAATCTGCGTCCGATTAAAATTCTATATAATATGCTAGAGGTTAAAAATATTTCCTGCGGTTACGGTCAGAAGATTATTCTCCGGGATATTACTTTTTCGGTAAGGGAAGGCGAGATTGTCGGGATAATCGGGCCCAACGGTTCCGGTAAGACGACGCTTCTGCGGGCGATTACCAAGGTTATTAAGCCCAGTCGGGGCGAAATTATCCTGAAAGGTAAAGATGTTAGCCGGATGGATTTTCAGGAATTCGCGAAAACCGCCGCGGTTGTTTCGCAAACTTTGCCCGGCGGCTTCGTGACGTTGAAAGAGTTCGTTCTGTTAGGGAGGACGCCTTATTTTAAGAAGTTTCAGTTTTTTGAGACCGAAAAGGACCTTCAGTCGGCGCAAAAGGCGATGATGTTGACCGATACCTGGAGATTGAAGGACCGCTTCCTGGAGGAGATGAGCGGCGGTGAACGGCAGTTGTCTTTGGTCGCCCGTGCCCTGTCTCAAGAGCCGTCCCTGCTTTTTTTAGACGAACCAACCAGCCATCTGGACATAACCCATCAGGTGTACATTCTGGACCTTGTCCGAAGGTTAAACAAAGAACTTTCCGTGACGGTTGTGATGGTCCTGCACGATTTGAATTTGGCCGCAGAGTACTGCGACCGTCTTATTCTGCTTCGGGAAGGCCGAGTTCACTCCACGGGTTACCCAAAAGAAGTTTTAACTTACCAGACTATAGAAGAGGTTTATCGAACAATAGTGGTGGTAACGGACAGTCCGGTATCCGGCAAGCCGCACGTATTTGTAGTTCCTGCCGAACAGCGCTAACACTAATTGATTTCAACCCCTATTTTATAGTAAAATAATTTTAATATGGCCAAATACTTGGTAACCGGGGGAGCCGGTTTTATCGGAAGTCACATTGTGACCCGGCTCAAGGGAGAGGGTCATAGTGTGCGCGTACTGGATAATTTCAGCAGCGGCAAAAAAGAGAACCTGGCCGGCATTACCGGACCCGGTTTAGAGATTTTGGAAGAGGATATTTGCAACCGTAATGCTTGTGAAGAAGCTTGCGTCGGAATGGATTACGTAATTCACGAGGCGGCCTTGCGTTCTGTTCCGAAATCGTTGAATGACCCATATTCCTACAACCGTGTTAATATTGACGGTGTGCTGAACGTTCTTTGCGCGGCTAAAGCGGCCGGAGTAAAACAGGTCGCCTTAGCTTCCTCCAGTTCTGTTTACGGGGAGGCAAGCATCTTTCCGCAGCAGGAGATAAACCTGCCCGCTCCGATTTCACCTTACGCGCTTTCCAAGTTGGCCGGTGAACATTACGGTTACATCTTTACCAAAAATTTCGGTTTGCCGGTTTCGTCGCTGCGTTATTTTAATGTTTTCGGCGAACGCCAGAGCCTGGAAGACGAATACGCGGTGGTAATCCCCAAATTTATCAGTTGCATGCTGAAAGGAGAGCGGCCGCCGGTACACGGCGATGGGAAACAGTCCCGTGATTTTACCTACGTGGCAAACGTGGTGGATGCCACCATTTCAGCTGTTCGAACTATCGCGGCGGCCGGCCTTTCGTTTAACGTCGGCTGCGGAAAAGAAAATTCAATTCTGGAATTGGTTGCCGCGTTGAATAGAATTCTGGGTACAAAACTGGAGCCTCAATTTACACCGGCGCGGGTCGGTGATGTGCCGCGTACGCTCGCCGATGTTTCCCGGGCGCGAAAAATACTGGGTTATCAGCCCGGGGTTGATTTTGAATCCGGATTGAACCGGGCGGTGGATTATTTTAAAAAAAGTCTGGGCAAAAAATGCCCGCAATGACAATTTTTTAACGGAGAGAATCTATGGGAATGTGGATTGGGCGCGGCCGGAAAGCACGGCGTTGTTACGGATTTGATGAAATAGCTTTGGCGCCGGGTGTTAAAACGATTGACCCGGTTGAGGTGGATACTTCCTGGACTTTTGCCGGATACCAGTTTGGCCATCCGGTTATTGCCGCCGCGATGGACGGGGTGGTAGATGTGCGCCTGGCCGTGGAGATGGGTAAACTGGGAGGTCTGGCGGTTTTGAATTTGGAAGGCATCCAAACACGTTACGAAAACCCCGAACAGGTTAAGGAAAAAATTATCAAGGCGCGTCAGAATGAAGTGACCGCCCTTATTCAATCTTGTTACCGGGAGCCGGTTAAAGAAGAACTGATAACCAGGCGGATAAAGGAGATTAAAAAGGGCGGTGTCATCTGCGCAGTTTCAGCTATTCCGCAAAAGGCGGAACGCTACGGCGTTCTGGCAGAGGAAGCCGGCGCGGATATTTTTGTCGTGCAGTCAACCGTATCCAGCGTTACCCATATATCCAAACGTTACGAACCCCTGGATATCAAGGCTTTCTGCCGGAAGATGCGCATCCCGGTTATTTTGGGTAACTGCGTTACCTATGAAGTGGCGCTTCAACTGATGGAAGCCGGCGCCGGCGGTATCCTGGTGGGCATCGGCCCGGGCGCCGCTTGTACCACCCGGGAAGTTTTGGGTATCGGCGTTCCCCAGGTTACCGCAACCTGTGATTGCGCCGCGGCCCGGGATTTTTATCATAAGATGTGCGGACGTTACGTTCCGATTATTACCGACGGCGGAATGACCGGAAGCGGTGATATCTGCAAAGCGATTGCTTCCGGAGCCGACGCGGTTATGGTCGGTTCAATTCTCGCCCGGGCGGAAGAAGCGCCGGGCAAAGGTTTCCACTGGGGTATGGCGACCTCCGATGAAAATCTGCCCAGGGGTACCAGAGTCAGCGTTGGAATTACCGGAACCCTGAAAGAGATTCTCTTGGGTCCGGCCCGGGTTGACGACGGAAGCCAGAACCTGGTCGGCGCGCTTCGGACGTCAATGGGCAGCCTGGGTTGCAAATCACTGCGGGAAATGCAGTTGGTGGAAATAACTATTGCGCCGTCGATTAAAACCGAAGGCAAGGTTTTTCAGAGCGCCCGTAAAGCCGCCAGCTTATTGCCTGATTCAAAAGTTTAGGAGTTACTAAATAAAATCCGGCCGGCTTTCGGCCTTTTATGAATTTAGATTCAGTAAGAAAGGTTGTTTTTTCTGGTTTTCTTTTTGTATTGCTCTCAGGTTGCGGATCTGCTTCAATTTCCAACCCGAAGACGGATACTCTTGTCCTGGCGACCACCAACGACCCCAAGACTTTTAATACCATCCTGGCCAAAGAGACCAGTTCAACCGCGATCACCGGTTTTATTTTTGAAGGGTTGACCCGCACCAACGGTGTTACCACGGAAGTAGAGCCGGGTTTGGCCGAGAGCTGGAAGGTCAGCGATTCCGGTCGTACCTGGGATTTTAAACTGCGTAAAACCCTCTGGTCAGACGGAAAGCCCGTTACCGCCGACGATGTAATTTTCACCTTCCGCGACCTGATTTACAATCCGGATATTCCAACCAGCAGCCGGGACGTTTTTATGGTTTCCGGCCGGGAGATTAAGGTTGAAGAAGTAGCGGAGGATAGAATTCGTTTCACGCTGCCGGCGCCGTTTGCACCGTTCCTGCGCCAGTTGGGCCAGGATATTTTGCCGGCCCACCGGCTTCGGCCGGCGCTGCGGTCCGGCCGGTTCAACGCCACCTGGGGCGTGGATGCCCGTCCGTCGGAGATAGTCGGCACCGGACCTTTCATCCTTTCCGAGTACCGTATCGGAGAAAAAGTGGTTTTAGCCGCCAATCCTTATTATTACAAAAAGGATAAAACCGGCCGCTCCTTACCCTACCTCAAACGCATTGTTATTTTAATCGTACCGGACCAGAACGCGGAACTCCTGCGGTTTTTGCAGGGCGAGATAGACTCAATTTCGGTGCGCGGACAGGATTATAAACTGCTTAAACCCCAGGAAGCGAAACGCAATTTTACCATTTATAATACCGGTCCGGCTTTAGGCGAGAATTTTCTCGCTTTTAACCAGAATTCCAAGGCGCCGATTTCCGCTTACAAATCGGCCTGGTTCCGGAACCGCGTGTTTCGCCGGGCAATTTCGTACGGTTTGGACCGGGAAAGCATGACCCGCAATGTTTACGCCGGACTGGCTTATCCCCAGTGGGGTCCGATGAATCAAAGCGGTGGTTATTTCTATAACCCGAAAGTCAAGGAATATCCGTATAATCCGGAAGAGAGTCGGCGCCTGCTGAAAGATGCCGGTTTTCAATACCGCAACGGAATTCTCTACGACTCAACCGGACACCGGGTGGAGTTTACCCTGCTTACCAACGGTGATACCAGCGAGCGGGTTCAGATGGCAACCCTTATTCTGGATGACCTTGATAAATTGGGTATCAAGGTGCATTTTCTGCCGGTGGATTTCAACAATCTGGTTAACCGGATGGTCGCGAGTTACGACTGGGAGGCGGTTATTCTCGGTCTGACCGGAGGGATTGAGCCGCACGGCGGCCGGAATGTGTGGCATTCTTCCGGACAGCTTCACCTGTGGAATCCCAGGCAAAAGGAACCGGATACTGTTTGGGAGAAGGAGATTGACGGCATTTTTGAAAAGGCGGCCTGCGAACTGGACAATACTAAAAGAAAGGTTTTATATGACCGCTGGCAGATGATAGTCTCCGAAGAAGTTCCGGTCATCTACCTGGTTAATCCGGCGGCTCTATACGCGGTGCGAAACCGTTTCGGAAACCTTAAGCCAACCGGTTACGGCGGCGTGTTTTACAACATTGAGGATATTTATATTACAACTAAATAATTATCCAATAGCACAATAATTTATGGGTATGAAATTAATCATTCGCTACCAAAAGAAAGGGCCGCTGCGTTTTATCTCGCATCTGGATATCGAGCGGTTCTGGCGCAGAGCGGTGCGCCGCGCCCTGCTTCCAGTGACAATCAGCGCCGGTTTTTCGCCGAAGGAAAAAATTGAGATGGGTTATCCGCTTCCGGTGGGCTGCGAGAGCGAGGGGGAAGACCTGGTACTGGAAATGCTTGACCCGTTACCGATTCCAGCGGTGGCGGAACGCCTGAATGCCGTGCTGCCGGAAGGAATCACGCTTGTTTCGGTGTTGCCTTATCAGGAGAAAGGGTCACTTTTTCACCGGACCTTCGGACTTTCCTATTTGGTTGACGACAAGACAGTGACGCTGGCGGTTGAAAACGGACGGAGTCCGAAACTATGGGAATATTTGAGCCGGGAATTTAACCTTACCCAGGAGGAGGTTAAATTGTTCAAAGTAACCCGGATTGGGATACAATATAGTTCCGACTCGTCTTCATGCATATAACTGCGTTAGCAGCGTCGCCAGCTTCTTCGGTGTACTTACATGCACACCTCATCGCCGGCTCCTCGCTGCCTTGCTCTATTTTTGAATACGAGTCGGAATAAAACTGAAGTTTAATATAAAAACTATGGGTAAAACTATGAGTAGGATAATAATTGACAGTGTTGGGTTTGAAACGCGGGCTGCCATTGTTGCTGCCGGCCGCCTGCAGTATTTCGAGGTGGAGCGGACCAACCGCCTGAGCCTTACCGGCAACGTTTACAAAGGAAAGGTAATCCGGGTTCTGCCCAGTCTGAACGCCGCTTTTTTGAATACCGGAGAAGCCCGGGAAGCGTTCCTGCCGTTGACCGACGTGGCGGATGATTCGCTTTACGGTGAAGACGCGGCCGAAGAATCGAAAGACGGGAAGAAACACTCGGCCCGGCGCCTGAAACTTAAGCCCGGGGACCAGGTGTTAGTTCAGGTGGTTAAGGATGCCATCGGCACCAAAGGCCCTAAGATTACCGCCAACAATATCTCTATCGCCGGTTACCTGCTGGTGCTTTTGCCCCAGCAGCAGCGCCGGGGGGTTTCGCGGCGCATTACGGAACAGTCGGAACGGGACCGCCTGCTCAAGATAGCCTCTTCAGACATACCGGAAAATTTCGGTTTTATCATCCGGACTTCGGCTTCGGGCTGCCGCGAAAAGATACTTCGTTTGGAAATACACCGGCTGCTTTCGACCTGGGAAGAAATTTCCTTGGGTTTCAAGAGAAAGAATGGGCCGGTCCGCCTCCATTCCGAAATAGACCTTAGTGGCCGGATTCTGCGTGACCGTTACTCTCCGGAAGTGGAGGAAATTCTGGTTGATTCTATTCCGCTTCTCAAGTCTTGCCGGCGCACGCTCGCCCTTTTCGGTGCTGACGCGCGGAAAGTTCATTTACACCAGGGTAAAGTGCCGCTTTTCACTCATACCGGAGTGGAAGAGGGGATTAATAAAATCTTGAGCCGCAAAGTTGCCTTGGGCGGCGGCGGTTACATTATCATTGAGGAGACCGAAGCACTTTGCGCTGTTGACGTCAACAGCGGCCGGACTTCCGGAGAGGATTATCGCAGTATGGTTCTGCGCACCAACCTTTTAGCCGCCGAAGAGATTGCCTGGCAGTTACGGTTGCGCAACCTGGGTGGTTTAATTGTGGTTGATTTTATCGATATGGACCGGCCTCAGGACCGCAAGCAGGTTCAGACGGTATTTGAAAAAGCGCTGGAGCCGGATAAGGCCAGAATTAAAGTACTCCGGTTTTCCAAATTTGGGTTGGTGGAGATGACCCGGCAGCGGATGCGCGAAAGTCTTCGGGATTATTTGGCGGACGACTGCCCGGTTTGCGCCGGAAGAGGCGTGGTTACTTCCAATGAAACGATAGCGGCTCAGTTACGTCGGAGTCTTCAGGCGGAGTTTAAGCCGATTCGCGGTCTCTTGGGTATTTATTCCCGGAAAAAGATAAATCTTCGGGTTTCCCCGCATTTTGGGGAATACCTGACCAAAAACTTCAACCTGATATTTCCGGAGCGTGTTTACAAGAACAGGATTAACCTGATTTCGGATACCGGTTTGTCTTCGGACCAATTTAAAATTGTAGTGGATGCCACCTAGACCCGCCTTCGCGCGAGGCTATGGCGGGCAAAGCCTGCCTTCGCAAAGCGGATGCCTCTGGCATCCATGCTTCGGCGGGTAAGGGAGGGAGTTGCATGGATTGGTTGAAAAGATGTTTGTTGCAGACAGGCGTTAATCGGGTTTTAACAAGCGGTTCAATGGGTCTTTCTTTCCTGGAGCTGGACATTATAGTTCTTAATCCGGGGGAAAGACATCAAGAGAAACTGGAAAACAAGGAAGGAGTTTTAACGGTTCTTTCCGGGCGGGGCCGGGTGGAAATCTCCGGTTTGACGGCTGAAACGCTGGGTTCGCGCCGGGATGTTTTCAGCGGAAAGCCGGAAGGCGCTTATCTTGGTTCCGGAACTCTTTTTTCGGTTACCGCGGAAACAGTTCTGGATGCAGCCATATTCCGCTCGCCGGTTTCGCAGGTTCTGCCTTCTTATTTTATAAAGGAAGAAAAAGTTTACACGGATAAGAGAGGTGGCTCTAACTTCAGCCGTTTGGTAAACGATGTGGTCGGCATGAAGAGCCCCGCGGCCCGATTGATCGTCGGGGAAACAATCGGCGAAACCGGAAACTGGAGCAGTTATCCGCCGCACAAGCACGACCGGGACCGGATGCCGGAAGAAAGTCTTCTGGAAGAGGTTTATTTTTTCCGGTTTCGGCCGGAAAGTGGTTTTGGCTTGATGCGTATCTATACCGAAGACGGGAGCATAGATCAGCCGATTGTGATTCGGCATAACGATTTGGTGTCGATTCCCAAGGGGTACCATCCGGTGGTGGCCGCGGCCGGTTACGAAGTATATTATTTGTGGGCGCTTGCCGGGCCGAAACGAGTGATGCGCGTGTACGAGGACCCGACGCATAGTTGGGTTAATAAAAAATAGAAGCTTTGGGTATCTGTTTCCTAAAACGCTCTGCGTGCCGGACAAAACTACGCAACTCAGAAACGAGCCTCTCCGTGTTCTCGCCTACAAAACAAGGCGAGCCCCGGATACTCATTCCCTCGTTTTGCTTGTTTTGTTTCCGTCACTTCGCGAAGTTTTTCGAACCAGACACCCGAAGCATTACAGGATATAGCGCCGGGGATGAATTTTAAAAGGAAGAAAGAATTTTTGGTGGCGGTGGATTCGGACGGTTCGGTTTTTCCGACGATGGATATTAAACAGAAGGAGTGCATCCATCCGGCAATCATGGACCGATGGGACCTCTGGAAGATTGAAAAAGAGGTGCGGATGGTTGCGGAATGGGTCAATCTCCATTCGGCCCATCGAGGGACCAACCGTTTTCTTGCCTTGAAAATGGTTTTTGATTATCTCCGGGATATGCCGGAGGTGAAAGCGGAAGGCGCGGTTATCCGGCCGACTGAAGACCTGGGTGGTTTTCTCCGGTCCGGCCTGCCGATTAGCAACGAAGCGTTGATTGAATACGCGGCGGAGCACCCGGAACTTAATGATGTTCTGGACTGGAGCCGGTCGGTCAACAAGCGAATAGCGGAGCGGTGCCGGAAAATTCCGTCCTTTCCGTTTGTTCGGGAAAGTTTGGAAAAGTTGCGTGCCGCTTCTGATTTGGTGGTGGTATCGGCGACGCCCACCGAAACCCTTATTTCCGAGTGGCGGGAATCCGGTTTGGACCAGTTGGCGGATTCAATCGCCGGCCAGGAATTTGGCAGCAAGCAGGAACAACTGCGGATTTTTCGCGTCGGTGAATACGCGCCGGACCGGGTATTAATGATTGGTGACGCTCTCGGTGACTTGAAAGCGATGAAAGAGTTTGGCGGCCTTTTTTTTCCGATTAATCCGGGGCGGGAATCATTATCCTGGAAACGGTTTTTCGATGAGTCTGTTAATCGTTTTTTGTCCGGTGCCTACGCCGGTACCTATGAGTCTTTTTTAATCAGGGAGTTTGAAACAATTTTGACCGAAAAGCTAAATTGGACAATCCCCACCACCCGTCTTTGTTAATCCCGCGATTAATCCCTCAGGAGGCATATCGCCATGTGCGCAAAATTTAAGTGGCAGGAAGAGAAGGACGACGGAAAACCGGACTGGTCTGTCGATGGTTCCAGTTCCACGCGCGGAGAGAAGGCAGGAGTGGAGTTTAAGTCGACTACCTGGTGGGACCGCCACGGACGAAAGGCGCTTTTTTTACTGTTTTGGATTCTGGTCGGAATTGTGATTATTATCACGCTCTCTTTTCGTTTCACAAACAGAGTTAAGGCTGTCGGCACGGTGGAATCCAATAATCCCGTGTATATCAGCGCTCCGGTTGAGGGTACCCTGGAACTGGTTTCTGTCGCGGAAGGGCAGATGGTAAAGAAAGGAGAACTGCTTGCTAAAATCCGTCCGGATAATGCCGGGCCTTACCAGGACGTAGGGGTGGAAAAGTTTGATCTCGCCGGTCTTCAGAAAGAACCGAAAAAAGCGCGGGAAAGAATAGCCATGCTTTCCGATAATCTGAACCGGTTGCGCCGGGAGGCGGAAATTTTCCGTAAGGGTGAATCTGAAATTCAAGCGGCTCAAGAAAAAATTCTGGCCGCTGAGGCTGAATACAAACAAGCGGTCAAAGATGAAGAAAGAGCGCGCAAGTTGTACCAGCAGGAAGCGACCAGCCAGGTGGAGTATGAGGACGTGGTGACCAGGATGGAAGTGGCGCGCGCAAACAGCGCCATAGCCAAAGCGCAGCGGGTAACGCTTCAGGACCAGCGGAGCATTAAAGAACAACAGTTATCAAGGGAGATTGAATCCACGGAAAGGGAGATTGTGCTTGAGAAAGGTACCCTGGGCCAGAGGCAATCGGAGTATTCACAAAAAAGAGCGATGCTTCAGGCGGCCAGGGACCAGGTCGGCCGCTTGGCTATTTTCGCGCCCCGGGACGGTCAAATCTTTCGTCAGGACAAAGAACTGGGTGAACACGTAAAAAACGGGGACCTTCTTTTTGCTCTTGCGCCTGACCGGGAAATGGTTCTGATGGTTAAGGTTTCAACGGACGATTTGCCTAAGATACAAATCGGGCAGAAGGCGTTGATTTATCCCCGCAGTTTTTCCCAGCGCCTTTCCGGCGCCGGGGAGGGAAAAGTGGTTCAAAAAGGAACTTACGCCCGACCCCAAGGTCAGCAGGGTCAGGTTACCTATGTGCTGGTTAAGGTGCTGGTTGAAAAGAGCCGTTTTTTCCTGGTGCCCGGTTCTTCCGCGGACGTTGTGATTCTTACGGATAATCGATGAAAGAGCCGTCCGGGGTTATGCCAACCCCTTTAATTCTGGCTTCAACCGATTGCATTCCTCAACTAATCCGGGAACGGTTGGAGGATGTAGTTCTTCACGGTGAGCCGATTCTGCTGGCGGCCGAAGCAGACCTTGACTCGTTCGGTCATATCCTGCCGGTCTGGCTGTTGGCTACCTCGAGCCATCTTGTCGTTGCTCCGGCGGTTCCTGAAATGCCGGTTAAGGGCCCTTACGATTACAAAGCAATCAGTGATTTTGATATTCACCCCTCAATCGGTTCCACTTCTTTACGCCTTTTCCTGAAAGCCACGCCCGTCGAACTGGTCCGTTTCACTAACGAAAACCGGGAACGTTTTCAACGTGTTCTGGTACAGCTGAAGCGCTTGAAAGAGGGGTTGCCGATTCAGCAGGACGCGCTTTTTCTTCCGGACCCGCGTTTTTGTTCCAAGTGCGGTTTAATCCTGCCGGCAATCGGCGCGCCTTGCGCCCACTGCGTTCAGCGCAAAGCCGCTTTCAGCCAGATGTTTTCCATGCTGGCGCCGTACCGCTGGACAATGCTGGGACTTTTCCTTCTGATGATGGTCGGGATTGCCCTGGACATGCTGCCGCCGCGCCTTACTAAAGTTCTGGTGGACGACGTTTTGACGACCCGTCAGCACGCCGACTGGCTTTTTTTTCTGGTGGCCACTCTGGCCGGAGCCGCGCTTCTGCGTCGCGGCATTGATATTGTTATTAACTGGTTGGCGCCCAAGGTCGGGACCGGCGTCACCAACGACATCCGCAAACGGCTGTTTCAGAAGCTGCAGGAGATGTCGGTGGCGTACTATGACCGGGTTTCGGTGGGCCATCTGATGAGCCGCATTACCAACGACGTGGAAGTTATGCACGGTTTCGTGATTCAGGTGACACAGGGATTCCTGGTGAACGTTTTTTTGACAATTGCCATCGGCGTTATGCTCTTTTCCATGAACGCCAAACTGGCGATTCTGGTCCTTATTCCCATTCCCTTCGTTTTTATCGGCACCCTATTTTTCTGGAAACGCATCTACCCCAATTATTACAAATACTGGGACAGCAACTCCAAGCTCGGTTCCATGCTCAATGGAGTCCTTTCCGGCATCCGGCTGGTGAAGGTATTCGGACAGGAGAAGCGGGAAACCGGGCGGTTTTTCAAGGCGGCCGATTACGTGCGCGAGACGCGCATTAAGGTGGATACCAAAGTCGGTATTTTTTCGCCTTTAATGGCCTATGTCTTCGGGCTGGGCGGTTTAATCGTCTGGTTCGTGGGCGGCCGCGACGTGCTGAACGGTACCGGTATAACCCTGGGAACGCTGATGGCGTTTTTGGGCTACATTGCAATGTTCTACGCGCCGTTGGGAAGTCTGGCGATGTTCTCCAACTGGGTGACGCAGTTTGCCACGGCCAGTCAGCGCATTTTTGAAATTTTAGACATGCCGTCTGAAGTCCAGGACGACCCGGACGCCATCGACTGCCCGTATATTTCCGGCGCGATTGAGATGGATGACGTCTGGTTCGGTTACGACCCGTACAATCCGGTTATCAAGGGTGTTTCCCTGAAGATTGAAGCCGGCGAGAAAATCGGTATCGTGGGCCGGAGCGGTTCGGGTAAGACCACGCTCGTCAACCTGCTCTGCCGCTTTTACGAAATTCAGCGGGGCGAAATTAAGATTGACGGCGTTTCAATACGGCGTTTCAAGCGGCCGGAAATCCTGCAGCATATCGGTCTGGTTCTCCAGGAGCCTTTTCTTTTCCGGGGTTCAATTAAAGATAACATCGCTTACGGAATGCCCGACGCCACCTGGGAAGATATTCTTAACGCTTCCCGGGCCGCGAATTGTCACGATTTTATCATGAAACTTCCGGAAGGTTACGACACCCAGTTGGGCGAGCGGGGCGCCGGTCTTTCCGGCGGTGAAAAGCAGCGATTGTCTATCGGCCGGGCGCTTTTGTTTAATCCCCGGATTTTGATTTTAGATGAGGCCACTTCCAGCGTGGATACGGAAAGTGAGCAGGAAATTCAGCGGGCGCTGCGGATTATCGGTGAAGGCCGGACGGTCATATCCATTGCGCATCGGCTCTCCACGTTGAAGGATGCCGACCGTATCTACGTTATTGATTCCGGCCGACTGGCTGAGTTCGGTACCCACGAAGAATTGATGGAGCGGCAGGGTGTTTATTATAAACTGGTCAAGATTCAAACCGAACTGGCCAGCCTGGAGTTGGATTAAATAATATGGAAATTGATAACAAACCCATCGCGCTTAAGATTGAAGGTGTGGGCGTTAATTTTCTGACCCTGGGCCGGGTTGAGATTATTATGGGTTTCGATAATTTCCTATACGTGGTTTTGAAATCCGGCCCGGGAAAGGCGGAACCTACCTATCGGGGAGTTTTCGCCGCGCTCTGTTTTCCGGTTACCTGCCCGCATCAGTATGTTTCGTTGCGTTATATTGATAAAAGCGGGGAAGAGCGGGAAATCGGCGTTGTCCGCGACCCGTCTGAATTTCCGGCCGAAGTCCGCCGCTTAATCGCCGCCAGTCTTGCCAATTATTATTTTGAATTTGAAATTTCGCGAATTTTTAAGATTGAACTCCGCCACGGCCTGCTGATGTTTGACGTCGAGACTGACCACGGCCCCCGACAGTTTGAGATGTACTGGCGGGGCGACCGCGCCCAGAATTACGGCAAAGACGGTAAGGTATTGTTTGATATTTTTGAAAACCGGTATATTGTCCGCGACGTGAACAAGCTCTTACCGGACGAACGGGAACTTTTCACCCGTTTCATCTACTGGTAATGCCGATTCGCCTTCATTCATATAGCATCGTTGGCTGCGTTGGAAGGGAGGGGCTGTGTCCCCTCCCGTGGGCGGGGATGTAACCCCGCCCCTACAATTTTTGCTCACCTTGTTGTATTGACTATTTCTCCCTCTCTGCATTATAATTTCCTTACTTATGGATACGGATAAAGATATTGAGAAGATTCGCGGTAAAATCGACTGTATCGACGGAGAAGTTCTCGCTCTGCTTCAGCGGCGGGTAGCGGAGATACTTAAGATCGGCGCGATTAAAAAAGAAGACGGAAAGCCGATTTATGACCCGGCCCGGGAAAAGAAGATTCTGGAACGGCTTAAAAAGGAAAACAAAAGCCGGCTTTCCGGAGAAGCGGTTTCTGTTATCTTCCAGGAGATTTTCAATTCCTGCCGTTTTTTGGAATTTCCTTTGCGCATCGCTTATTTCGGCCCGGAGGCCACTTTTACCCATCAGGCGGCCCTTAAGACCTTTGGGAGCCAGGCGCGGTATATTTCTCAAAAAGTTATCAGTTCCGTATTTAGTTGCGTGGAAAAGGGGCAGGCTGATTACGGTTTGGTACCGGTTGAAAATTCAAACGAAGGCGTGGTGAACCATACCCTGGACATGTTTCTTGATTCTGACCTGAAGATTGTGAACGAAGTGTTGCTCCCGATTCGGCACCATCTGCTTAGCTACAGTTCCCTGAAGGAGATTAAAGAAGTTTATTCCTATTCCCAGCCCCTGGCGCAGTGCCAGAATTGGCTGGAGGAACACCTTCCCGGCGTGACGCTGCGCGAAGCCGACAGCACCGCGGCAGCCGCCATGATTGCGGTAAAAAAGAAGAATACGGCCGCTGTCGCTTCCGAAATCGCCTCCATGCTTTACGGGGTACCTATTCTGGAACGGGATATCCAGGACCACAGCAGTAATTTCACCCGTTTTCTGGTTATCGGCCGGCACTACGCGGAGAAGAGCGGCCGGGACCGCACCAGCATTCTTTTTTCCGTCAAGGACCGGGTCGGCGCGCTGCACGATATGCTGATTCCTTTTCGGCAGAATGGTTTAAACTTGACTAAGATTGAGTCCCGGCCCACCAAGCGCCGCGCCTGGGAATATGTATTTTTCGTGGATTTCCTGGGCTACCGTGAGGATGCGGCGGTAAAGACGGCCCTAGCCGAACTGGAACAACTCTGCCTCTTTTTGAAGATTTTGGGTTCTTACCCGGTTGCGGATGAGCCTTAGGGGTTGCTCAACAATTAAATTGCCTATTTGTCAGAAATGATTTTGGAGCGAGACAAGGAGCGAAGAAGGTTGCATAGTTATACTATGCAAGCAATGAGCGACACAGTCGCAGCCCAAAAGCATCTGGCTTTTCAGGGAGTCCCGTCTTTGGGTTATTGCGGCGTTGCTCCTCTTCTCCATACCACAGAGGGTATGGTTTCGTCGTTGCGCCTGGCACTAACCTCAAATCCGGGACTCCAAATAGGCAATTTAATTGTTGAGCAACCCCTTTCTTTTCCGGCCGGCCATGTTCTTCCGCTCTACCTGCTTCTCTTCAGCCACATCTGCGCCGATTATCTTTGTCAATCAAAGAGGTTTGTTTACCGGAAGCGGAGAGAAAATTCCTATTTTCTGTTTCATATATTTCTGATATGGTTATTCGCTTTCCTGCTATTTTTTCCGTATCGGAGCGGAAAAGCAATCGCGGTTGTAACGGTTCTGGCGATTTCGCATTTTGCGGTTGATAAGTCGAAAATCCGGTTAAAAAAAAGACGGCCGGGAATTAACAAGAAAATACTTAATGTATCCGACCAGTGCGTCCATTTCCTGTTGATTTTTCTGGCCTGGAGGGTTTTTCTGTTTAATCTTCCGCTGCCGTTTTTCTTCTCCGGCCATCCCCGGATTTTGAATTACATGGCAGTTTCAATTATAGTTTTGATAATCTACAAAGGAATCGCAGGTCTTTCCGAAAAGGAGGAGAACAAATGATTTTGACTTTGAGGCCCGGAACAACCCAGGAGGGTGTCCAGGAAGTATTAAGCAAGATTAAAGAACTGGGCTTCACCCCGCACGTTTCCTCCGGAAAGGAGCGCACCGTAATCGGCGTCATCGGGGAAAATGCCATTTTACACCGCGAGGTTTTTGACGCGATATTCATCGTGGAATCGGTGACGCCTATCTCTAAACCGTATAAACTGGTCAGCCGTGATTTCAAAAAAGAAGATACGGTAGTCAGGGTGGGCGATGTTGCTATCGGCGGAGATTCTTTTGTAGTGATAGCCGGACCCTGTTCCATTGAAAACCGGGAACAACTTTATCAGACCGCGCAGGCGGCGCGTAAGGCCGGCGCGAAGATGTTAAGGGGAGGTGCTTTTAAGCCCCGTACCTCGCCTTATTCTTTCCAGGGTTTGGGAGAAGAGGGCTTGAAGTATCTGGCGGAAATCGGTCGGGAACTGAAGATGCCCACCGTAACCGAAGTGATGGACACCAGGCAGACGGAATTGGTTTCCCGGTATGCCGACATTATTCAGGTGGGTGCCCGCAACATGCAGAACTTTGACCTGTTGAAAGAGTTGGGCCGCGCCCAGAAGCCGATTCTCCTGAAAAGGGGAATGTCCGCTAAGATTGAGGAATTTTTAATGTCCGCCGAATATATTTTATCGCAGGGAAATTACAACGTTATTCTCTGCGAGCGCGGCATCCGCACTTTTGAGGACGCAACCCGTTTTACGCTTGACCTGTCCGCCGTTCCGTTGGTGAAAGAATTGAGTCATCTGCCGATTGTGGTTGACCCCAGCCACGGTACCGGACGGCGCAGCCTGATTATGCCGATGTCCAAGGCCGCCCTGGCGGCCGGCAGCAATGGTGTAATGATTGAGGTGCACCCGAAACCGGAGGCGGCCTTTTCCGACGGTTTTCAGTCCCTTAACTTTGAAGATTTTAATAAATTGATGGTTTCCATCCGGGCGATGGCCTCCGCTCTTGGCTGTCAACTGTAACAGGTGTCATTCTGAGCGTAGCGAAGAATCTTGTAGCGCGACCCTTTCAGGGTCGCTAATGAGGGGGGTATGTCCGACCTTATCATTAAACCGGCCCGTTGCTTAAAAGGTGAAATAAACCTGCCCGGCGATAAATCCATTTCGCACCGGGCTCTCCTTATTTCCGGTTTGGCGGAAGGCGTCTCACTGATTGATGGTCTTCAGGATGGTGAGGATTGCCGCAGCACTTTGCGGGCGCTACTTTCCCTCGGTGTAGAAGTGAAAAAGGAAGGTACCCGGGTTAGTGTTGACGGTAGGGGGCCAACCGGATTCCGGGAAGTGCGCCAGGGGATTGACTGCGGAAATTCCGGCACCACAATGCGGCTTCTTTCCGGAATCGCGGCCGGCCTTCCTTTTGCTACCCGGTTGACCGGAGACGATTCATTGCGGAATCGTCCGATGCGCCGGGTTGCCGAACCCTTACGGCAGATGGGCGCCAAGATTTCCGCTCGCGAAGGAGATTTTCCGCCCTTGGCCATTACCGGTAGTCCTCTTTCCGGAATCAGGTACCGTATGCCGATGGCGAGCGCCCAGGTTAAGAGCTGCCTGCTTCTGGCCGGTCTGCTGGCCGAAGGAAGCACCACTATTATTGAGCCGGCGTTGAGCCGGGACCACACCGAACGGATGCTTATCTATTTCGGCGTTTCTTTAAAAACTAATACCACACCAAAATGTAGCGCGACCCTTTCAGAGTCGCCTGTAAAAATTTCCTCTCCCCATGGGGGAGAGAACAAAGGTGAGGGGGACAATACCATCTCCATCCTCGGCGGTCAGCGCCTTTCCGGCCGCCGCCTTAAAATCCCCGGCGATTTTTCCGCCGCCGCTTTTTTTCTGGCCGCCGCCGCAATTGTTCCGGAGTCCGAAATATTCATCCGGGGCGTCGGTTTCAATCCCACCCGCATCGCTTTTTTGGATATTTTAAAGAAAATGGGCGCCCGTATTTCAATCGAAAATCAGCGGGAAGAGAACGGAGAGCCGATTGGCGACATAGTAGTTAAAGGCGGCGGGGAACTAAAAGGTATCACCGTTTCCGGTTCCCTCATTCCAAACCTGATTGACGAAATACCAATTCTGGCAGTTGTTGCCCTTTTCGCGAAAGGTTTGACCGAGGTTAAAGACGCCGGCGAATTACGGGTGAAGGAGAGTGACCGCATCAAGGCGATTGTTACGGAGTTGCGCAAGATGGGCGCCGAGATAGAGGAGCGGGAAGACGGCTTCCTGATTTCCGGACCGCAGCGATTGAAAGGCGCCGGAGTTGGTTCTCATTTTGACCACCGGATTGCGATGTCCCTGGCCGTTGCCGGGCTTGCCGCCGCGGGTGAAACCACCATTAAGAATCCCGAATGTATCGCCATCTCCTTCCCGGATTTCGTTCCCACTCTTTTCCGAATTATTAAACAATAACACAATTAAGTGCTGTCATTCCCGAATGTTTCTATCGGGAATCCAATCCGAAATTGTAGTTGCCGAGCTTGCTCGGCGCAGTTAATGTAGGGGAGGCGGGTTCCCTTTCCAATGCTCTGGAAAGGGGTGAAGTCCCCTCCCGTCTTTCTAAATGAAACAAATTATCCTTTCCGACATCCACGCCAATCTTGAAGCCCTTACCAGCGTCATTTCGGCCGCGGAGAAAGAAGGTGAAATTACTTATTGCCTGGGCGACATTATCGGTTACGGACCCAATCCGTCCGAGTGTCTTGAGGTCATGCGTCATCACAGTCCGATTACCGTGATGGGCAACAATGAAATGGCGGTCTTGCATCCGGGTATGACCGCGGTCTTTAACCCCGAGGCGCGCAAAGCGGTTTTTTGGACAACCGAACATATTTTCGGAGAGGATTGGAAGCAGATTCGCGCTTTTCCCCCGACCCGAACGATGTCGTGTCATTCTGAGCACAGCGAAGAATCTCGCAGTTTACGTCAGGGCAACATAATTTTGGTCCACTCCAGTCCTTTTGAACCGGAAAGGTGGCATTATCTTAACAGCGATGAAGATTTGGAGGCAAACCTGCGTTGCTTGGAAAATGGACAGGTCTGTTTTTTCGGCCACACCCACGTACCCGGAGTATACTGTTTGAAAGATAACCGATTTTCTTTCCTGCCGATTGACCGGGAGGTAAAACTTGAGTCGGGAGCCAGGTATCTAATCAATGTTGGTTCGGTGGGACAGCCCCGGGACGGGGACCCGCGGGCCGCTTACTGCGTTTTTGACCCGGACGCGAAGACCGCTGCTATTCGCCGCGTCAGTTATGACTTCCGCTTGACCCAGAAAAAGATTATTGATGCTGATTTGCCCGCTTTCTTAGCCAGCCGCCTTTCCTCCGGAACATAATTTTCGTTATTCCCGAATGTTTCTATCGGGAATCCAATCCGAAACTGTAGTTGCCGAGCTTGCTCGGCGCAGTTAATGTAGGGGAGGGGCTTTGTCCCCTCCCGTTTCGTTTGTCATCTATGAAAGGACTGTGTCAAATCGCGTAACTCGTCCCTTTCAAAAACGTAGTTTACATAAATTATTCTTAAACCGGTTAAACCGGATTGTATCGTTGGATTTATGTATCCAGTCATCTA
>JBAZEZ010000018.1:0-36999 GCA_041653615.1 Candidatus Ratteibacteria bacterium
TTTTTTCGAACCGATGTAACCAAAAATTCCGCACATGCTATCCCTCCCTGATAACCTGAAAACCGAAATCCTGAAGTTTGGAAATAGTATCGGTCACTCCGGGCTTGACATCGTTATTCCGGTCCGTAACCAGGATGTACTTCTTTCCTTTTTTAATATCCAGTTTTATCATGCGCATGCTTCTGGTAGGATAAGTGCATTCCCGACCGATTTTAGAACTATCCGCCAGAATAATCACCCGGCTGACGCGTTTAATCAAAAATTCGATCTGCTGGACAGTGTCCATGTCGTCGGCGCTCAAACCCCGGGCCGAAATTCCCGGCGTTCCGATAATTGCTTTTTCAATCTGCGAAAACGGCGCCACCACGTTAACCACCGAAAGATTTTTACGTGAAATCTCCCCGGCGGTAATACCCACAAAATTTTCGGAAAATATCTGATTGTGTTCCTTCAACCACAGGTTGACGATAAAAAGGTTGTTGGTCCAAATTTTAAGCATAAACTGCTTACCCGGTTTCGCCAACTCCTCTCCGAGGCAAGCCACCGAAGTGCCGGCTCCGAGAAATATTTCATCTCCGGTTGAAATTAACTCCAAAACTTTCCGGGCGATCCCCCGTTTGTTTTCCTGATTCAGTTTCTTTCGTTTCTCAAAAGAGAGAAACAGGTCTTCCATGCTCATACTAATAATCTTACATTTTGTTTGACAATTTGTCAAGTAAATTGTCAAAGTAAACCCAAAAAAATTACCCCTCCCGTCCCCTTAGCCAAAAGGGGGAAGAAGGGGTAATTCTAAATCAGGCTATCGGCAAACCTTCCCGGCTGCGTTCCTGACACCCGCGATTACCGCGTCAAGATCACTCTTGGTCAGCCGCGGATGCATCGGCAGGTTCAATTCCCGACGGTAAAAAAACTTGTCGGCGTTTAGACAACGTTCTTTTCCGTAACCGAGTTTCTTTAAAGCCGTAAAATCATAAGTCGGCTGATAATGGAGTATCCCCTGAATTCCTTCTTCTTTGTAGAGAATCCGCATAAATTCATCGCGGCCGGCGCCCAGTTCTTTTTCTTCCACGCAAAGCGTGTATAGGTGATAGACGTGATAACAATTGGGGTCTTCGTAAACCGGGGTAATTCCCTTGATGCCCTTCAAACCCTCGTTCAGATAGCGTCCGTTTTCCCGGCGCTTTTCGCTGAGCATTTTAAGTTTTCGTAACTGGGCCCTTCCGCAGGCGGCTTGAGGTTCGTTCATCCGGTAGTTATTACCGAAATTACCGTTGGTATCATCCACGTCAAAGTGAGAAGGAATCCAATAATCGGTGATTCCGGTCTTGGTAAGCGTGGTATCTCCGAAGGTAAAAACCGTCTGTTGGGGCGGCCAATGGCTGATGGACATACAACGCAATTTACCGATAGCATCCGCCATATCATCCCGGTTTGTGGTAATCATGCCGCCTTCGCCCAAAGTAGTAATGTTCTTCAACGAATGGAAACTGAAGGCGCCGATGTCTCCGACGGAACCGGCTTTCCTGCCTTTATAATCCGCGCCGACCGTGTGGGCGCAGTCCTCCAAAACGTAGAGTTTGTGTTTTCGGGCAATCTCCATAATCGGGTCCATATCGCACATCTGACCGCCGTAATGAACCACATAGATTGCCTTGGTGCGAGAAGTAATCTTTTTTGCAATCTGGACCGGATCAATGTTGAAAGTACGCGGATCGATGTCCGCGTACACCGGCCTTGCCTTCTCTTTGAGCAAAACCAGCGAAGTGGCAATGAAGGTATTGGGCGTAACTATCACCTCATCGCCTTCCTTGATACCGAACGCCTGAGTTGCCACGTGCATCGCCGTTGTGCAATTGGTTACGGCAAAAGCGTGTTTAACTCCATGAATCGCGGCAAACTCTTTCTGGAATAACTGCACCTGCGGTCCCATGGTCAGGGAATCCTGTTTCATCGCCTTAAGAACCATCTGTTGTTCGTCTTCATCATAGATTGAGCCGAAGAACGAATAGGATACTTTTAAGGGCACGCCGTCATTCATCTGGTAACCGGAAGTTATGCCGCCTTCAGTATCGCTTCCGGTATACAAAGCCTTTTTCTCTTTTTCCGACATGATGCGCCTCCGTTAATCAGAATTATTTACGAAATCGTACATAATATTGTATATAATTAAACCGCATTTTTGTTGTTTCTGTCAACTCCACCGCGGAATTACGAAGAAATCACAGACGGTTGATCAAGCCGGCCAGCATCAATACCGCTTCTTTGCAAACTTTTTCTCCTAATTTACGGCTGGCTCGCTCCGGGAAACCCATCACCCCGACCTTTATTTCCGGATGCTGACTGACGTAAGGAAAGACTGATTCTATCTCGACCGGTTTTTCTTTAACCTGGTAAGCATCCTGGTCCCTGCTCATCATTTTTACAATTTCCGGTTTGTCTAAAACCGGTTTTTTAACCAATTCCGGATACCAGTAAAGCATCAAAGAAGTTTCCACGTAACCGGCGTGAAAATCCTTTTCAGCAAAAGCCTTTTTAAAAACATCGGAATCCTTCCAGAAACGGAACAGGGATACAACTATGCTCTTATCCGGAAGCCGCTTTCTTAAAAATGTATCGACACCATCTTCAATCGCTCTCTCGTTCTCCGTTCCGGCGTGACCAGGCACCAAAATTATCTTCTTGAACCCTTGCTGGCTCAAAGAAGTTAGGATTTCGGAAACAAGCAGCGACACCACCGGCGGACTTATGTTAATAGTGCCCGGGAGGGTTCCGCCGGAAAAGGCATAGTTGAGAATCGGCGCCACCAACGCGCCGGTTAAGATTGAAGCGCCGCGGCATATTTCAAAAGCGTTGTGGCTATCGGTTGATAACGGCAGGTGAAAACCATGCTGTTCGCAGATACCCAGCGGAAGCAAAACCACCTTCCTCGCTTTTATTGCCTCCCCGACCTCTTTGACCGTCATCTCCTCCATCAATAAAGGTTTCCCTTTCATCTCATAATCTCCTATTTAAATATTGTCAAAATTTAACCGCGGAACGCGCGGAGAATTGCTTAAAGATTATTAACTTTTTTTAAGTTTTCTTTCCCTCCCCGCTTCGTACTCTTCCGCGGCATATCTTTAATTATCGGAATAATCAGCAAAAAAATGTTCTAACGCGAAAATAGCTCCGCCGAGCGTACCCGCCTCTTTTCCCAATTCCGAAACCGCGAATTTCAGATACTTCCCTCTTAGCAAAATTTTCCTCCTGATAATACGTTTCAGATGTTCCAGAAAATGATCGCCGGCGCGGGCAAAATTCTTATCCAGAATAACCAACCGAGGATTAAAAATATTTACGGCGTTAGATATGGCTGCGGCCAAATATGGAACGGCTTCTTCCAAAATTTGCTGACAGAAACGGTCATTATCTTTAAAACCGTCTAAAACCATTAACCCGGTTGTCTTTTCCGGTTTTCCGCCGGCCCTTTCCAACAAAGACGAACTTGCGCCGGATTCAAGAAGCGTTCTCGCCTTTCGCGCCAGAACCGGAAGCGCACAGATTGCCTCCAGGCAACCTGTGCCGCCACAATGACAAGGGGTCTGGTCTTTCAAAAAATGAAAGTGGCCTAATTCTCCGGCCATCTCCAGAGAACCTCTTATCAGTTTACCCCCGCTGACAATTCCGCAGGCAATTCCTTCGCCGTATTCTACACGCAAAAAATCGCTGTAACCTTTTCCGACACCTTTAATACTTTCAGCCAAACCCATTGCCTGGGAACTTCCCATAAGATGCACCTTAACCTTAATTTCTTTTTCGAGAAACTGACGGGTGGGTACATTTTTCCAGGCAGGAATAAGAGATGAAAAAAGAGAGATTCCGTTTCTCACGTCAACCACTCCCGGATCGACAAAACTAAGACCGACAACATCTTTCCAGGAAATGGAATTTTCGCGGACAAATCGTGACGCTGCCTCAACTAATTTTTTCAGAATTTCATCCTTGCCCAAGCTTGTATTACACGGTATCTTTTTTATCCCGACTTGGTTCCCGGTTAAATCAAGAGCCAAAAATCCAAAGAACTCATCCATCAGATCAACACCGATTGCATACCGGGATTTTGGTTTCAATTCGAGTAACACCCGATTACGGCCTGCCTTTCCGAGTTTCTGTTTAACCTTTATGGTCTCATATATTAAGTTTTCTTTGATTAACTGGCGAACCGCGCAAGTAATTGAAGCCAACCTTAACCCGGTGATATTACGCAAGCCGACGCGGCTGATAGGGTGC
This sequence comes from Candidatus Ratteibacteria bacterium, assembly GCA_041653615.1. GTDB lineage: Bacteria > Ratteibacteria > UBA8468 > MWAK01 > MWAK01 > JAHJUB01. The sequence goes on from JBAZEZ010000018.1 coordinate 4,270, forward strand.
TCGCGGATAATATTAAGAATTATTCTTTTATTTTCAACCGGCCGGGAAAGTCTTTTGCCTAATTTTTCCATTTTTTAAAATATTTTACCTGAAAAAACCGAACCGGTCAAATTAACTTTTGTTACGGTTAAAATTTGACCGTTTAGACGGAATTAGGATAAAATTACAGCCAATATAGTTCACGCGCCGTTAGCTCAATCGGCAGAGCAGCTGACTCTTAATCAGCAGGTTGAAGGTTCGATTCCTTCACGGCGTACTGCTACCTGTAAGTCTACAGTGAAGGAATCGATAGGAGCGAAGTAAGGTATTGTGACCGATTAAGGAGCAATACCAGCGGGGGGCCGACCCGAGGCGTATCGAAAGCCGAGGGCGCCGATTCCTCCTTCACGGCGTACAGCGCTCAGATGTCTCTTTTGCTACACACCCTACGTGTCAGACAAAACTACGCAACTCCGGCTTGAGCCTCTCCGTGTTCTCGCCTGCAATTCAAGGCGAGCCCCGGATACTCCAGCCTCCGTACTGCTTGTTTTGTTACTGTCACTCCGCGAAGTGTTGCAAAAGAGACAATCCTCGCTTAAAAAAGTACAAAAGCAAACCGCAGGAAAAGATAAAATAAACCTCGTTTGAAAAAACAACAGCAAACTTCACCTAAAAATAAATATTTATTTAGTAGTGGTGAAGTGAACTGCCCTTGCGGTATAATAGATGGCAGATAACGCGAGGGTGGCGGAACTGGCAGACGCGCCAGACTTAGGATCTGGTGGGTAATTCCATGGGGGTTCAACTCCCCCCCCTCGCACTACTTTCTAAAAGTAAGGGAGTTGAACGGAGCGAAGTCAGGCAACGCGACGAATAGGTAGCGTTGCCAGCGGGGGGCCGACCCGAGGCGTATCGAAAGCCGAGGGCGCCAACTCCCCCCCCTCGCACTACTTTCTAAAAGTAAGGGAGTTGAAGAGAGCACTGCCGATGCGACAAATAAGGAGCATTCGCCTGGCAGGGGCGGCGAGAAGGTGAGCCGCCCGAAACCTATTAAAGCAGTAATCAGGGATTGCGACGATACGATTCACCATTCACTAAGTTGTTAAGTCAGTTTGTTTATTATACTTATTAGTTCCTGCAATTTGACCGGCTTGCTGACAAAATGCGCCTCTCCAATAACGTTTTTATGTTTTTCTGTCTCCTGTTCGCTGACCAGGGCGGTTAAAAAAACAAATGGGATGTCTTTTGTGTCCTTGCTCTCTTTAAGCTCTGTGGCTATGGCGGTGCCGTCTTTTCGCGGCATCAGTATGTCGAGCAGAACTAAATCAGGCCGTACCTTCCTAACCTCATTCATAGCTTCTCGGCTGTCATTGCATACCGATACTTCAAAATTCCCGGTCGCTTCCAGGCTTTTCTTGGTGAAATAGCAAAAGTCTTCTTCGTCATCAATAATTAAGATTTTTTTCATCGGTTCCTCCCGTAATCGGTAAAAATATTTTGAAAGTAGTACCTTTGCCCAATTCGCTTTCTACCGTCAAATTCCCTTTATGGTTATTTATGATCATATTCGTCATACTTAAACCCAAGCCGGTTCCTTTCTTGTCTCTCTTCGTCGTAAAAAACGGCTCAAATATTTTTGGTAAATCGTCTTTTGAGATACCTTCGCCCGTATCCGTAATTTCAATTACGCCCCGGGGATTATCCACGAAAAATTTTAAAGGCGTTATTTTATGGATTTTAATCGTGATTTTTCCGCCGTTAGGCATCGCGTCAACGGCATTCGCCAGGATATTGAAAAAAACCTGCTGCATCTGGCCTTTGTCCACCTCGCTGCAGATATCTTCTCCGGCAAATTCAGTTATAATCTCGATGTTGCTTGAAGATGTCCGGTATTTAAATAAAGAGAGGGTTGCGTTTATTAAATCTTCGAGTTTTACCTTTTCGGTCTTAAGTTCGGATGGTCTGGCAAATTTCAGGAGGTTACCGATGATCGTATCGGCCCTTAATACTGCCTCTTTAATCTTTTCTATGGCTGTCTTAACTTCCTGGTCGGCTCCGGATAATTTTATTTCCAGGAACTCCATTCCCCCGAGAACAATTCCCAACGGATTTTTAACTTCATGCGTGATACCTAACGAAAACCTTCCCAGGGCAGCCAGTTTTTCGGACTGTAACAAATCTCTTTGTATTTTTTTTAGCTCCGCGGTCCTTTCTTCAACTTTTCCTTCTAACTGTCCGGAAAATTGCTTAAGGTCTTGCTGAGATTGTCTCAACTTTTGAAGAATAAGATTTACGTACTCCGCGATGTCATCGAGTTCGGTCCCGCTGTGCATTTCACATGTTTGCATTATGTCGCCTTTTGCAACGCCTTCAAAAATTTTCCGTAATTTTGAAATCGCCTTCGCGGTTTTATGCAGAAAAGTAAACCCTAACAACGAAAGGAACAGGCTTAAGGATATAACCAGGAATATGTTTTCATTGGTTACAGTATTCGGTATTAAATATACAAGCAAAAAATAACCGACGCATAAAATCGGTATCACCGTCATTAAAGCAAACGCCATGATAAATTGTTGGCGCAAACTTTCGGATACGATAGAGTATTTTTGAGATGACCGTTCGCTTTTTTTCTTAATCATATTTTCCTGATTTTCTTAATAAACAGCCTGCCCTGCTCTTTTGTAATTTGAAATCCTTGCGTTTACATTTTAACCCCATTAGAAATATAATTTATAATGGGTTTATTTTGATAAGCTGCCTTGCTTGTTATATTTTACTCCGTTGCGCCTATTTGTCAATTGAAAAAAGCTAAGGTTTGGGGTATAATTATTCCAAATCGGTAAGTTTGCGGGAATAACTCAGTGGTAGAGTACGACCTTGCCAAGGTCGGAGTCGAGGGTTCGAATCCCTTTTCCCGCTCTATTAACATTCCTGAAAAGGGATTCGAAGAGAGCGAAGTAAGGGATTGCGACGATCACAGCGAATGGCCGACTGCGTCCGCCGAAGCTTTAGCGCAGGCGTGGCCCGAGGCGCAGTGAAAGCCGAGCGGCGCCGGTTCCCTTTTTCCTCTTCGGCCGGTCTCCCTTTTCCCGCTCTGGATGAAAAACTTCAAAACAATCAGAAGTTTGTGGATAGTCGTTTTCATCCTGGCCGTCTTTGTTTCCGGATGCAGTTTTAAATTTAGTCTCAATCCCGTAGAAACGACATCGTCCGGAATTTATCACACCGTGAAAAAAGGTGAAACCCTCTGGCGCATAAGCCAGGCATATAATTCTTCCGTATCGGTAATCAGAAACGCCAACAACCTGAAAAATGATGCGATTGAAGTCGGTCAGCGTTTACTGATTCCGCGCGCAAAAAAAATAAAGAATATTCCGCCGTCTCCGGCTCCCCGAACCGGACGACCGCCGAAACCAGCACTAATCATCAAGCCTGTTCCAAAACGAACAGTCGGAATACCGGTATTTTCCTGGCCGCTTTCCGGAAAAGTTCTTTCCACGGCCGAAGAAGCCGAACGTGAAAAAAAAGTTAGCATTGAAGGAAAACCGAATGAAACAATAACAACGAGCCGGGCCGGCCAGGTATTCTTCATCGGTGAAACAAAAGGGTATTCTTCCACTTTAATCGTTGACCATCTGGATGGATTTTATTCCGTTTACGGCGGTGATATCGAAATTGCGGTACTCAAGGGAGAAGTACTATCCCAAAACGGTATAATCGGGAAAATGGTTTCAACCCGGGAAAAGCCAAAACTTTTCTTCGAAATCAGACAGGGTACCGAACCGGTAAATCCGCTTAATTATTTAAAAAAATGAACTATACCGGAGTTGAGGAGAAATTTTTAGCGCCGTACGCGATGAAACCGTCCTTAAGCCGGGGACGGGAGTTCAGGGAAGCAGAACATCCTTTTCGTTCTCCCTACCAGCGGGACCGGGACCGCGTAATCCATTCCACCGCTTTCCGTCGCCTGGAATACAAAACTCAGGTTTTCATCATCCACGAGGGCGATTATTACCGCACCCGGCTGACCCACACGATAGAAGTAGCCCAAATCGCCCGGACGATTGCCCGCGCCCTGAAACTAAACGAAGACTTGACCGAAGCGATAAGTCTGGCGCACGATTTAGGCCATACCGCTTTCGGCCACTCCGGCGAAACGGCTCTAAAAGATTTGATGAAAGATTACGGCGGATACGAGCACAACCGTCAGAGTCTTCGGGTTGTGGAAAAACTGGAAAAAAGATACCCGGATTTTGACGGCTTGAATCTTACCTACGAAGTCCGCGAAGGTATCATCAAACACATCTCCGAATATGACACTCCGCCGGAAGCGAAAAAATTCTTTCCGGAAGAATCGCCGACCCTTGAAGCGCAAATCGTAAACCTGGCGGATGAAATCGCCTACAGCAGTCACGACGTAGACGACGGCCTGAAGGCCGGATTGATTACCGCCGCGGAACTTTCGCGGGTGGAAATATGGAAGAAACTTTACACCAAAGCGGAAAAGGAAATCAGCCGCGACCCGGAACTGGTCTGGTATAAAACGGTGCGCAACCTGATAGATCTTCTGGCAACCGATTTAATCAACGAAACCCGGCGCCGGATCGCCGAATTTAAAATACGGGATTTAGCCGACGTCAGAAAAAATCCGATTCTGGTAAAATTCAGCGACGGAACAGCTAAAGGACATAAAGAACTGAAAGGCTTTCTGCTGGAAAACATGTATCATCACTACCGGGTCGTACGCATGTCGGAAAAAGCAAAGAGAACTATCGAGGCGATTTTCAAAATCTACCTGAAGCAGCCGAAGCAGATGCCCCCGGGCATTTACGCCAAGATTGAACAGGGCGAAACAACCGCCCAGGCAGTCTGCGATTACGTTGCCGGAATGACCGACGATTTCGCCCAACAGGAACACAAGAAGTTATTCGACCCATACACGCGAGTCTGAATGAACAACGACCTTCTCTGGTGGGTAGCGCTTAACCTTACGCCTAATATCGGGTCCATAAAAGCAAAGGCGCTTCTGGACTATTTTCCGCGTCCGGCTGATATTTTTAAAGCCGGAAAATCCGATTTGATAAAAGCTGGTAAACTAAGTTTTCAGGATACCGAAAATATCCTGGAATTTAAGATAGAAACAGCGGAAGAAGAATTACGCCTCGCGGAAAAACACGGTTTTGCAATCATCCCGCAAAATGACTCCCGGTATCCTGAACTTCTAAAACAAATTCCCGACCCTCCGATATTACTTTATGTCTGGGGTACTTTCAAAGAAATTGATCTCCTGGCAGCCGCCATCGTCGGAACACGGCTCTGCAGTCCATACGGACTGATTCAGGCGGCCCGCTTTGCCGCCGGAATCGTTTCGGCCGGCTTTACGGTAGTCAGTGGACTGGCCAAAGGCATCGATACCGCGGCCCATCAGGGCGCGCTAAGAGCAAAAGGACGAACCATCGCCGTTCTGGGAAGCGGACTTTTGGATATCTACCCGGTGGAAAACCGCAAGCTGGCCGAAAAAATAGCCTCTTCCGGCGCAGTCGTTTCCGAACTTCCTTTAAGGATGCGGCCGGACCGTCAGAACTTTCCGAAACGAAACCGGATTATCAGCGGATTGTCCCGGGCAGTACTGGTCGTGGAAGCCGGAAACCGGAGCGGCGCCCTGATTACCGCTTCCCTGGCGCTGGAACAAGGGAGAGAAGTCTTTGCCCTACCAGGTCCGGTAGACCAGGAAATGAGTCTGGGCACTAATAATCTTTTAAAAGAAGGCGCGCAAATTGCCACGGCACCGGAAGATATCCTCATAGCCCTTGCGCCCACTCTTCCTTTTCCGGAAAAGGAAACGGTTCCGGTTGAAAAGGAAACTCAATTAAAAACCGGGCACGACGGACAGAATCAAACTCATCGTGTATTATCCGGAGATTACCCGGAGCTGAAAACGCTGCTCTTAAGCGGAAACCCGGTTAGCATTGAGGAAATCGCGGCCCACCTCAGCCTCTCACTCGCCGAAGTTGGCTCCCTATTGACCAAATTAGAACTTGAAGGTGTGGTAAAAGAAATATCCGGAAAACGATTCACCCTGCCTTGAAAAACAAGGAACCGGTTGAAAATTGTACGGTAATTAGTGTAAAATGTATATGTCAGTTCGCGTTCAAAAATAGAGCAAGGCAAAGACAACACCGCTATATGAATGAAGGCAAACTGACATAGGGAGGGCGGATGCGAATCTTCAACCGTTTAGTGGCCTGGATTTACAGTCTTGCCTCGCTTTACGTTTCAGTGCTCTTTATTCTGGTGTGGCTTGATAAAGAATTCGCCAACCAATTTTTCCGGAAAATCGAAGCAACTCAACCATATAAATTTGCCTTTGCCGGCGGCGGTCTTTTGTTTTTGGGCGCGGTCTGGCTTGTTTCCGCCATCGAACATCACTACCGCACCCGCTCCGTAAGTTTTTCCGGACCCGGCGGCCTGGTGCGGGTCCATCTTTCCGCCATAGAAGATTTTCTGGTCAATGAAATACACCAGCGCATTAAAGCGGTCAAACGCGTCCGGGTATCAACCATCATCACGCCCAAAGGTCTGCAGGTTTACAACCAGGTTATCATCTGGGCCGGTTATGACATCCCGACTACCACCGGAAAGATTCAAGACATGGTAAAACGCCTGCTGCAGGACACCATCGGCGTGGAACGCCTGGGTGAAATCAAGGTCCTGGTGTACCGCATCGCAACCACCGAAGAAGGAACCACCTCTAAAGAGGAAGAAAATGAATCAGAACTTGAAGATACGGAAATCGGTTGAGGAAGCGCTCGCCGAACTCCGTCTTCTTTCCAATCAAAAAAATACTGCCGCGATTCGGGAAATTGCCGAAGCATTAATTGACACCATTCGCGCCGGACAACGGATCTACTTCTGCGGAAACGGCGGAAGCGCCGCCGACAGCCAGCACCTTGCCGCGGAATTCGTGGGCCGGTTCCAACTAAAACGCCGGGGGCTTTCCGCCGTTAGTTTAACCACCGACACCTCCATCCTTACCTCAATCGGAAACGACTACGGTTTCAAATCGGTCTTCAGCCGACAACTGGAAGCGCTGGCGAAAAAAAACGACCTGCTCTTTATCTTCTCCACCTCGGGCAAATCCGAAAATGTCATTTTCGCGGCCCGAAAAGCAAAGGAATTAGGCCTGAAAATCGTGGCCCTTACCGGCCGGGACGGCGGACCTCTGAAACGTTTGGCTACTATCGCGCTGGTCGCGCCGGGAAAGAACACGGCCCGCATTCAGGAAGCCCACATGCTCATAGCCCACATCCTGATTGAAACGGTTGAAAAATCGTTATTTAAAGAAAGCCCAACAACAAAGAATTAGCGGGCGCGTTTATCAACTTTCCGACCGGCTGGTTTTAAAATTGACCCAAGTCGCTTAATCCGGAAATGAAAAAGTTATACCGCATCGTTGACGTCAATTTTAACCGTACCCGGGAAGGCCTGCGCGTCCTGGAGGAATTAGCGCGTTTCAGCGACCGGACTCCTGTCCCAGTCAAAGCCCTGCGCGGACTGCGACATCAGATTTCGGTCCTGACGGAACGTTCTTTTCCTCGGCCCGAACTTCTGGCCAACCGTTGCAGTAAAACAGACCCCGGCCGAAACTTCCGGCCGGAAAAACGAACCGGGAAAAAGGACCTCGTCCTCGCCAACAGCTTCAGGGTTTCCGAATCCCTGCGCGTCCTGGAAGAAATGGCCGCGCTTTTGAAACCCGAGGCAACCGTCTCTTTTCAGGATTTAAGATTTTCGTTTTATGACCTGGAAAAAGGGTTGTCGGTCCTTTACCGCAAAAAATTACCGGACCATCCGGTCTACGTCGTGATTGACCCGGCGCTGCTTCCGGGCGACCCGTTGGCTTTAGTTAAGCCGCTCCTGGGCGCCGGCGCGAAAATTTTCCAGCTGCGGGCAAAAAATATGCCCGACCGGCTGTTTCTGGAACTGGCTCAAAAAATACGCCGGGAAACCGAAAAATTCGACGCCTTTTTTATCGTGAACGACCGGCCGGACATCGCGGCCCTGTCGGATGCGGACGGCCTTCATCTGGGCCAAACAGACCTGGCCGCGGTAAACGCGCGGCAAATCTGCCCGGACGTATTAATCGGTGTCTCGGTCCGCTCCGTCCGGGAAGCGGAAAAGGCGATTGCCGAACGCGTTGACTATCTTGCGGTCGGCTCTGTCTTTCCCACCACCAGCAAAGAAGACGCAGCGGTGGTCGGACTGAAAACTCTAAAAGAAGTGAAAAAAGTAACCGGCCGTACGCCGTTGGTGGCCATCGGCGGCATCACCCCAGAAAACAGCGGCCGCGTTTTTGAATCCGGCGCGGATTACGTCGCGGTCATCTCCGCGCTGATTAACCGGCAACCGGAAAAAATATTAAAAACATTAGTTAAAACAAAAAGGTGAAACAACTTATGAATAAAAAAGAACTGACGGCTCTGGCAAAATCAGAGGAAATTTCTCTTTCCGACCTGGAAAACGGAATCAAAACCAACCGGATTGTAGTGGTAAAAAATCCCCGCGGGAAAAAACCGCTCGCCATCGGTCAGGGGTGTTTCGTCAAGATTAACGCCAATATCGGCACTTCACCCCAACAGGCGGATATCAAAACGGAATTGGCTAAATTGAAAAAAGCGGAGGAAGCCGGCGCCCACACCATTATGGACCTTTCCACCGGAGGAAACCTTAAGGAAATACGACGCCAGATATTAAGGGCAACCAACCTGCCGCTCGGAAGCGTGCCCGTTTACTCGGCCGCGGTGGAAGTAACGGAAAAATATAATGACGTACGCAAAATGAGCCCGGAAACCCTCTGGGAAAAAATAGAGGAGGAAGCGGCCGGCGGCGTTTCTTTCGTAACCGTTCATACCGGCGTAAGCGAAAAGATTGTCCGGGGGCTTCAAGAGGGAAAACGCCTGATTAATATCGTCAGCCGGGGCGGCTCCATCCTTGCCTGCTGGATACTGGCGAACAAAAAGGAAAACCCGCTCCTGGCGGATTTCAACCGCCTGCTGAAACTGGCGCAAAAATATAAACTCTGCCTGAGCCTGGGCGACGGATTACGTCCCGGAACCATCGCCGATAACACCGACCGTTTTCAACTGGAAGAACTCTTTACTTTGGGCCGGCAGGCGGAAGAAGCGCGAAAAGCCGGCGTAGCGGTCATAATCGAGGGGCCGGGACATATCCCGCTCCACCAGATTGAAATGAACGTCAAGCTGGCCAAAACCGTCTGCGACGGAGCGCCGCTCTATCTGCTGGGTCCGCTGGTAACCGACATTGCCCCCGGTTACGACCACATCGTCGGCGCAATCGGAGGCTCCATCGCCGGAATGGCCGGCGCCGACTTCCTGTGCTACGTGACCCCGGCGGAACACCTTTCGCTGCCTTCCCCGGAAGATGTGGAAGAAGGCGTTTATGCCTCGCGCATCGCCGCGCACGCGGTTGACCTCTGCCGGGGAAAAAAGAGCGCCTGGCGCCAAGACTGGCTTCTCTCCTCGGCGCGTAACAAACGAAATTGGCCGGAACAAAAGCGGCTTTCCCTGAATCCGGATAAATTCCCGGTAAAAAAGGAAAAAGAAGAAGATTATTGTTCCATGTGCGGAGAATTTTGCGCGATGCGTTTTTCGGAGATGATAAAAAAATAAAATTAATCGGACGCAGATTACCGCAGATAATCGCGGATACAGATTAAAGATTGCTTTTAAAGAAGTACCTTAAAATTATCTTTAAATCTTTATCCCGTAGTTTCAGCGCTTATCTGCGTCCCAAAGGAAATTTCTATAACGTAAACCTATGGAAAACAAAGACAAGGTTCCTTTAAAAAGGAGAATGCCGGAAATGCCCAAAGGCCAGCTGCCCAGTTTCTGGAAGAGTCTGCTCTTCTGGATAATCCTGGGCGTCTTTATCTTTTACATGGCCCATACATCATCCTCAAAATTATCGGAAAAAAAGGTTCAGAAAATCCCCTACAGCGATTTTCTGAACTACGCCGCCAACCATGAAATATCCGGCAAAATCACCCTGCAACAGGGACAGGTTAAAGGCAAAAAAATAGACGGCACCGAATTCCGGACGTTCAGCCAGGACCCGGATATTTACAAAGCGTTAAAGGAGAATCAGATTCAATTTGAAGATTTGCCTGAAGCCGGCCGTTCCGTCTGGGCGCAAATTCTGGCCGGCGTCATTCCGGTTTTACTTATCGTCGGTTTCTTCTGGTTTATGATTTACCGCCGTGCCGGAGGAGGAGGTGGAGACCAAATCATGTCCTTCGGCCGCATCCGGCCGCAGCCCCTTTCGGACACAAAGCCCAAAACAACCTTCGGCGAAGTGGCCGGATACGAGGAAGCCAAAGAAGAACTTCAAGAAGTTATCGATTTCTTAAAAGACCCCCAGAAATTCCAAAAACTGGGCGGCCGGATTCCCAAGGGAGTGCTGCTTATCGGCCCGCCGGGTACCGGCAAAACCCTCCTGGCAAAGGCGGTGGCCGGAGAAGCCAACGTCTCCTTCACTTCCATCAGCGGTTCGGAATTCGTGGAAATGTTCGTCGGCGTCGGCGCTTCCCGGGTGAGAGACCTCTTCCGCCAGGCAAAAAAAATGGCGCCGGCCATCATCTTTATCGACGAAATTGACGCGGTCGGCCGGCAGCGGTTCGCCGGATTAGGCGGCGGCCACGACGAACGGGAACAAACTTTAAACCAATTACTGGTGGAAATGGATGGTTTTCACACCGAAGAAGGCATCATCCTAATGGCTGCCACCAACCGGCCCGACGTCCTGGACCCGGCGCTGGTGCGGCCCGGCCGTTTTGACCGGCAGGTCGTCTTAAGCCTCCCGGACGTCCGGGAAAGAGAAGCCATCCTTAAGGTTCACACCCGCAACTCCAAGCTGGCCGATAACGTCGACCTTTCAGTCGTCGCCAAAAGTACACCGGGAATGTCCGGCGCGGACCTGGCGAACCTCTGCAACGAAGCGGCCTTGATGGCCTCCCGAAAAAACCATCAGGTAATTGAAATGAGCGATGTCGAAGAAGCGATGGACAAAGAGATGATGGGCGCGCAGCACAAGAGCATGGTCTTAAGTCCGGAAGAAAAGAAAATTATCGCCTACCACGAGTCCGGACACGCGCTGGTCCAGCGCAACCTACCGGAATCACAGCCCATTCACAAAGTTACCATTATCCCGCGGGGCCGTTCCCTGGGCGCTACCCATATCCTTCCGGAAAAAGATATCCATATCGAAAGCGACAGTTACTTCCGTAATTCCCTGATTACGCTCCTGGGCGGCCGGGCGGCCGAAAGAATATTTTTTAACAAGGTTTATACCGGCGCGGAAAGCGACCTTCACCACGCCACCGAACTTGCCCGGCAAATGGTGTGCGAATGGGGCATGAGCGCCCGGATGGGCCCGGTCAGTTATCACAACCGGACCCAGGGGGAAGTTTTCCTGGGAAGAGATTTGTCGCAAAGCCGGGAATACAGCGAAACAACGGCGCGGGAAATAGATGAAGAGGTAAAAAAACTGCTGGAAGTATCTGAAAAAGAAGCGCTCCGCATCATTCAGGAAAAGAGAGAAAACCTGGAACGGCTCGCAAACACTCTTCTGGAAAAAGAGACGCTTACCGGAAAAGAGATTGACGAACTGATTTCGGGAACAACGGTCGAACCCGGAAAAGAAAATGCTAAAAACAATGGACAAGAAAAAGATTCAGCAGGCGGTTAGGCTTTACCTGGAAGGGGTCGGCGAAGACCCGGACCGGAAAGAATTGAAAGATACCCCGCGGCGGGTATCCGAAATGGCCGCGGAACTTTTTTCCGGATTGGAAAAAGACCCCAAAGAAGAGATGGATGTCGTCTTCGTTGAAGAATACAATGAATTGATTTTGGTCAGGGATATACCGTTCTACTCCATGTGCGAACACCACCTGCTTCCTTTTCAGGGCAGGGCCCACATCGCCTACATCCCGGATAAGCACCGCATTACCGGACTTTCCAAACTGGCCCGGGTAGTGGAAATATTCAGCCGCCGGCTGCAGCTGCAGGAAAGGCTGACCACCCAGATCGCGGACACCATCATGAAAACTCTGAAGCCCCGGGGCGTCATGGTAGTGGTGGAAGCGGAACATCTCTGCATGACGATGCGCGGAATTAAAAAACCGGGCAGCCGGGCTATAACCTCGGTTATGCGCGGCATCTTTCTGAAAGACGCCAAAACCCGAAACGAAGCGCTGAATCTAATCCACAAGGTTCCCGCCCTTTAAGACAGTGAACGGTTAACGGTGAATAGTGAATGACAACTACTAAAATAACACAAGCAATGAATAAAAAAGAGGAATTTGCCACAAAGCTTTCCCGCCTGCGCCGTTTCCTGGCGGAAAAGAAAAAAGAAGGAATCCTGATTAACCGCCAGAATAATTTCGCCTGGCTCACCTGCGGTGGAGAAAACCGGGTTGTTACCGCCAGCGATTCCGGCGCCGCGGAACTGCTGGTTACCGCTCAAAAAACTTACCTGGTGGCCAGCAATATTGAAAGCGGCCGGATTATGGAAGAAGAAGTTCCCGACCTGGACATTAAACCGCTAGTCTTTCCCTGGAATGAGGACGAGAAAAAAAAGAAGTTTATTTCCAAGATTGCCGAACCAAACCAATTTCTTTCGGACAACGGCTCAATCGGAAAAACGGCTGACCTTGCACCACTCCACATCCCCCTGACCGAACCGGAAATTGTCCGGTACCGAAATCTTGGAAAAAAGGTCGGTGAAAGTTTTATTGCCGCCGCGAAAAAGATACGGGTCAACGACACCGAACATAAGATTGCGGGAATAATGGCCGAAATCCTGATGGCGCAAGGTATCTGCCCGACCGTCCTGCTCGTCGCCGCGGACAAAAGAATTGCCCGGTTCCGCCACCCGATACCGACCAAAAAACAACTGAAACAATACGTGATGCTGGTCGTTTGCGGACGACAGGGCGGCTTAATCGTCTCCGCTACCCGGCTGATATCTTTCGGAAAAATTTCTCCGGAATTGGAACGAAAGCATAAAGCGGTGGCATACATTGACGCCGCCTTCATCCTGGAAACCGAACCCGGTAAAAAAATGGCGGAAATATTCAATGCCGGCGTAAAAGCCTACCAAGATTCCGGTTTTCCCGAAGAATGGCGCCAACACCACCAGGGAGGCCCAACCGGCTACGCCGGCCGCTATTTCAAAGCGACTCCAACCGAAGAAAGAAAAGTGACCGCCGGCTCCGCCTTTGCCTGGAACCCTTCCATCACCGGCACCAAGTCCGAGGACACAATCTTAATCACCGGTAAAAAAGAACCGGAAATTATCTCAACCACGCCGGGTTGGCCGATGATTAAAGTAGTCTATAAAGGAATTAAAATTATCCGTCCTGATATTTTGATAAAATAAATATCCTAATTTTATTGTCATTCCGAGCGTAGCGAAGAATCTCGTTTTAATGTTATTGAATATAGATCCTTCGCAAGCGCGGCTCAGGATGACACATTAAAAAATACTATATATGAAAAAATTCCGGGTATTGCTAATTATCTTTCTGCTGCTGATAACGTCCTTGGGATTTACCAACAAAATCCGGGCCGCTGAGGTAATGGTCGTGCCGATGAAGGGTTCCATCAACCCGGCGATGGCCGAGATGTTGTTAAAAGCACTCCAACAAGCTGAACAGAATGGAGCCGCGGCGGTTGTCATCCAACTGGACACGCCCGGCGGCCTTCTCACCTCCACCCGGGAAATTGTGGAAGGCATCCTCAACAGCAAGGTACCGGTAGTAGCCTATGTCTCTCCGGCCGGAGCCCAATGCGCTTCCGCCGGAACTTTCATCGCGCTCGCCTGTCCGGTCCTGGCAATGGCTCCCGGCACCAATATCGGCGCCGCCCATCCGGTAACTCCCATCGGCAAGATGGATGAAACAATGGAAAATAAGGTGGTCAACGACGCTGCCGCCTGGATTACCGCCCTGGCCCTACAGTGGGACCGGAACGCCGAATGGGCGGAAAAAGCAGTCCGTAAGTCGGTTTCCGTCAACGAAAAAGAGGCGGTCGCGCTTAAGGTAGCGGACCTGCCCGCTGAAAACCTGACCGACCTGCTGGCTAAAATTGACGGCCGGAGAATTCGTCTCGGTTCCAAATCAATCACGCTCCGGACAAAATCAGCGCGAATAAATGAAGTAAAACTGGATTTCCGGCACAGGATTCTGCAATCGGTAAGCGACCCGAACATCGCCTACATCCTTCTGCTTTTGGGAATACTGGGCATCATCTTCGAATTCTCCGCGCCGGGAATCGGATTTCCGGCCATCGTCGGCTTAATCTGCCTCCTGCTGGCTTTTTACGGACTCTCCGCTTTGCCGGTCAATATCGCCGGAGTGGCTCTGGTCTTCCTGGCAGTCGGATTTTTCGTCTTGGAAGCGCATTCTCATTCATTCGGCCTCTTAGGCTTGGGAGGTATCGTGTCTCTTGCGTTCGGTTCCCTGTTTCTAATCAAACCCTTTTCTTATCTTAAAATTGCCTCCAGAATCTCTTCCCTGTCAGCCGCTTTTGTTTTCGCCGCCCTGCTTTTTATTATCGTAAAACTCGCCTACCGCGCGATGCGGCGGAAAATCACCACCGGTAAAGAAGGTCTTATCGGCGAAACAGGCGACGCGCGCACCGATTTGACACCGGAAGGTACCATCTACGTACACGGCGAATACTGGACCGGACGGACGTCAGACGGGTCAACGATTAAAAAGGGCGAAAAAGTCCGCGTGGAAAAAATTTCCGGCCACATCCTTTTGGTTGCCAAATCAATTTGACATAATTATTCCATTCGGGTTATAATTTTCTGGTAGTTTGTTCCTATATTCACAATATCACAAAACCATTTTCGTCAAACCTGATTATGCCGCCGCGGATCGCGATTGTGGGAATTGGCAACCTGATGAAGGCCGATGACGGCGCCGGCATGGTAATGGCAACTGCCCTGAAAGAACGGCTGGCCGATTTTTCCGAAGTCAGGACCTACGAAACCGGAACCGCTCCGGAAAATCACCTGGCGGCCATCATCGCTTTTAAACCCGAAATCATTTACCTGGTCGACGCCGCCGATTTCAACGGAGAAGCAGGCGAATTCAAACTCTTCCCGGCAAATCAGGTTAAAAGTCAGGGGTTCTCAACTCACGCTATCTCCATCTCCCTGGTTATCCAGTTTTTGAAACTGCAGACTAAAGCCGAAATATTCCTGCTGGCCATTCAACCGGAAGAAATTTCTACCCGCGAAGGTCTTTCCGAACGGGTAAAAGCCGGGACGGACGAAGCGATAATCTTCCTGGAAAAAAAGTGTAAGTGAAGGGTTATTAAACAATAAATGGCTTACTATAAGGTAAAAACAGAAGCCTGGCTGGACGCAATCTTCCTGCAGGCGCAAG
The DNA here is from genome assembly GCA_041653615.1 of Candidatus Ratteibacteria bacterium. Lineage (GTDB taxonomy): Bacteria > Ratteibacteria > UBA8468 > MWAK01 > MWAK01 > JAHJUB01. The sequence goes on from JBAZEZ010000018.1 coordinate 19,718, forward strand.
AGAAGGCAATTTACGGCCTGAAACGAAGCGGTCAGGGACTTGTTTACCAGCGTCTCCGGGAAAAAACCGACGTCGTGCTCTTTGAAACCCGGCCGACCGAACCGATCAAACTTTTCTTCTATTTTCCTTCCGAACTAACGGCCGCCCTTCCGGAAAAACCGTTCCAGGAAGAAGAAAAACGGGTCCTGCTCGGCGTTAAGGCCTGCGACCTGGAAGCACTCAAAACAGCCGATTTTGTTTACCGGCTCGGTGACGCGGTAGAACCGCGTTACTACAGCCGCCGTAACAACACCCTGCTCATCGGCAGTGACTGCACCCGGCCAAACCCAACCTGCTTCTGTAATCTCCACGGACGCTACTGTTATCCCCAAGAATACTTTGACATAAACCTCTCTCCTTTAAATAAAGAGGTTATGATTGAAACCGGCACTCCGCGGGGTGATGAATTCCTGGCGGAACTAAATCTAAATTTAGCCGAAGTTACCGAAACCGACCTGAATCTGCGCGACAAAAACCGCCGGGGATACCTGGAAAAACTGAAAACAATCAACGCCTCTTTTGAACACCAAAAACCCTACTCGGAAATCGTACGCAAAAGCGGCGACGCGGCGGCCTGGAAAAAGTACGGCCAGGAAATGTGCGTTCAATGCCACGCCTGCAACCTCGGCTGCCCAACCTGTTATTGTTTCTCCTTTTCGGACCTTCCGGAAAAGAGCGGGATGAAACGCTATAAGAGCTGGGATTCCTGTCTGGCCGGCAGTTTTGCCCGTATGGCCAGCGGCGCCACCCCCAGACACTCCCGCTGGGAACGTTTCCGATACCACTACTACCATAAATTTGATTACCTTAATACCATTCTCGGTTTTGATGCCTGCACCGGATGCGGCCGCTGTATCGAAGGCTGCCTGGGCAGAATCGACAAACGCCAGGTATTATCCGATCTGGAGAAAGAAATAAATGGCTAAAATCAACCCTTACCAGCCGTACCAGGTGGAACTTCTCAAGGTAACCGAGGAGAGCCCGTTAATTAAAACATTCACCATGGCTGCTCCTCCAAACTTCCATTTTCTGGCCGGGCAATTTGTGGAAATCTCAGTCCCGGGAAAGGGCGAGGCGCCGTTTACGCCTTCCTCTTCCCCCTACGAAACAAATTACATTGAAGTAAGCGTCGCGAAAGTCGGGGGCGTTACCGAAACACTTCACTCCCTGAAACCGGGTACGATTCTTGGCCTCAGGGGACCGTTCGGCAAGGACTACCCGCTGGAAAAATTCATGGGAAAAGACATCCTGCTGGTCGGCGGAGGCGTCGGCCTGGCTCCGCTGCGTTCTCTCTTCCTGTCTTTGGTTCACGAACTGCAGCGTTTTAACAAAATACGCTTCTGTTGCGGTTCCCGTACCCCGCAGGACTTTATTTACAAAGAACACCTCTTTAACCTCTGGCCTAAAATTGACCCCAAGGTCTGCATGCGGATTACGGTTGACCGCTGCGATGACAATTCCTGGAAAGGACAGGTAGGCGTAGTGACAAAGACACTGGACAACCTTGACTTGGAAATCAAAAATAGCGTCGCGGTGGTCTGCGGGCCCCCGATTATGATGAAATTTACCACTTTCAAACTTCTGGAATTAGGTTACCGGCCGGAAAATATTTACCTTTCCATGGAACGGATGATGGTCTGCGGCCTGGGTCACTGCCAGCACTGCGGCATCGGCAAATACCTGGTCTGCAAAGACGGCCCGGTATTTACTTATCAGGAAATTAAGGACGAACCGGAGATATGGGCGTAAAAAAATTGATTGTTGATTTCGAAGTTTGCCGGAAATGCACGGACTGCGTCATCAAATGCAGCTTTCCGTTCCACCCGGTAAACGACGGCTCGCTGACTCTGCGCGAAATCATTGCCTGGCAGGTGGTTTGCCGACGCTGCAACCAGCCCGGCTGCGTTGCTTCCTGTCCGACCGAAGCGCTGAATAAAAGAGCGGACGGCCTGATTGAGCGTTCCAACACCCTGTGTATCTCCTGTAAATCATGCACTATCGGCTGCCCCTTCGGAACCATCTTTCCGGAATTGGTTCCATACCTGACAACCGGATGCGATTGCTGTCAGAACCGCCTAGCCGAAGGCGAAACACCTCTTTGTGTCCAGAGTTGTCCTTCCGGCGCCATTGAATACCGCGCGGTCACCGAAAAAGATAAGGCGACCACGGTAAATCCGGATATAATCGCCGGCATCGCCGCTTCCTGGCAAAAGATTGTGGAGAAAAAGAAGTAAAAGAATTGGACGCGGATTACCGCAGATAATCGCAGATACAGATTTAAAGAATTACTTTAAAATTATTCTTTAGCATTATCCGGTAGTTTCTGCGTACATCTGCGTCCTAAAAATTTTATGGATATATTTCGCTTTCTGATTTTCCCCGGATTCGTCTTCGCCGGACTGGTCGGACTAACCGCCACCTGGGTTGACCGGAAGGTTACCGCCCGCCTGCAGTGGCGGATGGGACCTCCTTTCCTTCAGCCCTTTTATGACATCGGAAAACTCCTGACCAAAGAAGTTACCATTCCGGGTTCCGCCGACCGGACAACTTTTGTATTGGCTCCGATGGCCGGCCTGGCCGCCGCCGGGCTGGTTGCCGCCATCCTGGGCATGAGCATTTCCGAAAACTTCAGTTTCACCGGCGACCTGATTGTGGTAATCTATCTTCTGACCATCCCCAGTTTAATGATGATGCTGGGCGGATTCGCCTCCGGAAACATCCTGGCGCAGGTCGGTTCCAGCCGGGAAATGAAACTGATTCTTTCCTACGAATTGCCTTTCCTGCTGGCGATTGCCGCGATAATCTTTAAGAACGGTTCCAGTCTCCGCCTGAACGAATTGCTTGCCTTCCAGCGGTTAAACGGCATGGCTATCGGGAGCATTTCCGGGCTTCTTTCTTTTCTGGCCATTATTCTTTCCGTGCAGGCAAAATTGGGCCTGCCTCCTTTTGACATCAGCGAGGCCGAAACCGAATTGATGGCCGGGCCGCTCTTGGAATATTCCGGCCTGCTCCTGGCTTTCTTCCGGTTCACCAAAGCGCTCCTTTTTTACAGTCTGCCCCTGCTGATAGTCATCCTTTTCTTCGGCGGAATATCTTTCTCCGGCTGGCACATCCTGACCGGAATTTTGAAATACGCCGGCGTCCTCTTCCTGCTGGTCGTAATCAAAAACACCAACCCGCGGGTCCGGGTGGACCAGGCCATGAACTTTTTCTGGAAGCGGGTTGCTCCGCTTGCCCTGGCCGGCCTTATCTTCGCCCTGGCGGGTTTATAAAAATATGGACTTAAAAACAAACTTGCTGACGCGGTCGCTCTGGGTCTTTCACCTGTCAGCCGCTTCCTGTAATAACTGTGACATTGAAATTCTGGATTTGTTAACCCCGCGCCATGACGTGGAAAGGTTCGGGATTGTACTGACCGGAAGCATCCGCCACGCGGACGTCCTTTTAATCACCGGCATCGTCAACCGGAAAAATGTAGCGCGCGTCAAACGCCTCTACGAACAGGCGGCCAAACCAATTCTGGTTGTAGCCGTCGGCACCTGCGCCTGCAGCGGCAATATCTTCCGGACCGGTTACCAGTTCGCCGGGCCCCTGGACAAGATTATTCCGGTCGACGCCTATATTCCGGGCTGTCCTCCGAAACCGGAAGCGATGATTGACGGAATCGTAAAATTAATCGGTAAGTTAAAAGGAAAATGATGGACTCAAAAAATAGATTTCAGGAGAAGTTTCAGGGAATATTTTCCGAATACACCGAATCCCGGAAGCGCATCTACACGACCATCCCGGCGGCTTCGCTCCGAAAAGTGGCCGGCTTCCTTTTTAATGACCTGGCGGCGCGTTTCATAATCGCCTCCGGCTTTGACAACGGAAAAGAGATTGAAATCCTGTACCATTTTTCCTTTGATTCCTCCGGTGAAATTATCAGCCTGCGGGTATTTCTGGAACGAAACAAACCGGAAGTGGATTCCCTGGCACCGCTTTTCCGCGGCGCCTTCTGGATTGAACGGGAAATATGGGAAATGCTCGGCGTTAATTTCCGGGAACACCCGCGGTTGGAAAAATTCCTTTTCTCGGAAGATTGGCCGGAAAGCTACCATCCGTACCAGGTGCCGTCGGACCGGACCAACCGTCCGCCCAAAGCGCCTCCGGCTCAGGGCAAGTTAGAATTTTAGATTTCATTGGACGCAGATTACCGCAGATAATCGCAGATACAGATTTAAAGATTACTTTAGAGAATTTATTCTTTAGCATTATCCGGTAGTTTCTGCGTACATCTGCGTCCTAATTATCTTTATAAACTATGGAAAAGAAAGAAGTTATCGTTCCCATCGGGCCTTACCACCCGCTTCTGGAAGAACCGGAGTTCTTCAAGCTCTTCTGCGAGGGCGAAAAGGTCGTTGACATCGACTGGTTGGCCGGAATGAACCACCGGGGCATCGAAAAAATTTCGGAAGGGAAAAGTTACGACCAGGTTCCCTTCCTGGTGGAGCGTATCTGCGGAATCTGTTCCACCAGCCACCCCCTTGCCTTCGTCAACGCGGTGGAAAACATTGTCGGACTGGAAATCCCGGAACGCGCCAAATATATCCGCACCTTCATCGCGGAAATGGAACGCATCCACAGCCATCTGCTCTGGGTCGGTCTGGCCGGCCATTTCCTGGGTTACAACACGGTCTTTATGTGGGCCTGGAAATGGCGGGAACCGGTTCTGGACATAATGGAACTGGTAACCGGCAACCGGAACAATTACGGAATGATGTGCCCGGGTGGAGTGCGCCGGGATATGTCCGAGGAAGATTTTCCTTTCATCCAATCAAAACTGGATGACATTAAAGTCAAGGTAAACATGCTCATTCCGGCGGTTCTGGACGACCCGGTTCTTTTGGCCCGATTGAAAGGAGTGGGCATACTGACCGCGGCGGATATCCATAATTACGCGGCGCTGGGTCCGGTGGCGCGGGCAAGCGGCGTTGCTATTGACGTGCGCCGGGACGACCCTTATGCCGCGTACGACCGGGTTGACTGGGAAGTAGTCACGGAACCGGACGGCGACATGCTGGCGCGCACCAAGGTTCGGCTCCTGGAAATTCTGCAATCAGTAAAAATAGTGGAACAGTGCATGGCCCGACTTAAAGACACTAAAGGCGTTATCATCACAAAAATCCGGGAGATACCGTCCGGCGAAGGCATCGGCCGTTGCGAAGCGCCCCGGGGCGAATGCTTCCATTACGTACGCAGCGACGGTACCAACCGTCCCATCCGGCACAAGATACGCGCCCCCAGCTACACCTGCATTCCAACCTTTGAAAAATCCGTGGTGGGCGGCCAAATTGCCGATGCCCTGATTTGCCTGGCCGGCGTTGACCCTTGCTATTGCTGTACCGAACGGCTTTCCGCGGTCGCGGAAGACGGAAAAACCTTGGACGGGGAAACCCTGTTGCGTCTTTCCGTGGAAAAAACACAAAAATTAAAACAAAAAAATAAATAACGTAGGGGCGGGGTTACATCCCCGCCCACGGGAGGGGCGCAGCCCCTCCCCTACACAAACAAAACATACATGAACCTATTTCCCCTTACTTTATTCGGAGAAACCTGGCGGTTTTCAACCAACTCGCTGTCCGTTTTTTTCGCGTTGACCGCTACGCTGGTCGGGGCCCTGACCCTTCTCTGGTCCGTTCCGGCCCTGAAAGATGAACCGCGGAAAAACGGGTTTTACATCTTCTTCGGATTGCTGTGGCTGGGAATAATCGGCCTCCTCTTCTCCGGCCATCTCCTGCTCATCTTCCTCTTCTGGACAATGATTGCCGCCGCCGCCCGGGGTTTTATCGGATTCCGCCGGACAGAAGAAGAAACAACCGCGGCCAAACTAACCCTCCGGGTAATGATGGCCGGCTCCCTGCTGATGCTGCTGGGCTTCGTCCTGGTCTATTTTCAAGCCGGAACCTTTGACCTTAGCAGACTCAGCCACATCCCCGGCGGATTCAAATTAAATCACCTGACCTTCGTCCTTATCGCCCTGGGCATATTAAGCGCCGCGGCTATCTTTCCTTTCCACGCCTGGCTTACAAAAGCATCCGCGGCTCCGGCCCCGGTCAACGCCTTCCTGAATTCAGTCGTGCCGATAGCCGGTCTCTACCTCTTTATCCGCCTCTTCTACGGAACCCTGATGCCGCCGGATAACACTATTTACCTGTCCATTCTTTTACTGCTTAGCAGCCTGGCAGCTGGATTCGCGGCCCTGCGTGAAAATAACCTGAAACGCCTTCTGGCTTATTCCACCATCGGTCAATTGTCCCTGGTCTATTTCGCGCTTTCTCTTTTCACCGTGTGGTCCGGCCTAACCGGTATAGCCGTTTTCATTCTGGCGCACACCCTGGGAAAATCCGGCCTGTTTCTAACCGCGGGAATCGTGGAAAATCAAACCAATGAAAACGACATCCGGAAAATAGGCGGATATTTCAAATCACAACCGTTTCTGGCCGGGCTCTTCCTGGTCTGCGCTTTCTCCGTCATCGGCGTACCGCCCTTCCTGGGTTTCTGGGGCGTTGACTCCCTGTTGGAAGCGTCGTTCGTGACCAACAAGCTGCTCTTCGGTTTCCTGGGAATTACGGCCTGCGGCCTCGGCCTGGTCTATCTCCTGCGCGCCTTTCATTCGGTCTTTCTGGGCCAGGAAAAAATATTGTTCCGTAAAGAAGTCCCGACGCTCTTTTACGTCTCTGTTTCCATTCTGGCTTTCCTGTCTCTTTTTCTGGGTCTCTGGCCCAACTTGATTTTACGTTTATTCTAATAAAATGATTGCCATATTCGGTCCTTTTATCTTTGCTTTCCTGGCCGCCGTAATGCCGGGCAAAACCAAAAAGTACCTTGCTCTGGCAGGCAGCTTAGCCGCTTTCTTAGGCGCCCTTTCCTGCGGCAGCTTCCTGGTTCCTTTTAAAATCTCCGTCCTGGGAACCAGTTCCGCCTTTAGCATCAATCCGGACAACCTCTCCTTCATCTTCGCAACCCTAATCGGCCTGCTTGCCTTTCTGGCTACCTTCTTTTCTTTTGATTACATCAAAGAGAGAGAAGGATACTATTACGGATTCCTCCTCACTTTCATCGGCGCGATGGAAGGCGCGGTCCTGGCCGGAAATTTCCTGACGCTCTTCTTCTTCTGGGAGTTGATGACCGCCGCCTCCTACTTTTTAATAATTTTCGACCGCACCAAACAGGCCGAAAGTGCCGGTAAAAAATATTTCCTGATGACCGGACTCCTGTCGCTGGTGATGCTCTTCTCCATTTTCGGATTGCGTTTCGCGCCGACAATCAGTCCAACCACCTACAACCTTTTCCTGCTGGGTTTCCTCATCGCCGCCGGAGTCAAAGCCGGTATCGTACCGCTCCATTCCTGGCTGCCGGAAGCGCATCCGGCCGCGCCCTCGCCGGTCTCCGCGCTCCTTTCCGGCGTAATGATTAAAGTAGGCATCTACCTCTTAATCCGCGTTCTCTACCCGTTGCTGATGCCCGGCCCTAACTGGCAGTTTATCATCTCGTTCCTGGGAGCCGTCACCATCCTGGTCGGCGTCATCAACGCCCTGGCCCAGCACGATCTCAAACGGCTTCTGGCATTTCACTCCATCAGCCAGGTCGGCTACATCATCCTGGGTATCGGCTGCGGAACCGGCCTCGGGCTGGCCGGAGGAATTTTCCACGTCATCAACCACGCCCTCTTCAAGGGCCTGCTCTTTTTAATCAGCGGAGTCATCCTTACCGTTTACGGAACCCGGGACCTGGATAAAATATCCGGCCTCTTCCGAAAATTGCCTTTAACCTTCGCGGCCTGCCTGGTCGCCTCTCTATCCATCTCCGGCATACCTCCTTTTAACGGATTCGCGTCCAAGTGGATTATCTACCAGGCCTTAATCGCCAAAGCAACCCCGGGCGCCTATTTCTTCCTTGCCGCCGCGATGTTCGGCAGCGCCCTTACCCTGGCCTCCTTCCTGAAAGTCCTGGCCGGAATCTTCTTCGGAAATTTCCGGGCGCCGAAAAACCTTGTCTCCGAAAAAGTGGAACAAGGAGTTCCGTTCGGGTTTCCTTTGGCCTTTCTCTCCCTCTTATGCATCGTCCTAGGCATCTGGCCGAACCTGGTCCTGAAACCGTTCATCCTTCCGGTGGTAGAAAACCTGTTCGGTCCGGTAACCCTGCCGGGCCTCTACTCCTCTTCCCTGGCCACCGGCCTGCTGATTATCGCCCTGCTCCTGGGACTCCTGCTTTTCTTCCTGCTTTCTTTCCGGGTGCGCCGGACCGAAACTTACATCGGCGGAGAAGAAGCATCAACCGAAATGGCCTTTCCGGCAACCCACTTTTATAAAACGATTGAAGACGGTCCGCTCGCCGGATATTACCGCCGGGAAGCCGAAGGCAAGCTTGACCTGTACTTCTGGGGCGCCCGGATTAAAAACTTTCTCTCTTTGTGGTCTACCCGTTTAATTTCATTCAATAAAAAGTAATTTCTTTGTATCTCCTCTCCCCAACGGGGAGAGGATGAAGGTGAGGGGGAAATTTATCTGTAATTTATAATCTTCTGTAGGGGAGGGGTTACACCCCCTCTCCCGCTTGTTACGAATTTCTTTAAAGGGACAACCTATTATGCGCATGCGATACCCTAAACTGCGGGAACTGAAAGAGGCGCTGACCTCCCTATTTTCCAAACCTTATACCAACCGGTACCCTTTCCGGCCTCACTATCCGGAGAAACGCTTCCGGGGCAAACCGGAATATCACAAAGAATTCTGCGTCGGCTGCACCGCCTGCGCCCAGGTCTGCCCCTCCGGCTGCATCGAATGGGTTGATGACCTGGCGAGCAACCCGCCGGTCCGCCGGCTGGTCCTCCGCTATGATATGTGCATCATGTGCGGCCAGTGCCAGGCAAACTGCATCACGGAAAAAGGGATTCAACTATCCAAAAAATTTGAACTGGCCGGTTTTGACCGCGCGGATATGAAGGAGACGCAGGAGAATGAATTACTACTCTGCGAAGACTGCGGAGAAGTGGTCGGTACCAAAGACCACGTCCGCTTCATCCGGGAGAAAATCGGCGCCCTCTCCTTAGCCGGCGAAAACAACCTGCTCCTCCTCCAGGAGGAACTCGACCTCGCTCCCGGACTTAAAGGAAAGATTGACCTGCCCCTGAAACGCAACGACCTCTTCCGGATGCTCTGCCCCAAATGCCGGCGCGACCTGCACCTGACCGACGAGTGGAACCTCAAATAGGGAAATTCTGGACAAACGGATTATTCCCAAGCTATACTATTATTTTCAACAAATTTTAGGAGGTAATAATGTTTAAGAAATTGTTATTCGGATTGTTCTTGGGAGTTGTTGCCGTTTCCTGCGCTCTGCCGGTCTTTGCCGACCCGCTTGATACCTGGACCAAAAGAGTTGACGGAACCAATCAGGAATTACGCGCGGCCGCTTACGGAAACAGCACCTTTGTGGTGGTAGGCAACAACGGCACCATCCTGTCATCGCCGGACGGCGTAACGTGGACGCCCCGAAATGTCGGGATAATAACGGAAAATTTCAATGATGTCATATACCAGAATTCCCTCTTCGTCGCCGTGGGCAACGCGGGCACCATCTGCACCTCTACCAACGGCACAACCTGGACAACCCGGGATTCCGAAGCAACCAACAACTGGTATGGGGTCGCGTACGGAAACAACGTGTTTGTCGCGGTCGGAGAGTACGTAGGTATGAGTCCGGGAATAGTAATCGACTCTGTTGTTACCATTTCTTCGGACGGAATAACCTGGACGCTGCCGGCAACCGGGATTACTCATGGATTGAGCGGAATTGCCTTCGGCAACGAAACCTTTGTCGCGGTAGGAAACGACGACATCATGATGGAAAACAACGCTCGGGTTCTTACCTCTACCAACGGCACAACCTGGACCAATAATCCCATCACAGTCGAATCTTTAATTCCGAACGGTATCGGGTTTGGAAATAATCAATTCGTGGTTGTAACTAACGAAGGCAACATTTTCACTTCTCCGGACGGCGATACCTGGACCGAACAGGAATCAGGCACCACAGACATTCTGCGCAAAGTCGCTTTTGGCAACGACACCTTTGTGGTTGTGGGGGGCGACGCGGGGGATTCCGCCGTAATGCTCACCTCTACCGACGGCGAATTTTGGACGAATAGAATTAACGACGCCACGGACGGTGATACCCAGTTGCACGGGATTGGTTTCGGGGATAACACATTCATCGCGGTCGGCGGTAATTCTTCCGGCACCATCTTTCAGTCGGACCCGCTGCCTAACGACAGCGACAGCAGCAACGGTTCTCTTCCGGTCGGCCCCCTGGCCGCCGGTCTATCCGCCCTGCTGGCCTGGCGGAAGCGCCGGAAACAGGAATAAGCGTCAACCGGACAAGTACGAGCAAGTTCTATTGAAAATAGCCCCGGGACCGGAAAAAGGTTTCGGGGCTTTTTTATACGAATTTTAAATATGAAGAAGATAATTATATTTCTGGCGGCAGTTTTATTATTCGGGATATCCCTTGCGCGGGCGGCGGACAATACCCAACTTCCCGCCGGTTTATATAACATGCCGATAAACAACCCCATTGATGAACTGGTCCTGGCCCGGCTTAAAAACCTGTCCATTCCGCTGTCGGAACTTTGCTCCGATGAAGTTTTTTTACGCCGGGTTTACCTGGATGTGCTCGGGACTTTACCCCGGCCGGAAGAAGTCCGGCTGTTTTTAGCGGACCGCGGCCCGGCCAAGCGAAGCCGGTTAATTGACGAACTTCTGGAGCGGGAAGAATATTCCGATTACTGGGCGATGAAGTGGGGCGATCTGCTGCGGGTCAAATCTGAATTTCCAAGCAACCTCTGGCCTAACGCCGTGCAGGCCTACCACCGCTGGATTAAAAAATCCCTTAAAGACAACCTGCCCTACGACCAATTCGCCCGGGCTTTATTGACTTCAAGCGGCAGTAATTTCCGGGAACCGCCGGTTAATTTCTACCGGGTTGTCCCGCGGCATGACCCGGAAAAAACAGCGGAATTCGCCACTTTAGTTTTCCTGGGCGCGCGCGCTCAAAAATGGACTCCGGAACAGTGCCTGGCTATGGCCGCTTTCTTTACCCGGATAGATTATAAAAAAACCGGGGAATGGAAGGAAGAGATTGTCTATTATAATCCGGCCGGACAGTTATCGAACCCCGCAACCGTCCAGCCTCAACAACCCGGTGTCTTAGGTGAAAAGATAGAAATTCCGCCCGATACGGACCCGCGGGTGGTTTTTGCCGACTGGCTGACTACTCCGGACAATCCTTATTTTAGCCGCAATATTGTCAACCGAGTCTGGTACTGGTTATTGGGCAAAGGCATTGTAGAGGAAGCGGATGATATCCGTCCGGACAACCCCCCGCAGAATCCGGAACTCCTGGACTGGCTGGCCCAAGAACTGGTAACTCATAAATATGACCTGAAACATATCTACCGCTTAATCCTGAATTCAACGACTTACCAGCTTTCATCCGTACCCAACCAATATAACGCGGCCGATGAAGTTAATTTTTCCCATTACCGGGTGCGCCGCCTCGACGCGGAAGTGCTGATTGACGCTCTCTGCCGGATTACCGGTACCGGAGAAACTTATTTCAGCCGCATCCCGGAACCTTTTACCTTTATCCCGCCCCAGCAACCCGCGATTACCCTGGCCGACGGCAGCATCGACAGTTCTTTTCTGGCGCTCTTTGGCCGGCCGGCGAGAGCCACCGGCTATCTGTCGGAAAGAAACAATGAATCTTCGGCAACGCAAAGGTTGCATCTCCTGAACTCCACGCATATTCAAAACAAAATTTACCGGTCCCAGTTTATGCGCCGGATGGTAAAAACGAACCAGGACGACGGCCAACTGATTAAACTGATTTATGTCCTGGTCCTTTCGCGCCTGCCCGAAGACGCGGAATACGCGGCGGCGCGGGAATACGCCCGGAATTCCGGTTTGAACAGAGACGAGGCAACAGGCGATTTAATGTGGGCGCTTATCAATACCAAAGAATTTATGTTCCGGCATTAATTATTTCACAAAAAACAAATAATGGACGAACAATATAATTCCGGCATCCCGAATAAAACACGGCGCGATTTACGCCGCTGCGTCATATTCGGCGCAACAGCTTTGATGCTCTTTAACTGGCCGGGTTCAAGCGCCCAGGCTGACCCTAAACCGGCCCGGGCCAAATCTGTTATCCAAATCTGGCTTTGGGGCGGCCTGTCGCAACTGGATACTTTCGACCCTAAACCCGAGGCCGGCCATGATTATTGCGGGCCGCTTAACAAGACCATCGCTACCAACGTGCCCGGTATCCGGATCGGCCAGAAACTGCCCCTGCTGGCCCAACAGGCGGATAAATATTCCGTTATCCGAAGCATGACCCACGGCATCAGTTCCCACGAAACCGCTGCTTACGCGGTCCAGACCGGCCATATGCCGGACGACGGACCGGTTTATCCGTCTGTCGGCGCGGTGGTCAGTTTATACAAAGGCTACGATGCCGGCTATACCGGCATGCTGCCGCCTTACATCACCATAACCGAATCACAGGGCCGTTTTCCGGAATCCGGTTTTCTGGGCTGGCGCTACAGCCCTTTTTGCACGGGAGGGGATCCGAATAAAACCCCGTTTTTAGTAGAGGGAATCGTGGCCGCGGGCATCAGCGCCCAACGCCAAAATGAACGCCGCGCCCTGCTTCATAATCTGGACACCCTGGGCCGAAAAATGAGCGATAATCCCCAATTCAAAAAGATGGACGAGTATGAAAACAAAGCGTACGAGTTGATATTGGGCGACGAAGGAAAAGTCTTTGACCTTTCTACGGAAGACAGCGACTTAAGAGATAAATACGGCCGCAATACTTTCGGCCAATCCTGTTTGCTGGCGCGCCGCCTGGTGGAACGCGGGGTCCCCTTTATAACCATAAATTATAAAGGCTGGGACACGCATAAACAGCATTTCCAAACCATGAACAAGATGCTGCCGGAGTTAGACAACGGCCTGGCCGCGCTTTTGCAGGACCTGTCGGACCGCGGTTTGCTGGACACCACTATCGTCTGGTGCGGGGGTGAATTCGGCCATACTCCGAAAATTGATTGGGAAGCGCCCTGGAACGGCGGGCGGGGACACTGGGGCGACGTATTTTCGATTATCGTGGCCGGCGGCGGGTTTCAGGGCGGCCGGGTCGTCGGAGCTTCAAACGAAAAAGGCATGGCGGTAAAAGAACGGCCAGTTTACCCCTGGGATTTAACCGGCAGCATCTATGAATTGATGGGCATAGACCCCGACGGATTCCTGCCTCATCCGGAGGGACTTAAATTACGCCTTACGCCCGGTCCCGGCGAAGCCAAAAGCGGCGGCCGGCTCAAAGAAATCATGAAATAGAAATTCACGACCAATGAAACCGAACAGATACCGGCACATGATACCGGCGATATTTTTATTCCTGCTCTTCGCGCCTCGCGCGCAAGCCGCCGCCCTGCCGCATATCGGTTATATCTATCCGGCCGGCGGACAGCAGAGCCTCACTTTTAAGGCGGAAATCGGCGGCCAGTATCTTGACAAGGTTTATGCCGTTTATGTGACCGGCAACGGCGTTAAAGCCAAGATACTCGAACACATTTTGCCGGAAACGCCGGAGAGAATTGTGGCCGCCCGGGAAAAAGGCGGGCAATCTAAACTAAAAACCGATGGGCCGACAAGCATAGGTAAAACAGAATCCGCGGTTAAAACAACCCTGAAGCGGAAAATAAAAAGCTTTAAACAGCAGCCCAACGTTCAACTTGAAGAAACGGTTGTTATCCAATTGACCGTTTCCCCTGAAGCAACACCGGGCCGAAGGGAAATACGGCTTCTTACTTCGGCCGGAGCCTCTAACCCGGTTGTCTTTTATGTCGGCAGTTTGCTGGAATACCGGGAAAAAGAACCCAACGACCGGGAACCAAACGCCAAGGCATTGCCAACATTACCGTCGGTGATTAACGGCCAGATTATGCCGGGCGATCTTGACCGTTTCCGGATAAAGGCTAAAAAAGGACAGTCCCTGGTCTTGGAAACTAAAGCCCGGGCCCTTGTGCCTTATTTAGCCGATACCGTGCCCGGCTGGTTCCAGCCGGTAATAACGCTCTTCGACGCCAATGGCAAAGAAGTGGGCTACGCGGACGACTACGAGTTTAATCCCGACCCGATTCTTTTTTACGATGTGCCGAAAGACGGCGAATATGTTCTGGAAATCAGGGACGCTCTTTACCGCGGCCGGGAAGATTTCACCTACCGCCTAACCGTCGGCGAATTACCGTTCATTGCCGGCCGTTTCCCTCTGGGCGGTCCGGCCGGGAGCCAGGTTTTCATAACGGTATCGGGGAAAAACCTGCCGGCTGCCGGACTTACCGTCGATACCGGCCACAATGTCCCCGACACCTATTTTGATTTGAAAAACAAAGAAGGCCTTGTTTCCAATCCAATCCGCTTCGCGGTTGATACCCTGCCCGAAATGCTCGAATCCGAGCCGAACAACAACAGCCAACAGGCCCAGCCAATTACGCTTCCGGTAATAATCAACGGCCGCGTCCAGACGCCCGGCGACCGTGATGTTTTTAGTTTTACCGCCAAAGCCGGCCGGGAAATCGCGGCGGAAGTTATCGCCCGGCGTCTCGATTCACCCCTCGACTCCATCCTTCAATTAACGGACAGCAACGGTAAACTGCTCCAGGCCAACGATGATTACGAAGACAAAAATTTCGGCCTGATGACCCACCACGCGGACTCTTACCTGACTTATAAAATACCAACGGACGGAACCTATTTCATCCGGTTGGATGACATTCAAAACAAGGGCGGCGGCGAATACGCCTACCGCCTGCGCCTTAGCCCCAAGCAGCCTGATTTTACTTTGCGGGTTGTCCCTTCCGGCATTACCCTGGCGGCCGGCAGCAGCGCTGTCATCACCGCTTATGCCCTGCGTAAAGACGGTTTTGGCGGGGCCGTAAAGCTTTCCGCGGACAAGGGTTTCACCCTTAGTCCCGCCATAATTGCGGCTCAAGCGGAAAAAACAGAACTGACCATCACCGCTTCAACGGAAGTCCCGCCCGGAATCTTTTCCCCGCGGATAACGGGTACGGCTGTAATCCAGGGGCAAGAATATCAGCGCCAAGCCGTGCCGGCTGATGATATGGTACAGGCCTTTGGTTACCGGCAACTGGTCCCGGCCGAAAAACTGTTTGTCCTGGTAACTACTCCGGCCGCGTTTACTATTTCGGTCAACCTCACCTCCGGCGAACGGGTTAAGATTCCCAAAAACAGCACCGCCGCCATCGTCGTCAACGCCATCCGCCGCTCAAACAATGTCCAAGGCATAAAATTGGAATTAAAAGACCCGCCGCCGGGTATCACCATGGCTGAAACCAACATCGGAGGCAAAACCGCAAAAAGCAAGGTCATTCTTAAAGCGGATAAAGAAGCGGTCGTCGGCCTAAAAGGTGCCTTGATTCTAACCGGTACCGCCTGGTTGAATAAAGAAAAATACATTATCACCGCCCCGGCCATCCCTTTCGAAATCATCGATTAATATAAAACAAACAACCCTTCCTTTTATTTCCTGTCCGCCCCCTCTTGACAAATACTCAAGGTATTGAGTAAAATTACTCAAGGTATTGAGTAAATTATAAAATAAGAGATGAATCCCATGTATAAACGCCCTGCTTTTGACATTCTCTGCCGCCGTCTATCCGAACCGCGGCGTTTCATCCAGGTTCTGGCCGGCCCCCGGCAAACCGGCAAAACAACTGTTGTCCGACAAGTTCTGGCGAAAATAAGCTTACCAAACCATTACGCTTCAGCCGACGAACCTTCCTTAAAAAGGCACACGTGGATTGAACAGCAATGGGAATCCGGCAGGGCCCTCGCCAAAAAATCCGGGCGTAGGCAAGAAGCGCTCCTGGCCCTTGATGAAATTCATAAAATTCCCGGTTGGTCGGAAACTGTTAAACGATTGTGGGACGAAGACGCTTTCACAAATACTCCACTGCGGGTGGTATTGCTCGGCTCTTCACCCCTGCTGGTCCAGCGCGGACTTGCGGAAAGCCTGGCCGGCCGTTTTGAGATAATCCACGTCACCCACTGGCCTTTTTCCGAAATGCAAAAGGCCTTCGGTTGGAAATTGGATGAATTTATCTACTACGGCGGATATCCGGGCGCCGCGGGACTTATCGCGGACCGCCAGCGATGGGCGCGTTATATTCTTGATTCCCTTATCGAAACTTCCATTTCCCGCGATCTCCTGCTGATGACCCGCGTGGACAAACCGGCACTTTTACGACGGCTTTTTGAACTGGGCTGCGCCTACTCCGGACAAATCCTTTCCTATCAGAAGATGCTGGGACAACTGCAGGACGCCGGAAACACAACCACGCTTGCCCATTATCTGCAATTACTTCAGGGAGCCGGTTTACTTTGCGGCCTTTCTAAATATTCAGAACGGAAGGTGCGCCAACGCGGTTCCAGTCCGAAATTACTGGCTCTGAACACCGCTTTAATGACCGCGGCTTCACCTCTGGCCATCGAGGAAGCAAAACAGGATTCCAGTTTCTGGGGAAGGCTGGTTGAATCGGCGGTAGGCAGTCATCTGGCCAACAATATTCTTGGTAAAGAAATACAGCTGTTCTATTGGGCCGGCCACAATCAGGAAGTTGATTTCATCCTTTGCCAAGGCAAGAATCTAACTGCCATTGAAGTCAAGAGCGGACGCCCGGAAAGAAACCAACCGGGCATTGAAGCCTTCTCACGACAGTTCAAAACTAAAAGAAAACTACTGGTGGGCAGCCAGGGAATTCCTCTGAAAGATTTCTTAACCACAGCTCCGGAATCCTGGCTGGAATAAATACCTAACCGGTATAGTGTAGCGGTGCGATTTATCGCACATAAAGCAAAAGGAGGAAGATATGGGCAAGAGTCACGATGCGAAAAAAGATGTAAAAAAGAAGGCGGCCAAAACGCTGAAAGAGAAACGGCTGGAGAAAAAAGCGAAAAAAGCCGGCAGATAAAAATAATAAAACTACCAATTTGTCATCTATGAAAGGACTGTGTCAAATCGCGTAACTCGTCCCTTTCAAAAACGTAGTTTACATAAATTATTCTTAAACCGGTTAAACCGGATTGTATCGTTGGATTTATGTATCCAGTCATCTA
>JBAZEZ010000019.1:0-32902 GCA_041653615.1 Candidatus Ratteibacteria bacterium
ATGGGAATATCCATAACCGCCACGGTTATTTCCGCGTTCCGTGACCGGTGGAACTCAATCATCGGCCGGTAGTCCATTTTATAGATGTGGTCACCGGCTAAAATCAAAACTAATTCACTTTTCTCCCTCTCCAGGGTATAGATGTTCTGAAAAATCGCATCCGCGGTCCCCCGATACCAATCATCGCTGACACGCTGCTGAGCAGGCAGAACGGTAACATACTCCCCCAATTCCGGATTCAGAATATTCCAGCCCAGCCGGATGTGCCGGTCCAAAGAAATCGACTTGTACTGGGTAAGCATGAATATCTGCCGCAGACCGGAATTAATACAGTTACTCAAAGGAAAGTCGACAATCCGGTAATTGCCCCCAAACGGCACCGCCGGTTTCGCCCGGTCCTTGGTAAGAGGATAAAGCCGTTCCCCTTTTCCTCCGGCCAACAGAAAAACAAGCGTCTTAACCATGTGGGAGTTATTTAAATGTAAACTTCAACCTTGGCCTTTTTCCTTAACTGCTGATACCAGTTTTCAAAAAAATCGCTTGTTTTTTGACTAAAAATGGCCTTGCGTAAATTTTCGTCATTGACTTTATCCGGCGTCAGAGAATATTTCTTCCGGTAATCAGCCAAATCCTGGTCGGTAACCTTAATCTGCCCTTCGCTGCCCACCAGGTTCTGGAGCTTTCGCAAAGACAGGTTTTTACGAATACCATCCTCTATCTTTAACCATTCCTCATCGGGCATGGCGGCTACCGTTTCCTGAAAACGCCTTTCGTCAAAATTACCCTTTTCGTCTTTGAAAGAAGGGTCTCCCCGCACCACGGCCAGCAGTTCCTGGTCGGTCACCTTGATATGACGACGCTTAATTTCACGGGAAATCACGATCTGCCGAATCAGGTCTTCCAACGCGGCTTTTTTGATTTTTACCATCTCCGCGCTGTTTTCCGCCGGGTCCTGTTTGTAAAATTGACGGTATTGCTCAAGAATACCCTGCAGGTGATTAGCGTAATCGTCCCGGGAAATGGCCTGCCGGTTTACCTTGGCCGCGAATGTTTCGCTGGTACTCCGCATTTGGGTACCCACACCCCAGATAACAAAAGAAGGGATAATGACTATCGCCAGAACCCAAAAAATCCTTTTGGCTACTTTTTTCTTGCCTAATATCCGTATCATCACTGTCTCCTCACTTCGTTAGTCGGGTAGGGTGTCTCACCTTCTCGCCACCCAACGCTAAATGCGTGCTCCTTCCTCGTCGCACTGCGTCCCTCTCCCACTTAAAATAATGATGAATTCACCCTTGACGCTTCCCTGAAGAAAATAATCGCTCAGTTCTGACAACTTCCCCAACTTAATCTCTTCAAATTTCTTGGTCAGTTCCCGGCAAACCGTTGCCTCACGGTCGCCGACCGTGTCAAAAATATCGCGCAGCGTTTTAACCAGGCGGTAGGGGGATTCGTAAATCACGCTGGTCATCTCCTGGTTCTTTAACTCTTCCAATACCTTTCTTCGTTTGGACGGCCGGCGCGGCAGAAAACCAACAAAAACGAACCGGTCGGTCGGCACACCGCTAACCGAAAGGGACGCGACCAGCGAGCTTGGACCGGGAACCGGAACCACGCTTATGCCGTTTTTTAAAGCGGCCCGAACCAGAAGATAGGCCGGGTCGGAAATTCCGGGAGTTCCGCGGGTGCAGGTCAGGGCAACGCTCTCACCCTTCTCCAGCAAAGAAAGAAGTACTTCAACCCGGCGCGATTCGTTATCGCGAAAATAACTTATCGGACGATTCTTCGCCTTCAACTGGAAAAAAGAAAAAAGTTTTTGGACTTCCCTGGTATCTTCGGCGGCGACCCAATCCGCTTCTTCCAGCACCTTCAGCGCCCGAAGAGTAATGTCCTGAAGATTGCCAATCGGTGTGGCCACCACGTAAAGCACGCCTGTTTCCAACATTGTAAATACATTATACCGCAAAAGGGAACTATGATAAAATATACCCGGATACAATTTGTCGTTCTGGTCAGAATCGCTTGTTGTCTGGCCTTGTGTAGTCGCCCAGCTTGCTGGGCTCTTTTAACAAAGCCAACCAAGGTTGGCAATTACAGTGACGGAGAAAAAAATGGAAGATAAACTACTGAAAGAAATAATTTCCAAAAACAATACCAAAATCGTCCTGGTGGTGGCCGACGGGTTAGGCGGCCTGCCAAGTACAAAAACCGGCTTAACCGAGTTGGAAACCGCCTCTACCCCAAACCTTGACCGGCTTGCTAAGTGCGGTTCCGCCGGCCTGTCCGTGCCGATTGGTTACGGCGTGACGCCAGGGAGCGGACCCAGCCACCTGGCGCTCTTCGGCTACGACCCAATCCAAAACCTGATTGGCCGCGGAGTCCTGGAAGCCAGCGGGATTGATTTCAACCTGCAGCCGGAAGACCTGGCCGCGCGCGGAAACTTCGCCACCTTAAAAGACGGTTTGATTATTGACCGGAGAGCCGGCCGCATCTCCACGGAAGAGAACCAGCGGCTCTGCGCGATATTAAGTAAAGAAATCGAGGAAATTAGCGGCGTGAAAATAATTATCCAGACGGTGCGGGAACACCGGTTCGTGGTTATCTTCCGGGGAAAAGAAATGGCCGAAGGGCTGTCGGAAAACGACCCGGAAAAAGAAGGACTGGCTCCGCTCCAAATAAAATCGTTGCGGAATGAAAGCCGTTTTGCCGCAGATGTTTCTAACAAGTTTGTCGCCAGGGTTACGGAAGTTCTCAAAGCGGAAAAAGCCAACTACCCGCTTTTGCGCGGCTTCGCGAAAAAACCGAACCTACCCTCTTTTGACCAAAAATATTTTTTGCGCGCCGCCGCGGTCGCTTCCTATCCGATGTACCGGGGCCTGGCCCGGCTGGCCGGCATGGAAGTCCTGCCGACCGGCGAAAAAATAGCCGACGAGTTGAAGACCCTGAAGGAAAATTTCCGGAATTTCGACTTCTTCTACCTGCACGTCAAGAAGACCGATTCCTACGGCGAGGACGGAAACTTCGTCAGTAAAGTGAAGGTAATCGAGGAACTTGACGGACTGGTGGGAGAGATTGAGAAGTTACAACCGGATGTTATCGCGGTTACCGCGGACCACTCCACGCCGGCACTCTTAAGCGGCCATTCCTGGCACCCCAATCCGTTCCTGCTAATATCAAAATACGCGATGCCGGACAACCTGTCCGGATTTTCCGAAAGGGAATGCCGCAAGGGGAGTTTCGGGGTCTTTCCCGCCACCGAGATTATGCCCCTGCTCTTGGCCCATTCCCTGCGGATGAAAAAGTTCGGAGCATAAATAATCCGCGTTAAGGAATGAACGTCCACCCCTCGCCTGAAGTACCGTTGGTAATCAGAACCCAGCCCACATGGCCATCGACAAAAAGAACATTTGCCCGGGGCGCTTCTTTATCATGCCAGCGTATTTGCTTGTCTCCGCCATACGAATGAGTGTCAAGCACCCCGTCTCCGACAAGAATTGTATTGGAAGGGTTGCTTACCTGACCAAGCTTGAGTCCGGCTAACCCACCCCCCGGACCGAAACAGTCACCTGCGCAGTTATAAAAATAACTGTTCCCCATTGAATCGTAAGTGGATGTTTCGTTCCAATCCGTGACGGTTGGCCGGCCGCTGTCCTCGGGGCAATGAAAAACGGCGACGTTATCACCTACGTAACGGTTGAGGGCCCGCGTAAAAGATGCGTCGGAAAAATCCTTCGGCCCATACACTCCCGAAGGATTTGATACGTACCCTGTTTTCCCGCCCCAAATCCAAGTACATAATACATCGTAAAATCTTTCATCATTGTCCTGAAGATACATCGTCCAGGCAAGACCCAACTGTTTCAGGTTGTTTACGCAAGCGGTCCTTCTCGCCATGCTCCTTGCCTTGGAAAGCGCCGGCAAAATCATCCCTGCCAGAATAGCGATGATGGCGATAACCACCAGCAGTTCTATCAGGGTAAATCCGCTCTTCTTTTTTTTCAATACCATAATTTCCTCCCGGTCTATCCACTTCAAGAAAATTTGATTATAAAAGTGATTATACTACATGAGTAGTTATTATGTCAAAATAACCATCTACACCGCACGTTCCAAATGTTTATTTATCGGATTAGACACCAAAAAACCTAAAAAGTTCCGCACGGTATAATTTTACCACAGGGGAACTATTCTTCCCAGACAATATCGCCTTCTACCCATTTTTGAGAGGGCTTATCGGCCCATTGGCCGCCGTCGTCCTTCATATTTTCGCCTACGCTGTAAATTTTAAAGCCCTTATCTGTTTTTTGATAAATATGCTCTTTTCCGCTAAAGGGGTCGAGAAGCGGCTTCGGCAGGAAGTCCGGGGAAAGTTCTTTCAGGGAAACCGGGTAGTTCTTATTTTTCGCTTTGTACAAATGGCAAGCCAGCGCAATCTCGGCGTTGCCCAATTGGGCGTCGTACCTTGCCTCCATGAGAAATGTCCGGGTAAGAGCCGGCGCAAAAAGTTTCGTCAATGCTGCCTTTTCGGCTGATAATCCCGACAATTCTTTTTCAAGAACGGCAGCCTCTTCCCTTGCTTCCAAGTAAGGTAATTTGGAAAAAGCGATTAACTTTCCCATTGTTTGGAAATAGGTCAACTCGTTCTCTTCAAGAAAACCAACCGGGTTCTCCTGAATTGCTCCGACTATCTTCTCTCCATCTTCTGCTGTCCTGTTCGATTTTGACATCCCTGCAACCTCATTTCGATATTTCTCGTCTTTAATCTTCTCTTTCCACTGAGGGAACTCCACCATTCCGGATATGACCCTTTCATCTAAAAGAGACCGATAAATTATCTTGTCATTTTGTTTACTAATTATTTCTGCCATCAACCCCCGGTATTTTCCCGATTCTGCATCGCTCTTCTTTATTGTCGCTTCTATTCGGTCCAAAGCGATTTGATCGATGGCAATTTTGACCAAACCCGTAATGAGAATTGGCTCTCCGGACAGAGAATCGGATATTTTCAAACAGGTAAGACAATCATCTAAAGCATTATCGATTTTGCCTTTTTCGGCCTGGATGTCGGCTCTGGCAGCAAGCATTCTGGCGCAACTGCGCAGTGAACCCAGGTGCGGCATGAGCATCTCAAAACCTTTTTCGTAGTCCTTCCGCTTTAAAAATTGGCATTTCATCCCGGATGCCTTTTCCAATAATTGATAAAACCGCGCAAAATCCGGGTCGTTAAACAGGAGATTCCTTACCTTTTCTTTCTGTACCTCCGGCACTTCGCTCCACTTTACCTCACCTTCATAAGGAAAATATTTCCACTCCGCCTGGTGCTTACCCTTCAGTTCCTTCAAAAGATAGAACGCCTGGTTATAAACCAGGGCGCCGTTTTCGCCGTCCGGCATGTCCGGCGGAACCAGTTCCTCAATGGTAGTCGGCTCGCCCGCATCCTTTATCTTCTGAATCTCTTTGGATATCTCTTTTGAGATAGCGGACTCGGCCCGGAGATTATTGGTTTGGAAAAAATAGCCTACGATTCCCAGCACACACAAAAACCCGGTAACCTTCAAGATTATTTTCCAGCAAATCCCTTTTCTTTCCATTTTCATCCTCCCGATAATTATGATTCCAACTCTTTTAATAGTTGCTTCTGCTGTTCCAGCCTCGCTCTGATGCGGTCCGTTAATTTATCCTCCCGCGAAAGGGAAAGAAGTAATTGCCTGCTTCGATAGTCAAGACCGACGCTGGCGTATAAATCTTTCATTTCGCTGTCGTTTTCAACATGCTTTATAACCTCCGGACCAGATTCTTTCTTGACTGACCGGAAAATTTTCGTTTCGTTTTTCTGCTCAATTTGTCTTGCAATCATCGGTTTGCTGTCAGAAGGTTTAACAACCGCTTTTTGGGTAACTTTCAAGGTTATTACGCTCAATAAAATGACGCCTGCCAGAGCATAGGCGCAATTTCTCCATAATTTAAAATTATGGACATAAACAGGTACGGTTTCTCCGCTCTCTTTCCAAGCAGACTTTGCTTTCAGAAGAACCCTCTGTTTCAAATCAGGGCCGGGTTCATTTATCTTGAACCGGGAAAGATATTTTTCAATATCATCGTACTTCATTTTAACCTCCCCAGGTTCTTTCTTAGTTTCTTCAGTCCGTAACGATAACGGCTGGCAACCGTAAAGGTGGAACAACCCAGCTTCCCGGCGATATCCCGAAAAGTCATCGCCTGAAAAATCTTCATGGAAACCGCGGCGCGCTGTTCTGCCGGCAAAGAATAGAGTGCCTGCGAAATCTCTCTGAGTTCACTGTCATTTGCTTCTTCCTTAAAACTATCTTTCGCAATAAGGATATTTTCGTAATCCTGAAAATCACGCTCATACCTCTCTTTCGTTGATTGCTTGCGCAAAAAATCCATCGCCTGGTTCCGGGCCATAATAAAAATGTACCCTTCCAGATTCCTTGTTTTAACAAGCTGAAGACGTTTTTCGGCTATCGCCACAAAAAGATTCTGCATAACATCCCTTGCTTTTTCTTCGGAACAGAGGACCGACAGGAGATATTTGTAAATCCGGTTTCCGTATTCCTCGTAGATAATTTCCAGAGCGGCAGTGTCATCGTTCCGAATCAGTTCCTTTATTTTCCTTTCAATGTTTTGCTTCTTCAATAGCATCCTCTTACTCGTTACTCGGAACGAAACGATTTTTCGCCTCTACATATAAAGATACATATAAAGACGGGATTTTGCTCGATTTTGTCTATTATGGGGAAATTACCCTATATTTTTCAGTCTTTTGCCGGCGGAGAACCAGGCGTCGCGGTTTTTGGGTTGGTAGGTGGACAGCGGAAAGGAATTACGGATGGTTTCGCGTCCTTCGGCAATGGAACCGATTTCGCCGGTCGCCAGGGCCTGGGTGATAATATTTCCGGCAGCAGTTGCCTCCACCGGTCCGGCCACCACATTAAGACCGGTTGCGTCCGCGGTAAACTGATTGAGCAGTTGGTTCTGGGAACCGCCGCCGACGACATGCAGAACTTCCACTTCTCCCCTCTCCGGAAAAAGCCGGTTAATCTCCCGGATAACCCGGCCGTAACGCAGGGCAAGACTCTCCAGGATAATACGAACAAACTGCGCTTTAGTCTCCGGAGCCTTCTGGCCAGTCTTTTCGCAAAACCGGACAATGGCCGCCGGCATATCCTCCGGCGCCAGGAAAGAAGGGTCGTCCGGATTGATAACCGCCAAAAAAGGCGGCGCGGATTCAGCCATCTTAGTCAGATCCGCGTATTCCATTTTTTCTCCCTCTTTCAACCATTTACGGCGGCATTCCTGAAGCAGCCATAACCCGGTTACGTTCCTCAAAAACCGAATGGTTTGACCTACGCCACCCTCATTGGTAAAACCGGCTTTCCGGGCCACTTCATTTATCAAGGGATTTTCCAATTCTACACCTAACAAAGACCAGGTTCCGGAAGAAAGATAAGCAAACCGCTTGCCCTTTTGGGCCGGACAACCCACCACGGCGGCAGCGGTATCATGGCTGGCGCCGGCAATCACCGGTACCCGCCCCAGCCCGGACTCTTCCGCCACCTTCTCCCGTAGATTTCCGATTACGGTTCCGGAAGAAGTAACCGGGGGCATAATCTGAATCGGCAGGGATAATTTATTAAAGATGGTTTTTGCCCATTGACCGGTCCCCGGGTGCAGCAATTGAGAGGTGGTTGCCAAAGTGTATTCCTGCACTTTTTCGCCGGAGAGAAAAAAATGAAAAAGGTCTGCGGTCATCAGACAGGTCTGGCTGACGGAAAAGAGCGGCGAGCCGAAAAGGACCATGGCATACATCTGAAAAATGGTATTCAACTGCATAAATTGGATACCGGTCAGGCGATAGATTTCTTCCGGCGAAATCTTTTCGAAAGCCTTTGCCATTACCTCGTCGGTCCGGTGGTCCCGGTAGTGGTAGGGGTTCCCGAGCAAACTGTCGTTCTTGTCCAACAGCGCAAAATCAACCCCCCAGGAATCACAGCTGACGCCGGCTAGTTCCCGTCCGTATTTTTGGCGATAAATAGAGAGCGAATCTTTTATTTCGGAAAAAAGGTAGGGTGTATCCCAATGCAAACCGTCGGGTAAAAGAACGGAACGGTTGGGGAACCGGTGTAAAACTTCAAGCTCCAGCCGATTCTTTTCCAACCGCCCCAGCACCGTCCGTCCGCTCTCCGCGCCCAGGTCAAACGCAAGGTAGTTCATATTGATTTATTATACAACAACTCGGGTAAGATTGGAAAACGATATTGCGTCTCTATACGCAAACTTGACGGAATAATTATAGTATGCTATATTGTTAGTGTATACTATAAAAATAATGAGGGATGAGATGGAAGTTGAAAAATATTCGTTAAGGGAGAAAAAACACGCCAAGACGAAGATCGCAATAATGAATGCTTTTATTAAACGTTTGGAGAGAACCCGATTCGGCGATATATCCATCAGGGAGATATGTAAAAACATTGAAATTTCAGAAGGCACCTTCTTTAATTATTTTTCCGAAAAAATTGACATTATTAATTATTATTCATACCTTATTTTTCTGAAAATATTCTGGAAAACGCAAAATGAGGTTCCTCAAGGAAAATATCTTATTTCGATTGAAACCGTGTTCAAAAATGCGGCCGCAGAATTGAATAATATCAATATCACATACCAAATGATTTCCATCATACTCATGCAACGAGAAAAACCGAAGGCAGTTACTATCTCTAATATTGAAAAACATCTTATCTTTCCCGATTATGTTGGAATAGAGAACACTCCCGTAATCTTTATTGATGATTTTTTTGGAGTATGCTTAAAGGCAGCGCTTAAAAATGGAGAACTTCCTAAAAAAACAAACATTGATGATGTGCTGGTATCTTTAATGACAATATTAGCAGGTACTTTATTGGCGACCAAATTTAAAAACATTAAAGACAGGGAGTACCACTATATGCGTCAATTGAACCTCCTTTGGAAAGGACTAGGAATAAAGAGACGGTGATGATAAGGGTGTATGGCAAACATTCACAATCATGCAATTTTACCTCACGGAGGCGTTATATGCGTATCAAATACGGCAGCAGGTTCATTATCACCATACAGGTTCTTGTCATCGGCCTGATTTTGATGACCGGTTGCGGAAAAACGAAAGAAGGCGCGGGTCCGCAGCCGGGCGGTGTTCCGGAAGTATCGGTGGTGATTATGCAGCCGGAGCGTGTAACAATTACCACGGAATTACCCGGACGAACGTCGGCTTTTCTGGTTGCCGAAGTCCGTCCCCAAGTGAACGGTATCGTGCAGAAACGTTTGTTTACCGAAGGGGGCAATGTTAAGCAAGGCGATATTCTTTACCAGATTGATTCCGCGCCCTACCAGGCGGCCTATGACAGCGCCGCTGCAGCGCTTGCCCGGGCAGAATCCGCTCTGTTGCCTCTTCGCCTGAGAGCCGAACGTTACAAGGAACTACTTGCCGTCAAAGCGGTCGGCCAGCAGGATTATGACGATGTGGTTGCCGTGATTAAACAGGGCGAAGCCGATGTCCAGTATTATAAAGCCGCAGTCGAATCCGCCCGTATCAACCTGGGGTACACCCAAATCACCGCGCCGGTTACCGGTCGTATCGGCAGATCCAGCGTGACCGTGGGTGCACTTGCGACGGCGCACCAGGGTTCTGCTTTTGCAACCATTCAACAAATCAATCCGATTTATGTGGACGCGGTACAATCCAGCGCTGACCTGCTGCAGTTACGCCGGAACCTGGCGGCCGGACGGCTCAAGGACGGCAGTCCCAACCAGACAAGGGCGAAGCTGCTTCTGGAAGACGGCACACCTTATCCCTTGGCCGGAAACCTGAATTTTTCCGATATCACCGTTGACCCGAACACCGGGTCGGTTACCCTCCGGATGCTTTTTCCGAATCCGCAACAGATACTGTTGCCGGGGATGTACGTACGTGCCGTTGTACAGGAAGGGGTAGCGGACCGGGCGATTCTTGTTCCGCAGCAGGCGGTTTCGCGCGACGCAAAAGGGATCCCGACGGCAATGGTGCTGAATAACTCCGGCATGGTCGAACAGCGCGTGTTGAAAATTGACCGCGCTATCGGTAATAAATGGATGGTCAGTGAAGGACTGAAGCAGGGAGACCGGGTGATTATCGAAGGGCTGCAAAGGATACAAGCGGGTTCTCCGGCCAAGGTTGCGACGTCGGCAGCAAAAACCGGCGCGGTTTCGCCTTCGGATAAAACTATTCCTGTCGCCGCAAAGTAAAGGAGAAATTTCATGATTAATTATTTTATCGACCGTCCTATTTTTGCGTGGGTTATCGCCATTGTTATAATGCTGGCGGGTATCCTGGCGATTAAGACCCTGCCGGTTGCCCAGTATCCGGCGATTGCCCCGCCGGCGATTTCCATTGACGCTTATTACTCGGGGGCATCTGCAAAAACAACCGAAAACACCGTCACCCAGATTATCGAGCAGAAGATGACGGGTCTTAACAATCTGCTCTATTTTTCTTCCAGCAGTGACGCGGGCGGTCACGGGTCCCTCACCTTGAACTTTGAACCGGGCACCGATCCCGATATCGCCTGGGCCAAGGTGCAAAATAAGCTGGAACTTGCCAAGCCTCTCCTGCCCCAGTCCGTTCAGCAGTCGGGTCTCAGCGTGTACAAGGCAACTCGAAACATTTTTATGATTATCGGGATTATTTCCGAAGGCGGAAGTATGAACGGCGAAGATTTGCAAGATTATATTTCTTCAAACCTTGAAACCGTGTTGAGCCGCGTGGAAGGCGTCGGTGAAGTAATGTCTTTCGGAGGGCAGTACGCCATGAGGATATGGCTGAATCCCGACAAGATGGTAGGTTTCAACCTGACGCCGAGCGATATAAAACAAGCCGTATCAGTTTATAACGTCCAGGTTTCCGCCGGGCAGCTCGGCGGGCTGCCGGCCGTGGAAAACCAGCAATTGAATGCGACGGTCAACGTTCAGGATATGCTCCAGACCCCCGAACAGTTCGGTGAAATTCCCATTCGCATCAACAGCGACGGTTCAACCGTGCGTCTCCGGGATGTCGCCCGGATAGAGATAGGGGGTGAGTCGTATGAAGCTAACCCTGAATATAACGGCCATCCCATGGGCGCGATGATTATCAGGCTTGCCTCCAACGCCAATGCCTTGGATACCTCCAGGGCCGTCAAGGCAAAAATGAACGAATTATCGCGGTATTTTCCCCAGGGATTGAAGGTGGTCTATCCGTATGAAACCACACCCTTTGTGTCGGTGGCAATCAGGGAAGTGGTCAAGACCCTCTTTATGGCCATTCTGCTTGTTTTTCTGGTCATGTTTCTCTTTTTGGGGAACTTCCGCGCTACGCTGATTCCCACCATCGCCGTGCCGGTGGTTCTCCTCGGAACATTTGCGATATTGAAATATGCCGGTATGTCCATCAATATGCTCACCATGTTTGCGATGGTGCTGGCCATCGGCCTCTTGGTAGATGATGCAATCGTGGTAATCGAGAACGTGGAGCGGATCATGCACGACGAGGGGCTTTCGCCGAAAGAGGCGACTCGCAAATCCATGGGGCAGATTACCGGGGCGTTGATTGGTATCGGCATGGTGCTGGCAGCGATATTTTTGCCGATGGCGTTTTTCGGCGGTTCCACTGGGGTCATCTACCGTCAGTTCTCCATTACCATCGCCGCCGCCATGCTGCTTTCGGTGCTGGTGGCTTTATTTCTCACCCCGGCCCTTTGCGCTACCATGCTCAAGCCCGTGGCCAAGGGGCATGAGGCTGCGGAAAGCGGTTTCTTTCTGACCCGTCCCTTTTTGCTCTGGTTTGACCGTGTCTTCTACCGGGCCAGGGACCGTTACCAGGCAATGGTGGGACGGATTCTTAACAAGAGCGTACGCTACATTATCGTTTATCTTCTGATTGTGGCGGGGACCGGTTATCTGTTTCTGCGCATGCCTACTTCATACCTGCCGGACGAGGACCAGGGTATGCTGATGGCGCAGGTCCAACTTCCCGCCAACGCAACGATCGCACAAACAAACAAGGTGATGAAGGCGGTGCAGAACTATTTTCTTATTGAGCAGAAAGATGCCGTGGAGGCGTGCATGACAGTTTCAGGGTTCACCATGGGTGGTACCGGACAGAATGGCGGCATGGCCTTCATCAAACTTAAGGACTGGGATTTACGTAAAAGTCCGGATCTTAAAGTGAATACAATTGCACGCAGGGCCATGGGCGTTCTTTTCCAAAGGCGCGATGCCATGATTTATACCTTTGCCCCGCCGGCTATCCTCGAGTTGGGTAACGGGCAAGGATTCGATTTTCAGTTGCAGGACCGGGCCGGACTCGGGCACGAGCAATTGATGGCCGCCCGCAATCAACTGCTGGGCATGGCGGCGCAAGATCCGGACCTTATGGCGGTGCGCCCTAATGGAATGGAAGACCGGTCGGAATACAACGTGAATATTAACTGGGAACGGGCCGGCGTTCAGGGCGTCTCTGTTTCTGATATCAACAACACGCTTGCCAGCGCTTGGGGCGGCGCCTACGTGAATGACTTTATCAACAACGGGCGGGTAAAACGGGTTTATATGCAGTCCGAGGCGGATTTCCGTATGCAACCAGAAGATCTGAAAAAGTGGTATGTGCGCAACAAAACCGGAAATATGGTTCCTTTTTCCGCTTTTGCTGACGGGGAATGGACGTATGGTTCTCCGAGTTTGACACGTTACAATGCCTTTCCTTCCGTTAACATAACGGGAGAGCCGGCGCTCGGAAAGAGTACCGGGGACGCGATGAAAGCGATGGAAAAAATAGTCTCGAAATTACCCAAAGGCATCGGTTTCGAATGGACCGGGCTTTCTTTGCAGGAGCGTATGGCTAATACTCAAGCCCCGGTGTTGTACGCCATTTCCGTCCTGGTCATTTTCCTCTGTCTCGCCGCTTTATATGAGAGCTGGTCCATTCCGTTCGCGATTCTGCTGGTTCTGCCCCTGGGTGTTTTCGGTGCGGTGATGGCTACCAAGTTCCGCGGTTTGGCCAACGACGTCTATTTTCAAATCGGCCTGCTTACCACCATCGGATTGACGGCTAAAAATGCCATTCTGATAATTCAGTTTGCCAAGGAGCGGATGGAACGCGGCGCCGGTCTGGTAGAGGCCACGCTGGAAGCGGCGCATTTGCGGCTCCGCCCGATTTTAATGACATCCCTGGCGTTTATCCTTGGTGTACTTCCTTTGGCGATTAATACCGGCGCCGGAGCCGCCGCTCAAAACGCCATCGGTACCGGTGTCGTGGGAGGGATGCTGTCGGCCACGGTTATCGCCATTTTCTATATTCCGCTTTTTCTTGTTGTGGTAACAAAGATATTCAATAAAAAGCGTCCGGTTCCAATATCTGAACCTGAAAACAATCCTGATTCCACCGCTCCTTCAGAAAGGGGATAATTATGACACGAAACGCGTTGTCAATCATTTTTATTCTTATTTGTCTGGCCGGGTGCTCGACTCTGGCTCCCAAGTATAGCCAGCCTGAGGCGCCTGTTCCCGCCCAATGGCCGGAAGGTTCCGCGTCTAAAGTAACTGCCGGCAGCCAGGCCGCGAACATCGGGTGGCGCGAGTTTTATGTCGACGAACAGTTACAGAAGGTTATCGCTCTTGCGCTCGAAAACAACCGGGACCTGCGTACGGCGGCGCTCAACATCGAAAAAGCGCGGGCATTGTACCGGATACAACGCGCCGAACTTTTTCCCACGGTAAGCGCGACTGGACTTGCAAGCAGACAGCACTTGCCTGGCGAAGTTGCCGGAACCCCGAAGGATGTGACTATCGAGCAGGATAGCGTCAGCCTTGGAGTCAGCACTTGGGAAATAGACTTTTTCGGACGTGTTCGAAGCCTGAAGGAGAGTGCGCTGGAGCAGTATCTTGCCACCGAGCAGGCTCGACGAAGCGCGCAAATCTCGCTTGTGGCTGAGGTTGCCAATGTATACATGACCCTTGCAATCGACCGTGAGGATTTGCAGCTTGCCGAGGAGACCCTTGAAAATCAAAAAGCCTCGTACGACCTTATTCAGCGCCGCTTCAAAAGCGGCATCTCCTCCGAGATCGACCCCCTTCAAGCCCGGACCAGGATAGAATCTGCGCGTGTGGACGTCGCCAGGTACACCGGCCAGGTGGTCCTTGATGAAAACGCGCTGAATCTTTTGACCGGTTCGAAGGTTCCACCCGAACTGTTGCCCGGCAGGCTGGAGACCGGCATGACGCGTAACGATATTATCGCCGGATTGCCCTCCGAAGTTTTGTTGCGTCGACCCGATATTCTCCAGGCCGAGAACCAGCTCAAGGCCGCCAACGCCAATATCGGCGCCGCGCGGGCAGCCTTCTTCCCGCGCATTGCCCTCACCGGCAGTGCAGGTACCATTGGTGTCGAACTCTCCGACCTTTTTAAATCCGGATCGAACACCTGGACTTTCGCGCCGCAAATCGTTCTTCCGATTTTTGATTCCGGCGCAAGAAAAGCAAATCTCAAGGCGGCACAGGTTGATTTTAAAATATACCTTGCCCGGTACGAGAAGGTTGTTCAATCGGCTTTTAAAGAAGTGGCGGATGCTCTTTCTCAACGGGTCACCCTGGATGCTCAATTAGCGGCGCAGGAATCACTCGTTCAAGCTTCCCGGGAGGTTTTTCGCCTTGCCGGCGCTCGTTATGAACACGGGATTGACAGTTATTTAAGCATTCTTGATGCGCAGCGCTCTCTTTATGCCGCACAACAGGGACTTCTCGCCATACGTCTTGCGAAGAGCGCAAATCTGGTGACGCTTTACAAGGTGTTGGGCGGTGGTGCCAGCCAGAGCTCTCCCCCAAAAACCGGACAATCCCGATAAAACGTAGTTTGGCATACCGGAACACCCATAGATTTTTTGACTTAAACCCGCCTCAATGGTAAGATTTAACGATACTACCGTGGAGCGATTCATTGGAAAAAAAGGGTCTGAAATCGGCCCGGTCTGGGCGGTTGCTTCGCTGGGCATCACCATGGTGGCGTGTACCGCAATCGGCCTGATAATCGGCCTTTTTCTGGATAAATACTTGAAAACCGGTTCGGTTCTCACCATCATCTTTTTCGTGCTGGGGATTGCCGCCGGCATAAAACAGGTGATAAAAGAATTAAGCCGAAAACAGTGAATAATCCGTCATCCTGAGCCGGGGTTGCGAAGGATCTCGCATTAAGGAGGAGATTCTTCGGCTAACGCCTCAGAATGATATAAAATACAAATTATGGGACTCGTTCCTGAAGGCATCGAATATCACCTCGGCTCTCTGCCGACTCCGCTGTTGATGACCTGGGTTGCCTGGGCGGTAATAGCCGGCATCTCCATTACGGCCGCGAAAAGAGCGCGCCTGGTTCCCGGCAAATTACAAATGGCGTGTGAGATGTGTTTCAGTTACGTCTACCGCCTCTCCGACGAAATGATTGGCCCGGCCGCCCCGCATTATTACCCCCTTTTCCTGGGAATATTCATCTCCATTCTGGTAAGCAACCTGCTGGGGTTGATTCCGGGTTTGATTTCGCCCACCTCTGACCCGAACACCACCTTTGCCTTATCAATCCTGGTCTTTCTCTATTACAACATTGAAGGCGTGCGGCGAAAAGGCGCCGGCTACTTCCGCCATTTTTTCGGACCGCCTCTGCCCTGGTACCTCTTCCCGGTCAGAATTTTGCTCTTCATCATCGAAACAATCAGTTCTTTTGCCCGGCCGTTTTCCCTGGGATTCCGGCTTTTCTGCAATATCTTCGCTAAAGAGATGCTCCTGGGTTTTCTGGCGTTTTTGGTGGTTAGTTTTTTCCTGAGTCCGGGAATAATAGTTAAAACGCTGACCCTGATGCCCCTGATGCTTCGACCGGTCATTGTTCTGCTGGGTCTCTTTATCGGCGTAATTCAAGCGTTGATATTTTTACTCTTGTCCATTTCCTACGTGGCCGGCGCAATCGGAACGGAGGAATAAAAAGGTCACCTTCGCGCAAGGCTATGGCGACCAAAAAGCCCATCTTCGCAATACGGACGCTTCGCTAACGGGCGGCTTCGCCGCCACTTGGCGTCCTTGCTACGACGGGCAAAGGAGGTAACATGAAAAAGAAACTGTTATTGGCGTTGGGGTTGGGTGTCTTTTTTCTACAGAAAGGTGTTGCCTGGGCCGTGGACATAACAACCGGCTCAACGGCAGTAACCGCTTCCGACGGTTTTTTCACTTCTAACGTACGGAGCGTCTGCCTGCTTCTGGGCGTTGCCGCCGGTATGTGCGGCATCGGAATGGGCATCGCCATTGCCAACGCGATGACCGCCATCGCCAGGCAACCGGAAGCCGCGCCGAAAATCCAGTTAAACATGATGATCGGGCTGGCATTCATTGAATCGCTGGTGCTTTACTCGCTCTTTCTCGTAATCGTCATCCTCTTCGCCAATCCGTTTATCAAGTACATTGTAAAATAAATGATTACCGTCGATCCCCGTTTGCTGTTAGCGCAACTCATAACCTTTCTGGTCGCGGTCTTCATTCTCTGGAAAACCGCCTGGAAACCGCTGAACCAGATGATGCGGTTGCGGCAGGAAAAAATTTCTTCCGAGCTGGAAGAAGCGGCGCGCGCGCAAAAAGAAACCCGGAAGATGGAAGAGGATTATCAACAGCGCCTCAAAGACCTGAACCGCAAAACAGCCGAATTGCTGTCCCAGACAAAACAGGAAGGAATGAAGATGCGCGAGGAGATAATCAACCAGGCCAGAGCGGAAGCAGAGGAGGTTTCGCGGAAAGCCCGGCTGGAATTAAAATCCGAGCAAGATCGGATGCTGGCCGAACTGCGGTCTGAAACCACGCTTCTCTCGTTGGAAATCGCCGAAAAAGCCATCCAGCGAGCTTTGGACGAACGGGACCGGGAAAAACTTTTTCAGGAAATCTTACCAAAGATGGATGCCTTCCAAAAAGACGTGGATAAACCCCGCGGTGAGGAATCATCTCAACGGGGTAAACCGTCATGATGAAAAAAAGGACCCTGGCGAAGGCCTACGCCCGGACCTTTTACACCTTCTTTTCAGTTGATTACGCAAGCATAAAAACAGTGCTTTTACGGATAAACCGGTTTCTGGAAAAATACCCGGGTCTGACCATTTTCTTTGACCATCCCCGGATTCGTCTCGCCGAAAAACAGAAGATGGTGCTGAAAATAGTGGGCCTGGATTATACGCCGGAACTGGAAGAACTTCTTTTCCTGCTGACCGAAAAAAGAGGGCTGGGCATCCTGCCGGAAATCATCCGGGAGATGGAAACGATTCACCGGAACCGGCACGGCATAACACCGGTGACAATCAGCAGCGCCCATCCGTTAACCCCGGCCGAAAAGGAAACGCTGCTCCGCCGATTGACTGAAACCGTCGGCGAAAAATTCAGCGCTGATTTCGCGGTCCGGGAAGACCTGCTTGCCGGATTAGTCATCCGGGTAGGCGACCGGACTCTGAACAACTCCCTGAAAAAATATATGCGGGACATCAGGGAAAACCTGCTGAATCCGCGTGTGACCCAAACAACAGTTTAATATGGCTAATTTAAATAAAGACATTATCCGGAGTATCCGGGAACAACTCCAGGCGTACAGTTCGGAGATGGTTCTACAGGAGATTGGCTACGTCCTGGAGATAGGCGACGCCATCGCCAAAGTTTACGGCCTCTCCGAAGTAATGTACGGCGAGCTGGTCAGCCTTCCTAAGGGTATCTTCGGGCTGGTGCTGAACCTGGAAGAAGACAGTATCGGATGCATCCTTTTCGGAGATTACCACCTTATTAAAGAAGGGGATGAAGTCAGGCGTACCGGACGGGTAATGAAGGTCCCGGTCGGCGAAAAATTACTGGGCCGGGTGGTAAATCCTTTAGGCGAACCTTTGGACGGCAAAGGTGATATCGAAACCTCAACTTTCCGGCCGATTGAAGTTATCGCGCCCGGCGTAATAGACCGGCAACCGGTCAAAAAACCGCTCCAGACCGGTATTAAAGCGATCGACTCCATGATACCCATCGGCCGGGGTCAGCGGGAACTGATTATCGGCGACCGGCAAATTGGAAAAAGTTACGTGGTAATAGACGCCATCATCAACCAGAAAAATCAAGAAGACAGGCCGATTTGCGTTTACGTAGCCATCGGCCAAAAACAATCAACCGTTGCCCAGGTCGTTGACACGCTGGAAAAACACGGCGCCCTGGAATATACCATCGTAGTTTCCGCCACCGCCGGCGAATCGGCCCCGATGCAGTACATCGCGCCTTACGCCGGCTGCGCCATGGGCGAGGAGTTCATGTGGCAGGGAAAAGACGTCCTGTGCGTCTACGACGACCTGACCAAACACGCCCAGTCCTACCGGGAAATATCTCTCTTGCTCCGCCGGCCGCCGGGCCGGGAAGCTTATCCCGGCGATGTCTTCTACCTCCATTCCCGGCTATTGGAACGCGCCTGCAAACTCTCGGATACCAACGGCGGCGGTTCCCTGACCGCTTTGCCCATCGTGGAGACCCAGGCCGGAGACATCTCCGCCTACATACCAACCAATATCATCTCCATTACCGACGGCCAGATTTACCTGGAGAACGGGCTCTTCTTCGCCGGAATACGGCCGGCGATTAACGTGGGGCAATCCGTCTCCCGCGTCGGCGGAAATGCGCAAATTACCGCCATGCGCCAGGTAGCCGGCCGGCTGCGTCTTGACCTGGCCCAGTATAACGAACTGGCCGCCTTCGCTCAGTTCGGTTCCGAACTGGACGCCAGTTCCCAAGCTCAGCTGGCGCGCGGGAAAAAGATGGTGGAAATACTGAAACAGGAATACCTTCAGCCGCTTGCGGTCGCCAAGCAGGTAATGCTCATCTTTGCCGGCGTAAACGGTTTTCTGGACGACATCCCGGTGGAACGAATCAAAAAATTCGAGGCTGAATTTTACCGGTTTATGGACGAACATCATCCGGAAACAGAAAAAGATATCAATCTTAAAAAAGAACTTACCGATGACCTGCGCAAGCGTTTGACAACCGCGATTACGGAATTTAAAAATGGCTTCACTAGCTGAATTAAAAAGTAAGGTTAAGGGGATAAAATCAATCGAACAGGTGACCCGGGCGATGCAATTAGTCGCCGGCGCACGGTTCACCAGAGCGCAGAAAGAAATGGTTGCCGCCGGTTCTTTTATTACGGAGTTGGAAGGACTGCTCTACCGTCTGCTCCATACCCACTGGACGCCGGGCAAAAAAGCGCCGCTCTTTCCTTTTTTGTCTGAAAACAAAAATTCCAACCGGATGGGTCTGCTGGTAATCGCCGGGGACCGGGGACTCTGCGGCGGTTTCAATAATAACGTCCTGAAAGAAACCCTGGCGTTCCGGCATATCGTTTCAGATAAAAAATTGGAGATTTTTACGGTCGGCCGCAAGGCGGAGGATTCCTTGCGAAAATCCGGCCTGAACATATTCCGGGTTTATGACAACATCGCCCCGGGCCTGCGTTTCGATATCGCGGCCAAAATGGCCGAAGACATAATGGACGTTTACTTAAAAAAGGAGTTGGGCGGTTTTATGGTTATCTCCAACCGATTCCACTCCATCGCCAGGCAGGAAGTGGAAGTATCCCATCTCCTGCCGGTAAGAATCCACCCGAAACACAAACCGAAAATCGAAGCGGACTATCTTTTTGAACCGGAGAGAAATTCCCTGCTGGCCGAAATGATTCCCTTCTATCTCAAAAACCGGGTCTATTCTTTTCTGAAGGAATCTTACGCGTCGGAACAGGCGGCGCGGCTGGTGGCGATGGAAAACGCCACCCTGAATGCCGGCGACTTGATTGAAAACCTGAACCTGGAATTTAATAAACTCCGGCAGGCATCAATCACCAGCCAGATTGCCGATATCGTGGGCGCGGGCGAAGGAATTAAATAAATCGGACGCGGATAAACACAGAAACTACAGGATAATACTAAAACGAATACCACCGAAACACGGAAGCAATGGAGACACGGAATAATTAAGCATGTTAAAATTAAAAAATAATAAGTTGAATTTTTCCGTGATTCTGTGATTTCCGTGTTTCCGTGGTTAAGTTTGGCATTACCTAAATATTTAATCTGTTTCTGCGGTAATCTGCGTCCAAAATAATTTTAATTATGGCTAAAGGAAAAGTTGTTCAGGTTTTCGGCCAGGTGGTGGACATCCGGTTTCCGACCGGAGAGTTACCGCAAATATTTAACGCGCTGGCCATCAAGAAAAACAGCGCGCCCGGGGAAAAAGAAACCGACCTGATGGTTGAAGTAACCCAGCATCTGGGCGACGATATCGTCCGGGCAATCGTGCTGGGCCCTCCGGAAGGCCTGGCGCGGGGCATGGAAGCGGATGATACCGGCAAACCCATTACGGTGCCGGTGGGACCGGAATGCCTGGGCCGCCTGCTCAATATACTGGGTGAACCGATTGATAATAAGGGCCCGATAAAGACCGACCAGATGGAACCAATCCACAAAGAACCGCCTGCATTTATTGAACAGGACATCCGAACGGTGATGTTTGAAACCGGAATCAAGGTCATCGACCTGCTGGCTCCGTTCCGCAAAGGAGGCAAGGTCGGGCTTTTCGGCGGCGCCGGTTTGGGCAAAACCGTAATCATCATGGAACTGATTCACAACGTCGCCATCCACCACGGAGGCGTTTCCGTCTTCTGCGGAGTCGGCGAACGGACCAGAGAAGGAAACGACCTTTACCGGGAGATGAACCAGTCCGGAGTATTAAAAAACGCGGTGCTGGTCTTCGGCCAGATGAACGAACCGCCCGGCGCCAGATTCCGGGTGGCGCTCACCGGGCTGACCCAGGCGGAGTATTTCCGCGACGTATCAAACCAGGACGGCCTACTCTTCATAGACAACATCTTCCGCTACATCCTGGCCGGAGCGGAAGTCTCCGCCCTGCTGGGCCGGATGCCCTCCGCGGTCGGTTACCAGCCAACCCTGACAACCGAAATGGGCGAACTCCAGGAAAGGATTGTTTCCACCAAAAACGGTTCCATCACCAGCGTCCAGGCAATCTACGTGCCCGCCGACGACCTGACCGACCCGGGCGTGGCAACCGCTTTCGCGCACCTGGATACTTCCATGGTGCTCTCCCGCAAAAACGCGGCCCTCGGACTTTACCCGGCGGTTGACCCGCTGGAATCATTCAGTTCGATGCTCAGCCCGCAAATTTTAGGCGATAAACACTATCAGGTCGCTATTTCCGTCCAAAGAATCCTCCAACGCTACAAAGAACTTCAAGATATCATCGCCATCCTGGGTATGGAAGAACTCTCTTCGGAAGATAAACTGGTTGTCTCCCGCGCCCGAAAAGTCCAGCGGTTCTTCTCCCAGCCCTTTGCTGTGGCCGAAGAGTTTACCGGAATGCCGGGCCGGCACGTGCCTCTGGACCAAACGATTCAGGGATTCGGCGAGATTATTGCCGGCGAACACGACAAACTGCCGGAACAGGCGTTCTATATGGTGGGCAACATAACCGAAGCGATAGAAAAAGCCGCGAAACTGTAACTGAATTGGGACGCAGATATACGCAGAAACTACAGGATAAAAATTAAAAATAGTTTTTAAGAGTACTTCTTTAAAAATTTTTGAATTATGTTTTATATGCGGTAATCTGCGTTCCATTAAAATGAAAACCGTCTCCGTAAAAATTCGCACGCCGGAAGCACTAATCCTGGAAGGTGATTATGAATCCGCGGTCCTGCCCGGTTTTGAAGGCGAATTAGGCATTCTGCCCGGTCACGCGGCCCTGGCCGCGCAATTGAAACCGGGCGCCATCCGGCTGAAACGCGCCGGAAAAACCGAAATTATTTCCATTACCGGCGGTTTCGCGGAAGTCCAACCCGCCGGAATATCCGTCTTCGCCGAAAAAACAACCAAAAAATAAACACGGAGGAACCTGCCATGCCAAACAAGAAGAAAGAAATAAAGATAACCTTTATCGGCGGCGGAAGCCTGAACTGGACTCCTGCCATCCTGCGGGACGTCATCTTTAAAAAAGGGATGGAGAGAACGAATATAAATTTCAGGCTGCTGGACATAGATGCGGCCCGGTTGAAAGTCATCAAAAAACTCTTCGATTACCGTCTTAAAGACTGGGGCGCCGATTGGGTGCGGATAGATACTTTCCTTGATGCCGACCAAGCCATATCCGGCGCCGATTTTGTGATAATCGCCATCTCCACCGGCGGCCTGGCAACCATGAAGCACGATCTCAAAATACCGGAAAAGTACGGCATCTATCACACCGTAGGCGATACGGCCGGACCGGGGGGTGGTCAAGGTCGTTAAGAAATATCCCGGTATTCAAGGATTATGGCCGGAAGATAAAGCAATTAGCCCCCGGCGCTTTTGTCCTGAATTATACAAACCCCATGGGAACCCTAACCAACGTCCTGGCCGGGGAACTTGGCAATAACCGCGTAATCGGCCTCTGCCACGGCCTCTTCGAAAATTACGAGTTTTTAAAAAAACATTCACCCTTGAGAGCGAGAAAGAGATACAACTAAGGTTCGGCGGTTTGAACCATTTTTTCTGGATACTGGATTTTAAAATAAGGGGCAAAGACGGATATAAACTGTTAAAGGGAAAACTTAAAGTAAAGAGACTCTCAGACCTGGTAAGAGACCCCAAAGCGGATGCCATGGGCTTCAAATCAGATAGAAAGCTGGCCCAGGAACTCTTTGAAAATTACGGTTATTTGCCTTACCTGGGGGACAGACACACGTGTGAATTTTTCGGTTCCTACCTTTCCAGCCGAAAATTGATGGCCCGGTTCAATCTTAAGCGAACCAGCATTGCCGAAAGAGCGAAGGGTTATCAGGATGCGGCGAAAAGAATAAACCTCTGGACCAAAGGAGAGGATGCGGATTGGCCGTTTACCCGGGAACCCTCGCGCGAGACGGCCGCGGATATAATAAAGTCCGTTGTTTTCAACGAAAAATTCACCGATGTGGTCAATATGGTCAACGTTGGCCAGATACCAAATCTGGCTAAAGGCGCGGTGGTGGAGACGATGGGAAAAACCGGCGGAAGCGGTTTTACCCCCCTGACCGCCGGACCGATGCCGGATTCGCTGAAAGCCCTGCTCCGGCCGCACGCGGAAACACAATTGCGGACAATCAGTTCGGGATTAGCCGGAGACCTCGACGCAGCATTAATGGCGCTGGTCGCCGACCCGCTATGCGGTCACCTTACCGTCAGCGACATTAAACGGATGGGCCTGGAGCTTCTCAAGGCGAACCGTCGGTATCTGCCGCAATTCTTCGGCGGCTGAACCTTTAATCAAAATCAGCAACTACTTCAAATTATACGCCGGTTTTAAAAACTTCCCGTCTATTATCTTTGCTAAAAAGTAGGCAACAACCGCGCCGGCTATCCCGCCGGCGTGACAAACAAGGATGGGCCTGCCCATCATACCAAAGAGCAGAAAACTGAAGGGAAACTTTCCGGTAATGGTTTCATAAACCACCATCAAGAGCAGGAACGCGAAGACCGCCGCCCCGATTATTTTATCAGTCTTGTCTTTCTTTTCGCGGAAAACCATCTCCAGCGCCCCGAGCGCGGTTATTCCGTAGGTAATACCGGACAGCCCGCGCAGACCAACCTCCGGAACCAGGGGCGAAAACCATATCCCGGCCAGCAGGCTGCCGGCGCCGGCTAATATAACGTAAAACAGGCGGAAGAAAATTCGTTTCTCATCCAAAACCAGATACACCAGAAAAAAAGGCAGGCCGTCCAAAAGAAGGTGATACCAGGAAACATGGGCCAACAAACCGGTAATAACCAACCACCATTCTCCCTGCTTCACCAGGCCGGGATAAAATGCCCAGCGGTTGGTGTTCCCACCAAAAAAGAGCGGGTAGTTTATAAGCAGAAGCAAACCCGCCAGAAGCCAAAAATCCCAACAGCGATAAAACGGCTTATTTTTAATCAACTTTCCTCCGGTTGACGCACATCACTGTCTCTGCTTCCGAAAAATTATAGCATTAAGAAAAAAGACCGTCAAACCAACACCGACGGGATGATTGCCCATTCTTTGCGCTAACGGTTATAATAAAAAATTGGCGGGTAAATACAATACACCGAATAAGATTGACACACTGAAAAACGGTCACGATGACAGATAATTTGGTTTGGCAGGATAAAACAATTGTGTTTCTGGACCTGGAAACAACCGGGCTTACTTCGGGTCAGGACCGCATTATTGAAGTCGGCGCCCTGAAGACAAAAGGCCGGAAAGAAGTAGCTGCGTTTGAAACTCTGGTCAAACCCGGTATACCCATTCCGTCTTTCGTTACCCGGCTCACCGGCATTACCGAAGCGGAAGTTGCGGAAAAGGGCCGGGAACTGCAGCCGGTGCTCAACGAATTACAGGAATTCATCGGCGATTGTCCGCTGGTCGGTCATAACCTTAATTTTGACCTTTCCTTCTTGAAAGCCGCCGGCCTTGATTTGCCGAACCAGACCCTGGATACCGCGATTCTGACCGCCTTAATCCTGCCGGTTGAAAAACATTACAGCCTCCGGGTGCTGGCCAAAAAAATTTTCAATGAAACAGAAACGCACCGCAGCCTCTCCGACGCCCGACAAACCTTTAAACTACTCTGGGCGGTCATTGACCGGATAGAACCGGGGGACCGCTTGCTGCTGGAAAATATGGCGCGGCTCCTGTCCGGAACGGAACCGCTGCTCTCGGAATTATTTCAAAAATTATCCACGCAAAACGTAAACCGCAAAGTACGAAATGTAAAATCAAAAGAAGAAAATGACTGGAGAGAAAAAACGGAGCCGGAAGAATTAACCGTACCGGTAAAGGAAGCGGAGATAACCCGCCTGCTGGAAAA
This sequence comes from Candidatus Ratteibacteria bacterium, assembly GCA_041653615.1. Classification (GTDB taxonomy): domain Bacteria; phylum Ratteibacteria; class UBA8468; order MWAK01; family MWAK01; genus JAHJUB01. Next base: position 24,965 of record JBAZEZ010000019.1, read on the forward strand.
GAACGGGTTCCTGACGAAATTAGCGAACTACGAACACCGGCCCCAACAATTAGAAATGGCGAAACTGGTTTGCGCCGCTTTTAATGATTCCGCAAAATTAGTGGTGGAAGCGCCGACCGGCGTGGGAAAAACCCTGGCTTATCTGATTCCGGCCATCATCTTCGCGACGATAAACCACCGGCGCGTAGTGATATCCACCAACACTAAAAATCTTCAAACCCAAGTCTGGGAAAAAGAACTCCCGTTCCTGAAAGAAAACCTGCCCGGCTTAAAATGGCGCGCCAGCCGGCTCCTGGGGAAAGAAAATTATTTTTGCCAGCGCCGGTTCCGGAATATCTATGAAAACAATCCCGGCCTCTTCCCCAAAAACGAAACGGCGCTGGCTTACCTGGTTTCCTTCCGCCACAAAAGCCGGGAAGGCATTCTGGAGGAGGCTTCCGCTTTTATGCAGCAGCGGTTTCCCGACCTGAAGGGCTGGCTGGATGAGATGAAAGGAAGCGCCAAAACCTGCCTTAACCGCAACTGCCCTTTTTACCGAAGTTGTTTTTATCAGAAGGCGCGGCTGGCCGCCGAAAATTCCGACCTTATCATCTCCAACCACGCCCTGACACTCTCGCCGCCGGGATGGTTTCCGGAATTTCACCACCTTATCCTGGATGAAGCCCAGAATATTGAGGATGCCGCGTCGGAAAGTTACAGCCGGGGTATCGAAGGTGAACAGGCAATCGGAATACTGTCGGCGCTCAACGCTTTCCTCTCGGGAGAAAAGGGCCGCGGCCGGATTTCCGCGGAAACCAGGAAAATGATACCGGAAGTCAGAAAATTATGGCAGCAATTTTCCGGCGGAATGGTCCGGCTGCTGCCGGAATACGGGACGATAAACATTAATGACTTAAAAAAAGACAACCGCTGGCCGGAGATTGAACTTACCCGGCAAAACTTTCAGATATCCTGGCAGGAATTGGAAGCGCAATTCGGAAAAATCAGCGGCGGCCGGACTGATGAGCCAAACGACGAATCGGCCGAGCGAAAATTGGAACTGTCCGGACTCCAACTAGAATTCACAAACCTCAAGGAAGACTTGGCATTTATCTTCAGCCCGCAGGAAAACTACGTTGCTTTTGCCCGTAAAAATACGTCGTGGAACTCAAAATCCCGCCAAGCCGAAACGTGGCTCGCCCGGGCGATGCCGGTGGAAGTTGACGTTTTTTTACGCGAACGCCTCTTCTCCGGACTGAAAACCCTGGTTTGCGCCTCGGCTACCCTGACCGTGTCCGGGAAATTTGACTTTTTTCTGAACCGGCTTGGTCTGGCCGGGCTGCCGGCCGTCACAACCGCCCGGATTAGTTCGCCTTTTGACTTTTCCAACCAGAGCATCCTGGCCATCCCCAAAAACTTCCAGCGTTACGACTACAACGACCACCCGGGTATCTTCGTTTCCGCGCTGGCAGAAGGCATAAAAAAAACAGCTTTGGCCCTGGGAGGAAAAGAACTGGCACTCTTTTCGGCGCGTTCCCGGATGGAAGATGTTTACGGGAAAATAAAAGAAGACCTGGAAAAAAAGGGGGTTACGGTACTGTGCCAGAATATAGACGGTTACCGTAATTTCCTGGTGGAAACGCTGAAAGGGGCAAGCGGGGATATGCTGCTGCTGGGCTCCAAAAGTTTTCAGGAAGGCGTGGATATTTCCGGGATGAAGGCGGTGTTGATTGAAAAGATGCCTTTTCCGAGCCGCTCCGACCCGTTGGTGGAAGCACGGCAAAAAGCGGTTCTCAAAAAAGGCGGACGGCCCTTTCAGGATTATATCCTGCCGCTGGCAATCATCGGCCTGCGCCAGTCGTTCGGCCGGCTTATCCGGAACAAATCCGACCGGGGCGCGGTGATAATCTTTGACCCGCGTCTCCTGAGCGATTATCCGGAGGTACTGGACTCTTTACCGGAATGTTCGATGGTAATTGAAGACACACCGGCCTTCTACCAAAAATTAGCAGAGGCTTGCAAAAAACTGTAAAATACTAATCCCCGGGAAAATCCTCCAGGGAATCAATAATCAGGTTCGGTTTGGCGGCTTCAATCTCCTCTCTGGTGGAAGAACCGGTGACTACGATTACTGTTTTGACGCCGGCCGCGGCGCCGGTCTCCGCGTCAATATCCATATCACCCACATAAACCGCCTCTTCCCGGGAAACCCGAAAATAGTCCAGGAGCGCTATCAAAATATCCGGCGCCGGCTTGGGCTCCGGCACCTCTTCCCCGGTCAGAACCCGGTCAAAACAGGACTCAATATCTAAAATCTTGATTAAAAGAACTGCTGTCTCCTTTGGCCGATTTGACGCCACCGCCAGTAATTTTCCTTTTGCTTTCAGGTCCCGCAAAAGCGCGAGCGCTCCGGGCAATAAAGAGATTCTACCAACCAGGTTATCCCGGTGGTGTTCCCGGTAAATCTGCCGGGCTTCCGGCACTTCATCGTCCGGAAAAAACTTTTTCATCAAGCCATCGTTCCCCAGTCCAACGGAACGAATAATCCTCTCCGAATCTACCTCCGGGTGATTCATCCGGCGCAGAGTATGGTTCATACTCTCCACAATAGCCGGATATGCGTTAATCAAAGTGCCGTCCAGGTCAAAAATGAATAGTTTTTTGGTCATTTTATGGTATTTTACCCTAAAAAGACCTTCTTCGGCAAGAACTTTACCCCTTTTTTGACAAAAACAGGCTAAAATAGTATAATTTTGAAAAATGGGTAGGTGGCGGAGCGGCCAATCGCACCAGACTGTAAATCTGGCGACCGGAAGGTCTTCGGAGGTTCAAATCCTCCCCTGCCCACTTGTAGGCTTCCCTGAAGGGGAGGATTTGAGGGGAGCGAAGTAAGGTATTGCGACTGATTAAGGAGCAATACCAGCGGGTGGCCGAGTCGAACGCTTTGAAGTGAGACCGCCAAATCCTCCTTGCCCAGGTATCTGGTTTGCAAAACGAAGCTGCGTGTCAGACAAAATCTACGCAACTCGGAGACGAGGCTCGCCGTGTTCTCGTTAAAACAACTAACGAGCCCCGGCTACTCATCTCCTCATAATGCTTGTTTTGTTACTGACACTACGCAAAGTTTTGCCTACCAGACACCTTCGCGTATAATTAAAAAACACCAAAACCACTATGGCGAAAACAGAACTGAAGGTACTGGAAGGCTGCCGACGGCAGCTGCGTATTGAGGTTGAACCGGAAACCGTAAAGAAAACCTATCAAGAAGTTGTCCGGGGCGCGGAAAAAGCCGCGCAAATTCCCGGATTCCGGCCCGGTAAAGCGCCCCGGGAAATAATCAAAGAGCGGTACCGGGATATTATCAGCAAGGAAATTGTGGAAAAATTAATCCCGGAAACCTACCGGGAAGCGCTGGAAGCGCAGGACCTCAAACCAGTCTGCGAACCGGAAATAACCGACCTGGACATGACTGAAGAAAAGCTTGTTTACACCGCCACCTTTGACATCGCCCCGGTCGTGGAATTGGAATCCTACAGCGGACTATCCCTGGAAAAAAAAGAGACGCAGATTACCGAGGAAGAAGTAAGCCGGGTATTGGAAGAAGTCCTGGTCCACAACCCGAAACTGCAGATAGAGGCGCGCGATTTGAAGGCGCGCGAGAACATAAAAAAAAGCCTGCGCCAACGGCTGGAGTACCAGGCCCAGGCAATAGCCGGGCAGGAAGAAGACGACCGGATAGTGGAGCAGCTCCTGGACCGTTCCAAATTTGCGGTACCGGAGAGCCTGGTAACCGAACGAACGATTGAACTTCTGCGCCGGGAATTAATAAATACGCCGGACATCAAGACAAAGAACGAAGCGGAGCAGAAAAAAATAACCTCGGAACTTTTTGAAAAGATTAAACCCCGGGCCGAAAAAGAAGTAAAAGCTTCTTTCGTCCTGTCGGAAGTTGCCAAACGGGAAAAAGTGGAAATCAGCGAGGAAGACGCTGACAAGCGGATTGAAATCCTGGCGAAGCTGGCCGGCAGGGAAAAAGAAGAGTTTGCGGCCGGTATCAGCCCGGAACAACGGGAAGAGCTGAAGGGCCAAATCCGCATCGAAAGAACTTTAACCCTTTTGAAAAAACGTTCTCTGCTGATTGAAAAACCGAGAATCATAAAAGCGTAAAAAGGAACTATATATGGCCAGATTACTGCGAAAAAATAATTCCAAAAAGGTTCAAAAAAACGCGCCGGAAAACGCAGAAATTAAACTGCGGAAAATAATGCCGGCCATTCCCCTGCGGGACATCGTAATCTTCCCCGGGATGGTAACGCCCCTTTTAATCGGCCGACAGAAAACCGTCAACGCGGTGGAAGAAGCGCAAAGCCTGGACAACCTGGTGGTCCTGGTTTTTCAAAAAAACGCCGAAGTTGAGGAACCGGTTACATCAGACCTTTTCCCGGTCGCGATTCTGGCCCGGATTCTTCAGGTAATGCGCCAATCAAACGGCCAAATGAAACTGTTGGTTGAATCGCTCTTTCGGGTAAAAGTGACCCAGGTCCAATCGGAAAACCGCTTTTTCGCCGTTTCGGTCGAACCTATGGTCAGCGTCCGGGAAAGAGGCACCGAAGAAGAAGCGCTGGTTCGCCTCCTGGTGGAAGCCCTGGAAAAATATCTCCAGGTGAACCCGATACTGCCCCGGGAAGTTTTGGGTAGTATTTTTTCCGCGGGCGAACCGGAAAAACTGAGCGACATGGTGGCCGGATACCTGCCTCTCAAAAAAGAAGATAAGGCGCAAATTCTGGACATCAACGAAATTACTCCCCGGTTGCGGCTCATCCTGAAAATACTCAACCGGGAGATTGAAGTTCTGGAAGTCCAGAAACAGATTCAGGGAGAGGTCTTCAAGAAGATTGAAAAGAACCAGCGTGATTACATCCTTCAGGAACAGATGAAGACCATCCAGCAGGAGTTAGGCAAAGAGACGGAGACCTCGGAAGTAAAAGCTTTACAGGAGAAGATTGACGCCGCAGGCATGCCGGAACCGGTCAAAAAGAAAGCCCAGGAAGAACTGGACCGTTTTTCCAAAATGATGAATCTCTCTCCGGAAGCCACGGTTATCCGAAACTACCTGGACTGGCTGGTCAATCTTCCCTGGCAGAAGAGCACCGCGGATAACCTTGACATTAAACGCGCGGAGAAAATTTTAAACGAAGACCATTACGGACTCCAAAAACCGAAAGAACGCATCCTGGAATACCTGGCAGTGCGGAAAAGAAATACCAGCCTCAAGGGCCCGATTATCTGTTTCGTCGGACCGCCCGGAAGCGGAAAAACCTCTCTGGGAAAATCGGTCGCCCGAGCCCTGGACCGGCAGTTCACCAGGATTTCGCTGGGCGGAGTCCACGATGAAGCCGAAATCCGCGGCCACCGAAAAACCTACATCGGTTCCCTACCGGGACGCATCATCCAGTCCCTGCGTAAGGCCGGTGTGAAAAATCCGGTTTTCCTGCTGGACGAAGTGGATAAGATCGGGTCGGACTTCCGCGGAGACCCTTCTTCCGCGCTCCTGGAAGTATTGGACCCGGAACAAAATAACACTTTCAACGACCATTACCTGGAGGTTGATTTTGACCTGTCGCAAGTCCTGTTCATAACCACCGCCAATAACGAAGCGACCATACCGCCGCCGCTGTTGGACCGGATGGAAATTATCAACCTGCCCGGTTACACCACTTCCGAAAAGATGGAGATTGCCAAAAAATTCCTGATGCCTAAGGAAATAATCGCCAACGGTTTACAGCCGGGGGAAATTGCTTTTTCCGACGAAGCAATCAACGAAATTGTCAAGTCATACACCCGTGAAGCCGGCGTAAGAAGTCTGCAGCGCCAGATTGCCACCGTTTGCCGGAAAGTGGTCAAAGAAAAAGAACTAAACGGCAAAAAGATGGAAGACCGCACCAAAATTAACAAGAAGCGGGTGGCAAAATACCTCGGAGTTCCCCAGTACTGGAGCGAAGGTTCCGATTTATCCGCCAAGGTCGGCGTGGTAACCGGTCTCGCCTGGACCGAATACGGCGGAGACGTTCTTTTCACCGAAGTGAGCGCGTTAAAAGGCAAAGGAAACCTCATCATCACCGGAAGGCTCGGCGATGTAATGAAGGAATCCTGCCGGATTGCCTTGAGCCTGGTACGCCTGCACGGAGAGGAGTTAAAACTCGACCAGGAATTCTACCGCCGGAATGATTTACACATCCATATCCCTTCCGGGGCGGTGCCCAAGGACGGACCGTCCGCCGGCATCACCATCGCCACGGCTCTGGCTTCCTGCCTCACTCAAAGACCGGTCGAAGGCGACCTGGCGATGACCGGTGAAATTACCCTGAGGGGCAAGGTTATGCCGATCGGCGGACTGCGGGTAAAGCTGTTAGCGGCCTCCCGGGCAAACATCAAAAGAGTACTTATCCCCAAGGACAACCAGCGGGAACTTGCGGAAATCCCGAAAGAAGAATTGGCCAACCTGGAAATAATCCCGGTGGAAAATATTTCGGAAGTATTCAAATTGATATTTCCATAAAACAATAGAACGCAGATTACCGCAGAGAACGCGGAGAATTGCTTAAAGATTATTAATTGTTATCTTGTTTAAATTTTTCTTCTTCCGTACCTCTTTGCGGTCTCTGCGAACTCTGCGGTTCATTTTTTATCATTTAGCATTATCCAGTTGTTTCTGCGTTTATCTGCGTCCTATTAACTTGATATACCATGAATGCGGATTCAGCACTCGCTTTAGCCGTAATTTCCATCCTGCTTTTTACCGGATTCTTCCTTTTTCTCCGCAGTATCCTGCGCATCCTGCCGAGAATAACCTGGATTACCGGCACGCCGACCTCTCCAATTCGTTCCCTGGCCATCGGTCTGGTTGAAGTAACCGGCAACGTAAAAACAGAGGGGCTGATCGTCAGTCCGGCAACCGGACTGGAATGCTGTCTCACCAAGTACAAACGCCAGGAACTCAGAACTGTCTATACTCGAAACGGCCGGACTACCTCCTGGCAAACCGTTGACTCCGGTTTTCTCTATCTCCCTTTCTACCTCCAGGATAAAGAAGGCGACCGGATTCTAATTAACCCAAAGGACGCGGAACTCTACCTGCCGTGCGAAACCTACTATCCGGCCGGATTCCCGGGAAGCGGAAACGGTTCTATCCGTTACCTGGAACAAGCAATCTACCCCAATAGCCTCCTCTATGTTCTGGGCGAGGCAAAAAAGAAACCCCGTTTCGCCGACCCGGAAGGCGAAGTAAGCACCGAACTGGCAATCCTGCGCGGGGACCCGGAAAAGATGACCGCTTTAGACGAAAACAAGGACGGGCAGATAGACACCGTTGAATGGGAAAAAGCGGTCCGGAACGCTGAATCAAAAGTGACCGAAGAAGTGATTACGGCCGCCAAAAACCCGCTCGATACCGTCGTAATCGCCAAACCGTCGGCTAAAAGACCGTTTATTATCTCTACCCGCAGCGAAAAAGCGGTCCTGGGCAGCCTGCGGTGGAAGGGATACTCCACGCTGGTCCTCGGGCTTACTCTTGTTTTTTTCAACCTGGCCGGTATCCTGGGCTTCTTCTTCAACCAACCGCCTTTTGGCAAAAATTATTATAAGATGGTAGAATTGATTGTGAAGAACGCAGAAAGATAAAATATGTCATTCTGAGCAATAGCGAAGAATCTCATCCTTAAATACGAGATACTTCGCAACTGCGGCTCAGGATGACACATTTGTGTATCTGGAGGGTTCAATGGTAAAAATTATATGGGCGGTGACCGGCGGTTTAATCCTGATTGCCCTGGTCGGAAGCATAATCAGCATTTACAATATGCTGATTATGCTCAAAAACAACGTCGCCAAAGCCTGGAGCAATATTGACGTCCTCCTTAAACAACGGATGGATGAATTGGAAAAATTAGTGGACGTCTG
>JBAZEZ010000020.1:0-30953 GCA_041653615.1 Candidatus Ratteibacteria bacterium
CCATTATTTACCGCACCTTGAAATACAACTGGGTCTTTGAAGACTTTAGCCAGTTTAAATTAGCGGTAAATCATTGAAAACACAAGGTTTTCGAGAGTAGAGAAATTTGACTGTTAACATAGGAGGGTAACGATGTTATTTTGAACCCACCTTCTTTATTTTTCAGGGAAAGTTTCATTTTAAGAAGGAAACGGCCACCCGCGTCTTTCGTTAAAGTATCCTCGATTTTTAAATCGCCTATTGTGATTACCGCAGGTTTTCCATTTTCAACCACTATGTCGGTGTCTACGCTTGTTTTTTCCCCGAATTTGATCTTCATCTCAACCAAACTTCGCTCGCGGGTGAGTTCGAAATCGAGGGCCCCTTGTTTTTTCAATTGGAACAAATCCGTTATGAGTGTTTTACGCTCCGGCCGATAATTCGGGGCTTGGGCAATAACATTATGTTCTTCTCCCCAGGTGGCGTAACTATATTTCCCTGTAGAATCCGTGGTCGCTTGCTTGTAAGGTTTGGGGCCATAGTTGTCGTCTGACACAATTGCGCCCGCAATCGGCTCTCCGGTTGCCTTGTCTTTTACGGTTCCCGTCAGGACGAAGCCGGGATTTTGGTCAGTCGCCAAAAGGTTGTCTTCCGTTGCCGGTTTTTGGTTGACTCCGTAAGCCGGTATACTTATCGGTCCAATTACCAACAACGCCAAGAGCGTTTTCAGGGAAATACTCGTGTTTATTTTTCTTCTCATATTCATAATTACCTCCACCCTTTCCGACATCAGCGTAAAATATTCGGAAAAACCCACTACGTTTAAAACAAGCTCTCCCTGCCTCCGAACCGCCAGCGCCAGATAGAATCCGAACTGCGAAAACACTGGATTGACTGACCGCGTCACTTCACATCGGTTACTTTGATTGAGATGGAATAGCCGGGATGACCATCAGTGCTTTCGGTGAGGCTCATTTTTCCTTCCGTTCCAGGCGGCATCCGCATGATAGGTGTGGACATAAGCTTGGGGCCGCCATCTTTATCTTTTTGATATAATTTCATCCGAAGAACAAACATACCATCCGTGTCCTTAGTCACGCCATCCATAAGTTGTAACTCGGTGTCGTCGAATTTGATTACCATAGGCTGCCGCTGCCCAGCTGCAGTCATGAAACGCGGGCTGGTAATTAGTTTATCGCCGGATGTGATATTTACGGTAACCAGACGTTGTATTATTGTGGTTGCGGGTGAACTTTCGTACTCTTCCGGCGTCATAATTCGGACGACATCGTCTTTAATAATATATTTAAGATTGGTGGCATCCATGATGAGGTTAAGAGCCTGCCGCAGCGGCATGTTTTTAAAATACAAGGTGACAAATTTGGGTGGGCCATTAGTTACGCCGGCAGAAAGAACGATATTCACGCCGGTTGTGGTGTAAACTTCTCTAAGCATCGGCCGAATGTCTATGCCGGCCGCATTAATAGTGACCAGAGTTTTTTCAAGGTTGATTGGAGTTTGCGCCTGGGCCGTCGGTTCCCCAACCTTCGGTTTTTCCGTTGGCGCGAGCACTGTATTCGTCGCAACCTTGTTGTTGCTTGCCTCCGTGACGGCGGTAATCTTTTCTCCGGCTGCCAACAGAGTGTTTGTGGTCACCAGCTTTTTGGTAACGCCGTACGCCGGCATTCCTATCAATCCTAACACCACCAAGACAAGGAGCGTTTTCAGAGAAACTTTTGTGCTTATTCTTCTTCCCGTATCCATAACCATCTCCAGCCTCCTGCGCATTGAGGTAAACGGTTCCGAAATACCCACCACATTTAAGGCAAGCCCGGTGGGTTTAGGGCAGAGTTCTATTATTTTCAGCAAGGCGTCGGCGTACTCTTTTCTTTCACCTTTTTTTACCTGGAGCGCCCAGTCGTCGCAGGACTGTTCTCTTTCCAGCCGTATCTGCCGGTTGACATACCAGACAAGGGGGTTGAAAAAATAGAGGGTTTGGGCCAGCGCCTGAAGCCAGTTGGTAAGGACGTCCCTTCTCTTGAGGTGGGCCAGTTCGTGGAGAATGATGTGCTCCAGTTCTCCGGATTTAAACTTTGTCAGAACCTGTCTGGGGACAACGAGGACAGGGTTGAGAAGGCCGCAGACAAAGGGACCGGTAAATTCTCCGGAGACCTTAAGGCTCGGCGGTTTTAGGTTGAGTTGTTTTGCTCCGCGCGCTACCGCTTCCAGAATATCTTTGTTTTCCAGCGCCTCTGCTGAGCGCACCTGTCGGCAGAGTCTGACGGAGCGCGTCGTAGTTAGCAGAAAAATCGCGGTTATCCCAAACAGCCAGAAGAGGAAAAATAGAGAAACAGGACTTAGGGTATTGCTCTGCGTATTTACCGGGAGCGAAAAAGACCCGGATTCCTGAACGGCAGGCAAAGTAATCGGCAATACCGCTGGCGCCGGCAGTGCCGGGCTGTTGACCCGGACGGTTATCGGGATAGCAACAAAAGGGGTGATAAGGAGTTTTGCGACAACCAAGGTCCAGAGGATATGGCGGATGGTCGGGGTTAATCTATTTTTGAGAACCTTTGTTACAAGGAAGACAACAACGACAAGAATTCCGCTTTGCCAGGACACTGTCCAGATTGTTTCCAGCCACTTAATTGTCCAGAGGTTAAGTGTCTGAACCATTTTTACCTCCTTTGGCCGCTCTCCTTCGCTAACTGTGTCCGTCATAGCCTTGGCGACGGCGGAAGCTTCGGCGAGTAAAACCGTAGCATGGACGCCGATGCGGCTAAGCCGTTCAGTGTTAGGCGTCCTTATTGCGTAGGCGGCCTTTTATCCAAAGCCGCAACCAGTTTCCGCAGGGCTGAAATCTCGTCGGGTTTCAGCGCCTTTGATTCGCTAAGGTAGTTCATCATCGGAGCAATTTCTCCGCCAAATACCCGGTCAATGAAACCATCCACCATTTTCCCCATCGCTTTCTTTTCGGGTAGCGTTGGTTTATAGACATAAGCCATTCCGGTTTTTTCTCTTTCCAGGAAACCTTTGCTGTATAGTCTTGAGATAAAGGTCAGGACCGTAGTATAGCGCCATCTCTTTTTCCGGAAGAGTTCCTCCTGTACTTCCTTGACGGTGGCAGACCTTTTTTCCCACAAAACCTTCATCACCTCAAGTTCCGCCTTGGAAAAGTCTTTTGTTCTGGCCATTTTTTGTCTCCTTGTCGTTTGGTTAAATTGTCGCTGGATAAGATGATACTACATACATAGTTTATTTGTCAAGAGGGGTGGGGGAAAGCATTGATTTAGGACGACGGTGTGGTTATATTTCGCCGTGCGCGACGCGCAGGGCCCAGCAGGAGATGTTGACGGCTACCGGCAGGCCGGCGATGTGGGTGGGAAACTTTTTGGCTTTGACCGCCAGGGCAGTGGTTTGGCCGCCTAAGCCGGCCGGCCCGATGCCTGACTTGTTTATCCGGCGCAGGACGTTTTGTTCCAGCGCCCGCAGCTCCCTGTCTTTGTTAGGTACGGTTAGTTCTTCCGGGTAAAGGAGCGCTTCTTTGGCAAGGAGAGCCGCTTTTTCCATCGTGCCGCCGATTCCGATGCCGATGAAGACTGGCGGACAAGGTTTGCTTCCGGCGTCTTCCATGCATTTCACGACAAAATCCTCAATTTCCGACCGGCCGGAACCCGGCGGAAGGTTTGCAACCTTTCCCATGTTTTCCGAACCGAAGCCCTTGACCAACAGGTGAATTTTTATCTTGTTGCCGGAAATCAGCCGTGTGTGTACTACCGCCGGAGTGTTGTTGCCGGTATTTTTTCTGGTCAGCGGGTCAACTACGGAAAGGCGCAGGAAATATTTTTGGTAGGCGGCCGCAACCCCTTCCGAAACAACATCTTCCAGGCAGGAAAAAGGCTTCAGGCCAAACTTGACCTCGTTGCCGATTTCCAGAAAGACTTCAATCATTCCGGTATCCTGGCAGAGGGGTAAGGGCCGCGGCATTTTTTTGGCCAGGCGGATGTTGTCTAAGATGGCGGAGAGCGCCTGTTTGGCAAGCGGCTTTTTTTCGCGCTCAACGGCCCGGCCAATCAGGCGGGTAAGAATTTCCGGGAAGATAAAATTTGCTTCCCGCGCCAATTCGGTTATACGCTCTGCAACCTCAACCGCTTTTATCCGTCTCGTCATTCTTTTTTGACCGTGATGAAATTCCGATAGAAAGCACTATTTTTATCCCTTCCTGCACCGACATATCCAGAAACTTGACGTCCTTTTTGGGATAGATGAGGTAGAAGCCGTTGGCGATGTTGGGCGGGGTCGGTACGAAAACGCCCACCTGGTCCGGCCCCAGTTCTTTGGGCACCGCGGTGACAAAAGCGATGGTCTGGCAGCCCGGATAAGGGAAAGGCACCATTACCACGGATTCAAAGAACTTCTGATGCTGTGCGCTGAAGACGGAATCGCTGATTCCCTTAATGGTCGAGTAGATTTTATTGAAGAGCGGCAACTTTTCCAGAAGGCCGGACAGATATTGCACGAAACGTTTACCGATAAAATTACCGGCTACGTAGCCGACCAGCAGGATAATCAGAAGCAGGGAAACAAGTCCCAGACCCGGGACGTAGGATTCTTTGAGAATGTTTTTAAAGAGCGGTCCCAGAATATTTTCCAGCCATCGGGTCAGGGAAAAGAGAACCCAGACGGAAACGGAAATTGGAACCAGGGCCAGGAGCCCGGTCAAAAAAACGCGGCGTAATTTATCCAAAAAGCCTCCTTGTGTTGTCAGAAAGCAACCACAAAAACTCTACCACGGAAACACAGAAAACCACGGAAACACCGAAAAAACTTTAATTTAGAGTACTTCTTTCCGTGTCTCCATTCTTCCGTGCTTCCGTGGTATTCTTTAATCCTACATTACGGAAAACGAAACACCTGGAAGACAAGCGTGGCGATAAAGATGCCCAGGAGCGCGCCAAAGAAGACCTCGGACCAGGAATGGATTCTCCGCTTAACCCGGCTTTGCGTAACCAGGATTGACATCGGCAGGACAAGAGCGGTAACCATCGGGTTCTTGGTGATAAAGAATATGGCCGTCAGGATACCGAAAGAAAGCGCCGCGTGGCCGCTGGGCATTCCGCCGCGGAAGAGAGATTTGGAGCGCATGCGCAGTTTCACGTAGAATATCAGGCCGTAGGTGGCTATAAGCGCGATGACCGAAAGGTACCAGGGAGAAGTTTTAATCGCGTAGACCGCCATTTCGGTTCGGGACGGTATGTGCGCGCCCAGCATCAGGTAGCCGACAAAGAGCGCGACAACTACCGATATCAGGACGCAGGCGGCGCCGATGTTTTTGATTTCTTTTGCCAGGCGGCTGTATTCCGGGGTTGCCAGGTCAACCAATTTTTCCAGGGCGGTGTTAACCATTTCCGCGAACAGGACCCCGGTAATTACCAGGAGCAGAACGTAAAACTCAACCAGGCTTAAGTCCAGGAACATGGAACCGAAGAGCGCGAGGAAACCGACCACCAGGTGGATGCGGAAGTTGCGCTCGCTTCGGACGCAGAAGAGCACTCCCCGGGCCGCGTGGTCAAAACTATCCAGGAGCGAATTTTCCTTAATCTTGCGTTTCTGGTTTTCCGTCATTTTTTTCGCAACCCCTTAATATACGCCGGGTTTCACGGAACATTAACCGGCGGTCTTTCGTCTTCCGGTCATCATACCCGGCCAGGTGCAGAAATCCGTGGATGGCCAGAGTCAGCAACTCTTCTTCCAGGGAATGGCGCAGTTCCTTCGCCTGCGCCGCGGCGGTTTCCGCGGAAATCAGGATTTCGCCTTCCTGTTCCTCCAGGGTGAAACTGAGCACGTCGGTCGGCCGGTTATGGCCCAGAAACTTTTGGTTGTAACCGGTAATCCTTCGGTCGCTTATTAGAATAACGCCGAGTTGTTTGAAGGAGAAACCGGATATTTTAAGCGCCCGGTTTATCTTTTGGCGGAGATTTTTTACGTCTATCTTTACTTTGCGCTGCAGGTTGCGTAAGTAAACGTTTTTTTTGTTTTTCTTTTTCATAAGCCAGAATAATTTCCCGGACCAGGGGGTGGCGTACCACGTCTTCTTCGGTCAGGTAAGCAAACTTAATGCCTTTAACTTTTTTTAAAAATCCCTCGATATCTTCCAACCCCGAGGTACGCTCTACCGGTAAATCCGATTGGGTTACGTCTCCGGTGATGATTGCCCGGGAGCCCATGCCTAAACGGGTAAGAAACATTTTCATCTGTTCCGGCGTGGCGTTTTGGGCTTCGTCCAGGACGATAAACGCGTCAGAAAGGGTCCGGCCGCGCATGTAAGCCAGCGGCAGGATTTCAATGATGCGGTGTTCCATCAGCCGTCGAATTTCCTCCGGCCAGACAAGGTCGTAGAGAGCGTCGTAAACGGGTTGAAGGTAAGGCCGCACCTTTTCCTCCAGGTCACCGGGCAAAAAACCTAATTTTTCGCCGGCTTCAATCGCGGGACGGGAAATGACGATACGTTCAACTTTGTTCTGCTTGAGGTACTCTATCGCCAGACTCATTGCCAGGTAGGTCTTTCCCGTACCGGCCGGGCCGATGCCAACCACAATGTCGTTGTCGCGGACGGCCTGGACGTAAGCCTTTTGGCCGCCGGGCCGGGCTACAATCGCCTGCCGCTTGGAGCCGATGAAGATGGCGTCTTTTTTCTCGAATTTTTCAAGCGGCGGTTGTTCGATGGTCGGACGGCGAAAATCATGTCTGCCTTTAATCTGTTTCAAGCGGTCTTCGATAGTCGACATCGCCGCCAACACCTTTTTCCGGGCGCCTTTAATGACCAGTTCGCTGCCGCGTCCGGCAACCGTTACCCCGAACTCATCTTCTAACTGGCGGACGTTCTGGTCGAACTGGCCGAAAAAGGCGCGAGCCAGTTCCTTGTCAATCAACTTTACGCGTTTCATGTTATAAAAAAAGGCATCGGGGCTTCCGGTGTAAAACACACCAAGGTGAAGTGTTTTGCCGTCCTGAAGTCCTGATGCCTTTCGTTTCTATTTTTTTTGCCCGGGCGTCAAAGATTTTCCGCCTGCCGCCGGTGTCTGTTTTGGAACCTGGACCACCGGTTTTCCGGATGTAGTTTTTGCCGGCGCTTCAGAAACAGCAACCGTTTTTTTCGCCTTTTTGACAGATTTAATCTTTACTCCGGCCGGGGCGGCGTCATTCGGGCCGGGAATCTGCAGTTTCTGGCCCGGATAGATGACGTTGGGGTTCTTGATTTTGCCGCGGTTTGCCTGATAAATTTTATTCCAAGCTTCCCCATCGCCGTAAACATCTTTTTTCCCGGCAATCTTAATCAGGAAATCGCCTTTCTTGACCGTGTAAAAGGAGAAAGCTTTTTTAGCTTCCGTCGCGGTAAGTTTTTCAAGTTCCTTCTTCAGGTTTAACATTGAGTCGGACAACGTCTGGTCTTTCTGTTCCAGCGCCTGGGATTTTTGCTCCATCTCAAACCGCAGTTTTGCGTTTTCCTGCATCACGTTCTCGTTGATTGCGTTGACCTGGTCTATCGTCTGGTTGGTTTTATCAATCGCCTGGTTTGCCGTCTGGATTGACTGGTTGGCCGAGGAAATTGCCTGTTCACTGACTGTCTTCGCTTCCAGCGCGGCCTGCCTTGCTTCCGCGGCGGTCGTTTCCGCTTTTTTGCTTACTTCCATCGCTGTTTCCGCGGCGGCCTTTACCTTGGCGGCTTCCACTTCGGCAAAAGTAGGCACTTCCTTGATAACTGATTCCGGCAGGGGTTTTGCTACCTTGGTGTTACCCCGCAGCGGTTTGGATTCTTGTTCTTTTTCAAACGTTCCGTAATAGGAGCGCTGGAGGTCAAGGGTCGGCGACTCAAAGTTTTCCGAAGGCCCGCCTTCCAGATATCCGCCGGTTCCTTCACCGCCGAATGCCATCGGTATAATTAGCAGGAATGAAATGAAAAACCCGATTATATATTTGGTCATTATTTCCTCCGGTAACTTTTATATAAACCACGCTGCAACGCGGCTTTGCTTTATTATTCTACCCCAGGAAGACATCTCTGTCAATCCTGCGGTTTTAATTTCCGCCCGTATTCTGATATAATGTATAAAGTTTGATGCTCGGCCAAAAGGAGGTGAGGAAAAGTGCTGACAGTTAAACATTTCGTTTGCGGGACTACGCGCAGCGCGCTTATCTATTTGGACGGCGAAGTTAACGGGTGGATTAAGGAAGAAAAAGTTACTGACATAAAGGAAATTCGGGAATGTTTCGGACAGGCACCTACCGGTATGAGCGGTTCCAGCGAAAATGTTCTTTTTCTTTCCGTGTGGTATCAGGTGCCGGATTGAAAAAGATAGCATGTATTTCTAGCAAAAATTCATTATTAGGAATAAACAAACACAAGTCCGTTAAGCCAGGCTGGTCAGGTCGGATGGATTTCATTCCGACGAATTTTGCCGACCGGGACAGTTTTGTTTGTATCGGCAAAACTTGCACCCGGGCGAGGGGGCGATTTTTCCCAAATCAGCTGCTTTATGTATGCTAACCCGCTATAATGCTGCTTGTTGTATTTTGTGCACAATCATTTGCGCCTGTAGCTCAGCCCGGATAGAGCAAGGGGTTCCTAACCCCTGTGCCGGAGGTTCAAATCCTCTCAGGCGCACATTTAATCATCCCTGAAGAAAGGATTTAACCTCAGTTTGCTATGGATAATAAAGAATTTCTAATTTTACTTTTACCGGCTTTAATTTTTTATTCAATACTGGGGTACCTCTATAAAATGATTATCCGTAAAAATTGCCGAATAAAAAATACTTTATTTGTCAGTTTTGCCTGCGCGATGCTTCTTTCCGCTATTCTGTGTCTGCTTTTTAGATGTTCTTTTAGCCCCGGAGTATTGTTAATAGGTGTGACTGGAGGTATATTTTTATACGCGGCGGTGTATCTGTACCTCAAGTCTCTTACCTTGGGTAAAAAAATCATCTCCTGGGTTATCTTCAAAATGTCACTGGTGGTGGCCGTTCTGATTTCCGTGTTTCTTTGGGGAGAGAACATAACTTCAAAACAAACCATTGGAATTATGTTAATGATAATTTCGGTGATATTTTTCGGGCTGGATATGCGGACCAGGAAAAAAGAAGATGTGGATTAATATTATTCTGGTTGCAATGATTGCCAACGGGATAGCTCTGGCTTCGATGAAGGCGGTTCATCAGTACGGATACGACAAATTTATCCCGTTTTTTTTGTTTTGCATGTACACTACTTCGACGCTGATTAGTCGGTTGAGCCCGGAATTCAAGAAACCGGTATTCGACAAAAAAGAAGTTTTTATGGGTTTGGCTCTGGGTGTCTCCGTGGTGGCCGGAATGGTATTTGTCACGCTGGCCTTAAGGTTTTTGCCGGGTTGTGTCGTTTATTCCGTGGTTAACGGTGGAGCGGTTGTTCTTGTGTCCATAGCGGCGGCACTTATTTTCCGGGAGAAATATTCAATTTTTGGTATCCTCGGTATTATCAGCGGCGTTGTTTCCGTCTTTTTTCTAAGCCTGAAATAAAACGGCGGTCTAAAAGATAATCAGGGTTTTCGCAGAACAAAACTAAGGTATTCTTTCTGTCCGGTTACGAAAGATGTGTACGCGGCGGTTCCTTTTACCCCCGCTAATGCCATAGACGGTTTATGCAGTAATTTCGGCACCAACCGCTTGATGAGATTTTCTCTCCGCTCGCTGTCTAAATCCAACGCTTTAATAATATTAGGGGTTATTGTTTTCTCTTTTATAATCTTCAAGCCGGACGCGCGTAATTGTTCCCGTAAAAGGTCTATGGAGTTTTTATTTCTAAAATCAGCCAGCAGGAAGTATCCTCCCGGTTTAAGGACCCGGTTAACCTCGCGAAAAAAACGCCTGATATTCGGATAGCCGTGGGAAGACTCAACGTTAACAACCACATCCAGGCTGTTACTTTTAAACGGCAGCTTTAACGCGTTACCGCAAACGAATGACACTTCGTTAACAGCATAATGTTCCGTGCAAAACTTAACGGCTTTTCGGCAGATGTCAATTCCCGTTATGGAGCCCGGGTTAAAATATCTGGCTATATAGGAAGCTCCGCCTCCTCTTCCGGAACCAACCTCCAATACGTCCAAGCCTTTCAATTCCACGGCAAGGGAGGCAACGATGTGGTTATAAAGCTGGATGCAATATCGATTTTTATCGTCTTTTTTTCGCAACTCTAATTTCAGGTTATCATCGGCATAGCCGTAATTAAGAAAAATAGCTTCCGCGTCTTTATCCAGTCTGCTCGCGTAGGAATATACGAAATGTCCGAGTCTCGTGAAAAACATATCCAGGAGCACCCTTGGGCTGTTAGTTATTTTTTTTATTTTCATCCGGTTTCGTAGGTTTGGATTACCTCGTTGGCCAACAGGCGTCCGGCGATATCTGCCGCTTTCTTTTCCGAAATATTTTTACCGTACAGCAAATAACGCCTGGCGGTAAAAACCGCGAATTCACCGTGTATGCCCAAGTCGGCCATCCCTTTTCGGGCGGTTTCGCCTACCGTATCCGTAACTCCCTCCTTGAACCAAACTTCCACGGATACTGCTCCTTTAGGCAAAGACCGTTTTCCGGAATAAAATTCCTGGGTTATCGGGTCCGCCAGAAGTTCCCGGGCGACCTTCTTAAGTCCGGCCGGCGAAATGTTTCCTTTTATCAGAAAGATAGAACCGATTTCCGCTTTGGTGACTCCTTTGATGTCTAAATCCAGGATGTCGCCGCAGAGTCCCTGGCTGCCCGGGTCAAAAACGCCCTCTCGGTACCAGACTTCAATTCGATGGCTGGGGGTTGTTTTTTTCATAATTATCCGGTAAGAATTTCGTAAATCTGCCGGTATTTTTCCCGGGTATTAGCCACCACTTCCGCCGGCAGCTCCGGAACCGGAGGGGTTTTGTTCCACTTGATGCCTAAAAGGTAATTGCGCACGTACTGTTTGTCCAAGCTGTCAGGTTCTTGGCCCGGCCGGTATTTTTCTTTTTCCCAGAACCTTGAAGAATCCGGCGTAAAAATTTCGTCAATCAGAATTATTTTTCCTTGGTCGTCAAATCCGAACTCAAACTTAGTGTCCGCGATGATTACCCCTTTCCGCAGGGCGTATTCCGAGGCGGCCCGGTACAAAGCGATTGATTTTTCTTTCAGGTACCCGGCCGTTTCCGGACCGGCAATCTGTTCGCATTCGGCAAAAGTGATGTTGCGGTCATGGTCGCCGATTTCTTCCTTGGTTGCCGGAGTAAAGAGCGGTTCCGGCAGCCGGGAGGCTGTTTCCATTCCGGCCGGCAGCGGAATTCCACCGACAGTTCCTTTGGTTCGATACTCTTCCCAGCCGCTTCCGGCCAGATAGCCGCGCACTACCGCTTCAATCTTTATTTTTTTAACTTCTTTTACGATGAGGCTGCGGCCGGCAAGGTATTCCCGAAACGGCTCCAGGCTTGTCGGAAAAGAATCAAAATCACTGGCTATAAGGTGGTTTGGCGCTATTCCCTCCAACCGATGGAACCAAAAGACCGACAACCAAGTTAAGATTTTTCCTTTATCCGGAACCGGCGTAGGCAAAATATAATCAAAGGCGGATATCCGGTCGCTGGCAACCATCAGGATTTCTTTGTCCGACAACCGGTACAAATCCCTTACCTTGCCGGAATAGAGCGGAGTTAACGGTAGTTTATCCATATGGTATTTTGTAGGGGCGCGATTTATCGCGCCCGCGGGTTCGATGAATCGAACCCCTACAGGTTTTCGATATTTACTTTTTCCAGCCGCGGCAACTCCTTTTTCAAAAAAGAAGTGGCCACTTTACGAAAGGTCGGCGTAATGTCCGACAGGTATATCCTGAGACCGCTTTTTTTAGCGTTACTGGTTTCTTGCCCCTTTTTTTTAAGGTGTACCGCTATTTCCGGCATCACCTCTTCGGACGGGTCCACCAACTTAACCTTCGGGCCCATAAACCCGGCGATTGCTGTCTTAAGGAGGGGGTAGTGTGTGCAGCCCAGAATCAGGGTGTCTATC
Organism: Candidatus Ratteibacteria bacterium; assembly: GCA_041653615.1. Lineage (GTDB taxonomy): Bacteria > Ratteibacteria > UBA8468 > MWAK01 > MWAK01 > JAHJUB01. The sequence goes on from JBAZEZ010000020.1 coordinate 12,042, forward strand.
TTCTTTGCTTTAAGCGGTTTCAGGTAATGGGCTACGGTCATTTTTGTCAGTGGCCCGGAAAGCAGGCCTTCTTCAACCAGAGGCACGAAGAGCGGACAAGCCAGCCCGTACACCCTGATTTTCGGGTTCGCCTTCTTTATTTCCGCCGGATAGGAGTTGCTTGTTACGGTGGCGATGGTCCCGATGATGCCGATGCGTCCGTTTTTGGTTTTAGCGAGCGCTGCCTTGACCGCCGGCGAAAGTACGCCGATGATGGGCAGGGGGAATTCGGATTTTAACTGCTTTAACGCCAGGGCGCTGGCAGTGTGACAGGCGACCACAACCATTTCCGGTTGAAACGAAAGCAGGAATTTTGTGTTCTGCCGGGCGAAATCCCGAATTGTCTCCGGGGATTTGTTGCCGTAAGGCAGGCGGGCGGTATCGCCAAAATAGACAATCTCTTTTTCCGGAAAGAATTTTTGAAGATTAAAGACTACGGTTAACCCGCCCAGTCCGGAATCAAAAACACCGATGGGTTTATTCATAGGACGGTTCCTCGCCGACGTCGGGGTCAACGGAAATGCTGCTCTTAAGCGGTCGTCCGTCCAGGTAGGATTCGATTCCCCGACCGATCGCCGCGGCAATCGCCCGCCGAACGGCCGGTGATTTCAGGTTGGCTTCTATGTTTGGGTTACAGATAAAACCTACCTCAACCAGGACCGAAACCATGTTGGTGTATTTCAGGACGTAAAAACCCGCTTTTTTAATGCCCCGGTCCGGTACCATGTCTGCCTTGAAGATGTCGATGAGGTTTTCCTGGATTGAGGCGGCCAGGTATTGGCTTCTTTGGAGAACATCCTGGCTGCCGCCTTGTTTCAAAAGGGAAGCGATTTCATCTCCGGAGGTGTTGGCGCTGGCGTAAAGGGTCGGTTTGTTTCTGGGATAATAGGTTTCCACGCCGCTGGCGGTATAGCGGTTAAGTTTGGCAGAGTTGGTATGGATCGAAACGTACATATCGGCGTTCATGGCGTTGGCCAACTGCGGCCGTTCTTCCAACGTTGGTACTGATTCGACCGGAGTGTCTTCCTTGCGGATAAGTACCACTTTTATTTTTGGACGGTTCTTCTTCAGGTAATCGGCTACGCCCAGCACCAGGTCAAGGTTTACGTCCTTTTCCTTAAGGCCCCAGGGCCCGACGGCTCCGGAGTCCAGGTTTTCGCGGATTAACCCGCCGTGGCCGGCGTCGAGAACCAGTACAAACTCCTGGTTTTTATCAACGGCCGGAGCGGCTATAATTTCGGCTACCGTGGGTGTATTTGTTGGCGTCGGTTGCGGTATCGGGGTCTCGTTGGGCGTCTTTATTTCGGCCGGTGATTGTTCAACCGGGACCGGTTGGAAAACCGGCGCCGGTTTTGGCGCGGGGATAAAGGCAAGGTTGGTAATCAGGGATGCAAAATTAAAAGGGATGGCCATTACGCCGGAAACCAGCCGGGCCGGTTGTTTCATCTCGGTTATCTGGTTATCGTAGAGCGCTTTTTTGCTCTCCGGCAAAAAGACAAGCCGGTGGTTTTTGAAGGTTATTTCGGAACGTCGGCTGACCGGGTCCTCTTTCAGGGACCCTTTAATCAGAAAGGCGAAATCAGACAGGGTTATCCACTTTTCGCCCAGCATGTTCTGGAAGGCGATGTTAGCCGAAAGCGCTTTCTGTTCCAGGGACAATTCCTCGGCGTTCGCAGGGCGCAGGGTGAATCCGAAAAGAAAAAGGCCCGCCAGGGCGATTTTTATAAAGCAAAACCGGATACGCATAAGGTTTATTTTAACCAACAGCCAGTACTTTCGTCAAACTTTTTACTTTGACACTCGATGTCGTTTTCCAATATAATAATACTTCCGGCGGCATAGCCAAGCGGTAAGGCAGCGGTCTGCAAAACCGCAATTCCCCGGTTCGAATCCGGGTGCCGCCTCTTTTACTTAACACGGATTCGCAAAGGGTGCGGGAAAAGTCATTTTCCCGCGCTGTCGCAGTGGGGATGGAAGGTTAGGGAAGGGATGCCCCTTTCCCTAAAAGTGCGGACGTCGGATGTCAGACCCTGTAGCGACGAGCTAAAGGTCTATCCGCACGGGAGCACTGAATCCGGGTGCCGCCTCCAACGTTCGGCTCCCTCTTTTGCTACACACTCTCCGCGTCAGGCAAAATCTACGCAACTCGGAAGCGGGGCCCTCCGTGTTCTCGCCTATTATTCAAGGCGAGCCCCGGATACCCACTTCCTCGTTTTGCTTGTTTTGTTACTGTCACTCCGTGAAGTTTTTCTAACCAAAACACCCTCGCCTTTTGTTAGAAACTTAAAATAATTGCGGGGATAATTCAGTGGTAGGGTATGACTTTCCCGGGGGTGATTGTGGTAAAGATGGAAAATTATGGATTTTTTAAATCCAAAAGACACCGTTATTGGTTGTGTGGGTGAGGAAGTTAATGATAAACCAGGTTACCGCAATTGAATATTGCCCAAGAATTAGCCCGAAAAAGAAGGGTTTGCTGTTTTCGTAAATCTTGGGCCCGCCGTAGCGTAAGAGCATGGTTTTAATAAACCAGGCCAGAAAAATACAAAACCATAAGTTGTCAACTAACCAAACCATTCCTACGGTAAACCCGAGCGGGTGCAGAGGCCACCAGGTTAAGCGGTTGCGCAATAACATCAGGATGAACATTATTCCAGCGCCGGCAATCCGGTAGAACCAGCCCAGTCCATTGGGTCCGGTGGGGTTATTAAGGTGGTCGGCCACATAGTTGTAGGGGGTCTGGGGACCGCCCACGAAATACCAGTTATTAAGGTTGATGCCGCCTCTGGTGTAAGCCAGTTTCATCACGACAAAAGAAGAGACTGCAAACCCAATTAAAATGGCCAACAGCATCACCCAGAGCATCGGCCGTAAAGACACCTTCCCGAATTTTTCGGCAATCTTCTCGCTGTGCATAACCGAAGAGGCAGGGAAGGTACGCAGGTCTGCGGAATACGCGTAAGTGGCGCCCAACTGGGGAAGACTTTCCGGTCCTAACACCCTGCTTCCGAAACCAGATACGACCTGGGCCGAGGAGATGGATGGTGCCACCAGGGTTGCCAGACCGCTTTCAGCCACCACCCGGGTTAAACCAATCCAGAAGACAAAAGCGCCGGCCAGAAATAAAAAGGCAACCCAGATACTCATGCCGGCAGCCACGAGCCAGCCCAGGAGGAAGAGTGAGCCGACAACCAACCCCCAGAAGGCGGTCTTGTAGGAAACCACTTCTTTGGAATCATCGATATTTTTTCCCCGGCCGGTTGCTTTCCATAAGACATTCCTTAAGTGGCGGCGTTCCAGGAAGAGGGAGAAGAGAACAAATACGATAAAAGCGCCGGTGCCGATGTTGGCCACGATGGGGCTGCCGCCGACTCCGATTCCGTAAATCCCCACGTTTTCCGGGCTGGAGATGCCGGTAATGGCCAGCCAACCTTTAAAAATAAGGAAGACAAGATTGAAAAACCACAAAGAAAAAGCAACGTCCAGGTTAATAAGGTAAGAAAAGCCTATAACGGGGAAGCTAAGATGGAAGTTAAGTTGTGCGGTTTGGCGAAACAACAAAATGCTTTTTGACATCAAAATTTTGGGGACTATCGGGAAGTATCTATGCAAAGCCGTCAAAGAAGATAAGACGCAGGGAATGACAAACCCCAACCAGAAAAGTTTGCTCTTAAACAGGTTGGGTATCCTGCCCCGGCCGGTCTGCACCATCGCCAACGGCAATTGGGCTAAGGGAAAAGAAAGCCGCTCCCGTTCCACCCATTCCTTACGAAGGATGGAGACGGCGCAGATGGTGACAAAGTAGAGAACCATCAAAAAGATTCCCCAGGAGATGAGGGGAAGCGTCCAGGCACCCCAGGGGATAGCGGCGCCTTTGGGCAGTCCTTCAAAAAAGGGCGTGGTAACGCCGATGTCCTTGGGCATCATCCAGGGTTTGATGTGGGGCAGAATCAATTCCGCCCACCTATTTTGGGGCGTGGCGTAGTAACTGGGCGCGGCTAGGATGGGGAGCAATTGGCAACCCAGGCCCATTTCTGCCACGGAGGCGGTTACCAGTATCATAGTGTAAATTACCAGAAGTTCGGAGGGAGAGAAAGAAACCTTATCCCGGGAAAGAAGGCGTAAAATTGGGTTTATGAAGACAGCCAGCAGGAAGAAGAGGAAGATACCGCCGGCCGGCATATGGTCAATCGCCAGGAAGGAATCCTGGACGACGTTAACCGAATACAGGGCCATAACCGTCAGGACTACGGAAAAAATTGCGCCGGTCAGGATTGTCTTGACGTTAAAAGGACTGCGAGTTATTTCCATGTAACCCCCGCCTGATTTTTAAAATTTATATAATACCACAACTCTTAGAACTGCCACAAGATAAAATTATCATCCACCCGGAATCAGCTGTTTTCTATCTTATTCCCTAAATATTATGTTCCGTTTTATTAAGTTCGGCCTGATTCGGCGACCAGATTTCTGATTTTAGCGCATACCTCGTGGTTTAACAAGTCTTCCAGCGGAATCGGGAGAAGGGCTGACCAGTTTTCCGCGCCGACCGTTCCGGGCGTGTTTATCCGGAACCAAGACTGGTCTCCAGCAAGAATGTCTCCTTCCAGTTTACCGGTACCGACCAGATTTAACCAGTCGAATATCATTTGAATGGAAAAGATTGATTTGGTTTTCAAGATAAACTTTAGCGCTGCTCCGGTTACCTCCGGGTCGGCGATTTCTCTTACCGGACCGTCAAGTTTTAGGTGTTTCCAGAACTTTTCTTTTTCCTCGCGGGTACTTTCTTTTTCCCACCAGGTGTTCCAGTTTGTCGTGTCGTGGGTTGAGAGTGTTGCCACCGAAAGGAAACGGTAATTTCCCGGCGGCAAAAAATCCTGTGTTCCATTCCAGTCTTTTGTCCAGCGCTGGACGTCAATGCCCGGCACGGATAGTGCCTCCATGGTGCGCGGGCAGGCCGCCGGAATTATGCCCAGGTCTTCCCCGCACAAGAGCATCTCTGTGCTGTCCAGCATGACCGAAAGTATTTTTCGGCCGTGCTCTTCCCACCCGCGTTCATCCGGCGGGTCAAATGACCCGTTCGCGCCCTCATTTTCCAGCGGTTCCCGGAAGGGAATGCTCCAGATGCGGAAGAGCCCCACCGCGTGGTCTATCCGCAAAATATCGTAAAATTCCCCGGCGTATTTTAGTTTTTCTTTCAGATAGCGATAGTTATCCCCGGCTATTCTTTCCCAGTTGTAAGTAGGCATGCCCGGCCTGCCCCACCGCTGTCCTTTACGGGAGAACATATCCGGCGGCGCGCCGGCCGCAAAATCAAGTTTGAAGAATTCCGGATGCGCCCAGACATCCGCGCTGTCACGGCTGCTCAGGACCGGCAAGTCTCCCATCAGCAAGATTCCTTTTTTAGCCGCGTATGCTCTGGCATCTTTGAACTGTTTGTAAAGCAGCCACTGGGTCCATATCCGGAAGTTTATTTCGGCCTCATGTTCGGAGCGAAACAATTCAATACTTGCGGTATCGCGGTTTTGGTAGGTATCCGGCCATTCATACCAGGGCTTGTTTTCATGATGTATCTTCAGGGCTTTGAAGAGGCCGAAATCATCAATCCACCAGGCGTTTTTTCCCCGGAATTTATCAACTTCAGCCTGATTCCGGTTATTTTCCTCAAGATATATTTCCCGGAGGTTTTTTATCTTCGCCTCTTTTATCCGGTAATCCACCCGCCCCGCACTTTTTCCTCCCCCATGATTGGGGAGGAAAGGTGGGGATGGATTATTTCTTTCGATTGCGGCATACATCGGTTCCAGCGCGAAAGAACTAATAGATTCGTAAGGGCAAAAAGTATTGCCAACCTCATTCATCGGCAATAACTGCATGATGGAATTACCTGTTTTGGCACACCAATCCACCACTAATTTTAAGTCTTCCAGGTCGCCGATTCCGGTACTTTTTCGGGAATAGACGGAGAACAAAGGCACCAGCACCCCGCTCCTTCTGTTGTTTCCGATTTTTCCCCAATTATTTTTATTTTCCAAGGTTAGCAACATTATACCAAATTTTAAAAGGCCGAGCCACATTGTTTGCCGGCGGTTATGTTGAATGGCGGGAAAAGGTTGACCCCGGATTACCGGAAGAAGTAAAATCTTTAACAGAAACTTAACCAAAAATTTTGCGGGAATAACTCAGTGGTAGAGTACGACCTTCCCAAGGTCGGAGTCGCGGGTTCGAATCCCGTTTCCCGCTCCGCCAGTAAATGAAAAATAAGACAACATGACTAAATACAAAGTTGATTTGAAAGGATTATACTGGGAATCACCGATGGTCGGCATTAGGTTTGGAGTTATTGGGGACAACCGAAAACAACTCAAGGTTGTCGAATATTCCAGGGAAATGGAACCGCATTGGTGTGAGAAGGGTCATGTTGGATATGTTTTGGAAGGACGGATGGAAATAACTTTTGGCGGGAAGGGCGGGGATAAAGTTATTTTCAATTCCGGCGACGGATTGTGTATTCCTGACGGCGCGGAACATCGGCACATGGCCAAAATCCTGAGCGAAAAAGCAGTGGTGATAATGGCCGAAAACACCAAATGAGAAAAATCCTGTTTGTTTGCGTTGAAAATTCCTGCCGCAGTCAGATGGCCGAGGGTTTTGCCCGCAGTCTGGGCGAAGGCATCATCGAGGCATACAGCGCCGGTTCCCGGCCTTCGGGAAAGATAAATCCGGAGGCGATAAAGGTGATGCAGGAGGTAGGTATAGATATGTCGTCCCAGGAATCCAAGGGTTTTGACCGGTTATCGGTGAAATGGTTTGATTACGTAATAACCTTGGGCTGTCAGGACACCTGTCCGTTTGTGCCGGCAAAAGAACACATTGAATGGAACATCGATGACCCGAAAGGAAAAGAAGTGGAATTTTTCCGGAAGGTCAGGGATAACATCGCGGACAACGTAAAAGAATTGCTAAAAAATATCGGGAATTAAATACAAGCCGAGCTTCACGGTTTACTTTCCGCAGTGTTTGATGAATTTCGCTTCCACCAGGAAGACCACGTCTTCCGCGATGTTGGTGGCGTGGTCGCAAATGCGTTCCAAATGACGACTGACCAGAATGAGTGGTATTGCCCTATCCGCCAAACCTCCGTCCCGCCGGACAATTTCGGAAAGTTCCCGGTAAACGGCATCCCGCAGGGAGTCGGCTTCATCATCTCTTTTACAGATGGAACGGGCCAGGGTGACGTCAAGATTTACAAAAGATTGAATGCTGTCTCTGACCATCTGTTGCGCTAAAGAAGAAAGTTTAGGTATATCAACCAGCGGTTTAATCAGCGGCTGTCCGGCAAGTTTCAGGGTCCGCTGGGCAATGTCAACCGCCAGGTCCGCTATTCTTTCCAACTCCGTACCTATTTTCCCCGCCATCAGGATTAACCTTAAATCGCCGGCCAGCGGCTGGTGCCGAATAATCAAGTCAAAGGTTTTGTCGTCAATCGCTATTTCAATCCGGTCTATGCTTTCGTCTGCCGAAATTACTTCCCGGGCCAGTTCCGGGGAGAGTTTCTCCAAAGAAGAGACCGCCCTGTTAATTGTTTCCTCAACCATTGCGCTCATTGTCAGGAGCGTTTTTTTCAAATCAGCCAACTCCAAATCAAAATGTCTTTCCATTATCCGAACCTCCCGGTTATGTAATCTTCAGTTCGCTTGTCTTTCGGTTGTTTGAAAATCTGGCTGGTCGCCCCAACCTCAATCATCTCACCCATCAAAAGAAAAGCGGTCTTATCGGCGACGCGTGCCGCCTGCTGCATATTGTGGGTAACAATTATTATCGTGTAAGAGATTTTTAACTTAAGCAGAAGTTCTTCGATGCGCGCGGTGGAAATCGGGTCCAGGGCCGAACAGGGTTCGTCGAATAAAATAACCTCCGGCTTCACGGCCAGCGCCCGGGCGATGCACAACCGCTGTTGCTGTCCGCCGGAGAGCTGAAACGCGTTTTGGTTCAAGTTGCCCTTTACTTCGTCCCAGAGGGCCGCGGCTTTGAGGGTGTTCTCAACCCGGTCGGCAATCTCCCGGCGGTTACTAATTCCCTGCACGCGCAGACCGTAAGCCACGTTTTCAAAGATTGATTTCGGAAAAGGGTTCGGCCGCTGGAAGACCATTCCCACTTTTGTGCGCAGAGTGACAACGTCGTGTTCCTGGCGTATGTCCTGACCGTCCAGCAGAACGCCGCCCGTGATTCTTGTTTCGGGAATAAGGTCGTTCATCCGGTTCAGGGTCCGGATAAGGGTTGATTTTCCGCAGCCGGAAGGACCGATGATGGCGGAAATTTCGTTCGACTCAAAATCCAGGCTGATGTTCTTTAAAATATGTTTTTCGCCAAACCAGAGATTCAAATTTTTGACTTCAATTATTTTTTTCATTTTACCATTTTTTCATTTTGCGGGACCGATAACGCCAGATAATGGCGATTAAATCGATACCCAGGACCAGAACCAGAAGCACCAGTGCGGTTCCGTAGGCTATCGGCGCCTGCTGTTCCGGGTGCGTTCCCTCGGTCATCAGGCCGTAAATATGGTAAGGCAACGCCATAACTTCATCCCTGATTGAAGAAGGCAGCCGGCCGGTAAAAAAAGTGGCCGCGGTGAACATAATCGGCGCGGTCTCTCCGGCCACCCGGCCGATACCCAGTATGGCGCCGGTGAAGATACCCGGAAGCGCGGTTGGCAAGACTGCCCGGCGGATGGTGTACCATTTGCTGGCACCCAGGGCCAGCGAGGCTTCCCGGAAGGAGAAAGGCACCGCGGAAAGCGCTTCTTCCGACGAGCGGATAATTACCGGCAGAATCATAATGGCCAGAGTCAGCCCGCCGGAAAGGATGGAAACGCCGAAGTGCAGGAAGTTTACAAAGAGGGCCAGTCCGAAAAGACCGAAGACGACCGAAGGAATGCCGGCCAGGGCATTGACGGCTTTCCGGGACACTTGGACCAGGCGGCTGTCCCGGTCCGCGTATTCATTAAGATAGATTGCGGTGATAACTCCGACCGGCAGCGCGGCGGCAATCGCCAGCAAGGTGAGGTAAAAAGTTCCGACGATGGCCGGGAAGATGCCGCCGGCGGTCATGCCGTCTTTGGGCGCGGCGGTCAGGAACTCCCAGTTTATTACCCGGAAGCCCCTGGTCGTAACGAAGAAAACGAGCGCGAACAGAATAATTGCGATTATCAGTCCGGAAAGGCCCAGAACGCTAAACCATAATTTTTGGATTAGAAGCCGGTTTCTTTTCATTGTTTTATTGAATTTTAAAACGACGGCGCGACCTTGCCGCAACCGTGTCGGCCATCTGGTTGATAAGCAAGGTTATAATCAACAGAAAAAGGGCGAGCGCGAAGAGACTTTGATAATGGAGGCTGTTTACTGCCGTCTCGCCCATTTCCGCGGCAATAGTCGCGGTGATAGGCCGCATCGGTTGGAGGAGCGAACGGGGTATTACCGCCGCGCCTCCGGCTACCATTAATACGGTCATCGTTTCGCCAATAGCCCGTCCCAAACCCAAAACCACCGCCGCGGAAACTCCGGAAGCCGCGGCCGGGAGGGTAACGTGAATCATGGTTTCCCACTTGGTCGCGCCTAGGGCTAATGATGCTTCCCGATAGGTGCGGGGGACGGCATTAAGGGAATCTTCACAGACAGAGGTTATGGTAGGCAGCGCCATGATTCCCAGGACGATGGACGCGGTTAAACCGTTTAATCCCACCGGCAGGCGGAAAAAACGCATTACCAGGGGTGCTAAAAAGACCATGCCGAACAATCCGTAGACAACCGAAGGTATATTGGCTAATACTTCCACCGTCGGTTTTAAGAATGTTTTAATCCTTTCCGGCAGAACCTCGGAAAGGAACAACGAAAAAATAACGCCCAGGGGAACTGAAAAGAGAAGCGCGCCGGCGGTAATCCAGAGCGAAGCGGCAATCAGTGGAATAGCGCCGAATTGCGCCGGTTCGGCGGTCGGGTACCAGTTGGTTGTAGCAAAGAACCCGACTCCTATTTTTTGTAAAGCCGGCAACGCGTTTAAGAGCAAGGTAACTAAAATACCGAACAGAAAGACGATGGAGGTAAGAGTTACCAGGAAAAACGCCCGGCGAATTATATTTTCCGTTTGCATGGTCTGTTTTAACGGCTGGACCGATGGAAGGAGCAGAGTGGCTGCTCCGCTCCTTCCGCTGGAGGAAACAACAACTTTTTAATTCAAAGGCACAAAACCTTCTTCAGCCACAATCTTCTGACCTTCGGCCGAGAGGACGAAGTTGATAAATGAAGCCGCAAGGCCCTTGGCTTGGCCGTTGGTGTACATGTAGAGATAGCGTCTTAGCGGGTACTTTCCTTTTTTGACCGTTTCGACCGAAGGTTGAATCCCGTTCATCGTAAGCGATTTGGTCTTATCGGACATGTATCCCAAGCCGACGTACCCGATTGCGCTCGGCGTCTGGCCGACCGTAGTTGCCACCGCCTGATTTGACGCCTGCAGGAGCGCAGTTGCCGCCGGATTTGCCCCTTTCAGGACCAGTTCCTTAAACGAGTCGTAAGTGCCGCTTGAGGTGTCCCGGCTGACCAACACGATTTTTTCATCCCGGCCGCCTACTTCGTTCCAGTTGGTTATTTCTCCGGTAAAAATTTCTTTTGCCTGTTGCGTCGTCAAGTTGTTTATCGGGTTGGACGTGTTGACGATGAGCACGAGTCCGTCAAGCGAGATTTTGTACTCCACCGCGCTGCCGCCGGTTGAAGCCAGTTTTTCCTTCTCGGCGCGGGTTATCGGCCGGCTGCTGTCGGCGATGTCGGTGGTTCCGGCCAGAAGCGCGTTGATTCCGGTTCCGGAACCGCCGCCTCGGACCGTCACATTGACCGCCGAATACTTTTTCATAAAATCCTCGGCCGCGCGCTGGGCAACCGGTAGTACCGTTGTGGAACCCTGGAGGGTGAGCTTGTTCGCCCTTTGGAATCCATAAGCAACGCTTCCCGCCAGGATAAAAAACGCCGCCGCTCCTAACATTATTCTTTTCATCTTTTTCTCCTTTGTAATTGTAGGGGCTCGATTCATCGAGCCCGCGGGGCGGATGAATCCGCCCCCTACGTTTTGAAACATTTAAAACGCTGCTGCCAGGCCGATCGCGAACAGGTTGTCGGACAAGGCCTTATTGTTGGTGCCCGCGTCGATGCGTTTGGTGTTGTTCCAGGAATATTCGGCCTTCAGAGTTACCAGGTTGTTGAGCCGATATCCTGCGCCGAAGCTGGTGCGGGTGTACTCATTGGAGTTGCTGATGCCGTTCATCGTGTCGGCGTATTTATTATCCAGACCCGCGAAGCTGTATCTGGCCCCGGCGAAAATTTTCGGAGTGAAGTTATACATTGCTTCCAGGAAATAGTAACTGCCTTCACGGTCCGGGTTGCTGGATTTGTTAAGGTCGTCGGAGAATTGCCCGTACGACGCGGCCAGTCTGGCTATTTCCGTCTTGCCGTCCGGCCGGAAGAACTTGCTTTTGGCATCAACTTCCCACGCGGACCTGTTCCAACCGTCGGTTCCTGTTCCGGCCGGCGCCGCGGTCATGCCGGCGATTTTGAAGTCGGATGCGCCGGTTTGGGCCATGTCGCCGGTGTAGTAACTGCCGGAGAAGTAAATCTGCGCGGCGGGCGTATTCAGCGTCGGCTGGACGAAAAGTTTCGCCGCCAGCGCCTTATTCGTGTTGAGGTCGGTTCCGGTACCGGAGGCGCCGTTGGTGGCGCTCAGCGTATATCCGAAAACGCCGGGGACAAAGTTACCGTAAAGCTCCACTCCTTCGTCGTATCCGCCCACGATGGCCGCCGAGTTAGAGATTAACCCGGCGTTGTTTTCCACCGGGTTGTCGGTAAAGGTTTCTTCGCCGAAATCAACCTTCATCTTACCCAGGCGCACCCGGCTTTTCGGGTCGCCGGGGATGATACCGTTGTACTGACCGTAGAAATAGTCAATCGTAACGGCGGCGTTGCTGAGACTCAACCGGTTTACGATTGAAACCCGTTCCATCGGATTCCAGGTGAACTGGATTTTACCGTCCGGTACCTCAAACGAACCGTCTTTGAAGTTTTTGTTGCTGCCCGTGGAGCCGTATTTGCCGGCCAGAGCCGCGTTCTTTTCCTCGTCGCTCACGTAGTAACCGCCGAAAAAGCGGCCCTTCAGCGTCAGTTTGGAGAAGGCGTTAGAAAGCACGACCGGTTCCGCTTTCGCCTTGTCATCGTAGAGTTTCTGAGCTTCATCCGCCGTGATGACGCCCTTTTCCTGTAGCATCTCGATTACCGGGTCGGCCGCCAGCGCTTTTTGGGCCATTCCGCCAAAAAGAAGCGCCGCTCCCACCAACATCCCTATCCACTTACTCATTTTTCCTCCTTTTTATTTACCGGGTTCGGTTTAATATTCCACCCACCCGGCCCCGCCCTTAATGCTGATTTTAGTCTCGTTTTCGTTTAGGATAATATCCCCTCTTTCCGCAATTTTTACCGTTGCGTCCTTCCAGTTAAAACCTTCGGGAAGTTCTGTGATATAGGAAATCACGTGCCACGGGAAGATTCTTACCTTGGCGTCGCTTACGAAGATGCCGTTGGAGCTTGTCGCCGCCTGCACCAGTTTTTTAAAATGGTACGCTTTGCACTTCATTCGTATGTAGAGGGGCGTTATTTCCAGAACCTCTCCGACCACGATGTGGTTGGTGGCGTCCGCGTAGGCCTTCTTAATTCTCACTTTCCATATCTTCTTATCCATCTTGTTCCCTCGTTTGCGGAGAAGCGAATGGTTTTCTCCTCGTACGCCGGATAGTTTAAACCCCGGATATTAAGTGAGTATAAAGCTAATGTTAAGAATTGGTTAAGTTGTATTTGCGGAAGGAGCGGTGTAAAATATGAGGGGTTATGAAAGGGAAAAATTGCCTATTTGCCAGAGATGATTTTGGAGCGAGACAAGGAGCGAAGAAGATTGCATAGTTATACTATACAAGCGATGAGCGACGCAGTCGCAGCCCAAAAGCACCTGGCCCTTTAAGGGGAGTCCCGTCTTTGGGTTATTGCGGCGTTGCTCCTCCTCTCCATACCGCAGAGGGTATGGTTCGTCGTCGCGCCTTGCACTAATCTTAAATCCGGGACTCCAAATAGGCAATTTTTCCCTTTCATAACCCCTGTTATGGCAAAACTAAAAATATTGGTGATTGACGACGAGCAGGACCTGGTGGAACTTCTAAAATTCAACCTGCAGAAAGAAGGCTACGAGGTTGCGGTGGCATACGACGGTTTTTCCGGCTTGGAACGCGCCCGAAGGATGCCGGACGCTATTATTCTGGATTTAATGCTGCCGGAAATGAACGGACTGGATGTTTGCCGGCATCTGAAAAGAGTATCTGCGACCGCCGGCATTCCGATTCTGATGCTGACCGCCAAGGGTGAAGAGGCCGATAAAGTGGTGGGGCTGGAACTTGGCGCGGACGATTATCTGGCCAAGCCTTTTAGCATGCGGGAATTGCTGGCGCGGATAAAAGCACTTCTGCGCCGCACCACCTTCAGGGCCGGCGCCGAAGAGGTGTTGATTGTCGGTCCGCTTGCGCTGGACAAGGGGAAATACGAAGTTAAATTGAAAAACAAAATCCTGCTGTTGACCGGATTTGAATTCCGCCTGCTCTGGTTTTTGGCGGAGAACAAGGGACGGGTCCTTTCCCGACGCCAGATTTTAAGGGAAATTTCCCCGGACCGGGTCACGATTGACCGGACCGTTGACGTGCACGTCAAGGAACTCCGGGAGAAGTTGGACGATGCAGGCGATTTGATTGAGACGATACGCGGCGTGGGCTACCGCCTGAAAATTAACTGAAAACTTTATGTCATTATTCTTAGGTATTTTTTCTTTTTTCCTTCTTGTCGCTCTCTGGTTCTGTGATTTAAAGCAAAAAAACCGGGTGGCGGAAGTATTGCGGGAAAAAGAGGCGCTGAACGACCGAATATCCGAATTACTGGGAAACGAGGAGAATATTACCGAAGAGAACCATTACCTGAAAAATCTTTTTGATAAGGGACCCGGGTTTGTCGTCGGTCTTTCTTCCACGGGAATCGTTCGGTTTGCCAACCGGGAAACCGCCAAATTTTTTCGAATCGCGGAACCCATCGGCCGCAATTACTGGGAGATGACCCAAAACGAAGGCCTGAACCGGTTGATTGCCCAAACGCTGCAGGATAAACAATTTCGCAAAGAACAGGTCGAGTTTTTCCTGGAGCGCAAATTATTTTCAATCGCGCTTTATCCGGATGAAAACGGGTTATTTCTGATCGGACATGATTTAACCCGCGAGCAGCAACTGGCCTGGCAGCGCCGGGAATTCACCGCCAATGCTTCCCACGAGCTGCGCAGTCCCCTGGCCACATTGGGCACGGCCCTGGAAACCATGCATCAATTTTTGGTAAAGGAAGGAGAAGGTTTTTACGAAATCGCCAACCGCCAGGTTCAACGGTTATCCGCCCTGGCCAAAGACTTGTTAACCCTGGCGGAGGTTGAGGATATACTTTCGCCCCACAAGTTTGAAGAAATAAATCTGGCTGATTTTGCGAGCCATTTCTTTCTTGATTTCTTCCCGGAAGCAAAAAATAAAGGAGTTGATTTGTCTGTTAACCTTCCGGATGAACTACCCAAAGTAAGGGCGGATAAGCGCCGGCTGGAGCAGGTTTTTGGAAACCTGCTCGATAATGCTTTTAAATACACTCCGTCCGGCGGCCGGATTGAAATCGCCGGCTCTTTTTCCGCGGGAGAAGTTTTAATTAAGATTTCAGACTCCGGCATCGGAATTCCGGCCGAAGATTTACCCCGTATTTTTGAACGGTTTTACCGGGTGGACAAAGGCCGCAGCAGGCAACTGGGAGGAACCGGTCTGGGTCTTTCCATCGTGCGCCATATCGTTGAATCTGCGGGCGGCAGGGTCTGGGCCGAAAGCGAGATTGACAAGGGTTCCGCCTTCTTCTTTACTCTGCCGGTCTGGCCGTAAACACCCCGGGCGCATTTTTTTACAAACGCACCCTTTACAAAGTATAATAAAAGACGCTGTTACCGGAAGTTATCCGACCGGTAAAACTGTTTTTAAGCGGCAGGAGTGAAACGACTATCCGAAAGATGCGCAAAAAATTAAAAGAATCGCCGATTTTAAAAGACGAGAGCCGGCCGACCAAAAAGAAAAAAGTGGTTATCTTGGGCGGCGGGCCAAACCGCATCGGTCAGGGGATTGAATTTGACTACTGCTGCGTCCATGCTTCCTACGCGTTAAGGGAAGAGGGCTACGAAAGCATCATGGTCAATTGTAATCCGGAGACCGTTTCCACCGACTACGACACCTCTGACCGGCTTTACTTTGAGCCGTTGACTCTGGAGGACGTACTGAACATTATTGAAATTGAGAAACCCGTCGGCGTGATTGTGCAGTTTGGGGGCCAGACTCCTCTAAACCTGGCGCTCAGCCTGATGAAGCAGGGCGTGAATATTATGGGCACCAGCCCGGATTCTATAGACCTGGCTGAAGACCGGAAGCGTTTCAGCCGGTTATTAAAGAAGCTCGCACTTTCTCAGGCGCCCAACGGGACCGCCTTTTCCGTGGGTGAGGCGCAGAAGATTGCCCGAAAGATCGGTTACCCGGTTTTGGTGCGGCCTTCCTATGTTTTAGGCGGAAGAGCGATGGAATTGGTCTATGACGACCAGTCCCTGGCGGAGTTTATGGTGATAGCGGCCCAGATTTCCCCGGAACACCCGGTTTTAGTAGACAAATTCCTGGAGGATGCGCTGGAGATAGACGCGGACGCTATCTGCGACGGCAAGGATGTGGTTGTCGCCGGAATCATGGAGCATATCGAAGAGGCCGGTATTCACTCCGGAGACAGCGCGATGGTTCTGCCGCCTTACAGCCTCCCGGAGGAAATCCTAACTGAAATACGCGACGCGACCCGGAAACTGGCGCTGGGATTGAATGTCTGCGGTATGCTCAACATCCAATTCGCGCTTAAGGATAAAAAACTTTATGTGCTGGAGGTCAATCCGCGGGCTTCCCGGACCGTGCCCATAGTAAGCAAAGCCATCGGCGTGCCCCTGGCTAATCTGGCCACCAAGTTAATGTTAGGTAGAACCCTGTCGGAACTGGGATTCACCAGAGAGGTTAAGCCCAGGCATTTTACGGTTAAAGAATCGGTCTTCCCTTTTGCCCGGTTCCCGGGCGTGGACGCGGTTTTAGGTCCGGAGATGAAATCTACCGGCGAGGTAATGGGCATCGACGCTTCTTTTGAACTGGCGTACGCTAAGAGCCAGTTAGCCGCCGGACAGGCACTGCCGTTATCCGGCCAGATATTTTTAAGCGTCCGGGACAAAGATAAACCGGTTCTTTTACCCATCGCCCGGGGGTTTCACCAGATAGGGTTTGAACTGCTGGCCAGTTCCGGCACCGCGGGGTTCCTTGGAGAACACGGCGTGCCGGTTAAAATAGTACCCAAAGTGCATGAAGGCGGCCGGCCCAACGTGGTGGATTTAATTAAAGACAAGAAGATTGCCTTGATTATCAATACGCCTTCCGGCAAAAGACCCAGGCGGGATATTACTTCCATGCGGGCGGTCGCGGTCAGCCGGAACATTCCTCTGGTGAGTACTATGCCCGGCGCCAAAGCCACCCTTTTGGCGATTAAGGCCTTAAAAGCGGGAGACCTGAAAGTTAAGACTTTGCACGAATATCATTCCGAACTTAAGAAACCTTAATTTGCAGAGTAGGATAGGCGTTTCACCTGTTATTTCGTAGTGCGACCCTTTCAGGGTCGCTAAGCCCGCCTACGCGCAAGGCTTCGGTGGGCAAAGGAGGGCGCAGGCATGAAAATGCTTAAAGAATTCCGGGAATTTGCCATGCGGGGCAACGTCCTCGATATGGCCATCGGTATTATCATCGGTACCGCTTTCGGCAAAATCATTACCTCGCTGGTCAACGACATTCTGATGCCGCCCATCGGTGTTTTGCTGGGCAAGATGGATTTCGCGAACCTCTTCGTCAATATTTCTCCCCGGCACTATGAGCGGCTGGCGGACGCGAAAGCCGCCGGAGCCGCTACCATTAACTACGGTCTCTTTTTGAATACCATCATTGATTTTGTTATTGTTGCTTTTGTCATTTTCCTGCTGATAAGGCAGGTGAACCGGTTTAAAAAGAAGGAAGAACCGGCGGCTCCGGTAACCAAAGATTGTTTGTACTGCCTCTCTGCCGTCCCGGTTAGAGCCACCCGTTGTCCGCACTGCACCTCCGAGTTAAAGCCGTCAGAAGGTTAATGCTCTTTTTCCCCTCCCCGGGCGGGGAGGGCGGGAATAATGGCCGAAAAAAGAAAGCAAAAATCCGATTATTGCATAGCGATAATCACCTGCCCTTCCCGGAAGGAAGCGGGGAAGATTAAAGACGTTTTACTTGAGAATCACTTGATTGCCTGTGCCAATATCATCGAAGGGGTGAACTCCTTTTTCTGGTGGCAGGGCAAAACAGAAGCCGCTTCCGAAGTTATGCTGCTGGCCAAAACAACCCGCGCCAAATTTAAAAAAATCATCGCCTGTGTTACAAAGGTCCATTCCTACGACGTCCCCGAAATAATCGCCATTCCCATAATTGACGGGAATAAATCCTACCTTGACTGGATAGACGACAGCCTGAAATCCCTGTAGTTGTTCAAACGCGGTCTGGTGCGGCAATCTGTTTTAGGGTTATAATATCGGATGTTTTCACGCCGGGATGGCGGAACGGCAGACGCAAAGGACTTAAAATCGGCCCACCGCAAGTCCCGAAAACCACGTAAACCAACGAAGAAGAAGGCATAGTAACGTTCTACGCAGACTTACTTTCTTGCCTGGTTTTACCCAGTATCACCCATTTTTGGCTCTGAGTGGACACTGTTTGGACACTAACAGGTTGATCCCAGAACAGAGGAGAGAGTAAAATCTTGAAGGTAAAATATTACCTAAGAGAATTGCTCGGATTAACGCAGGACCGTAAATTTACAACAAAGCGTTTTGTCCAAAACTTGATTACATACAATGGCTGCAAAAATTGGGCATCCTTGCTTTGAATCGCCCCCAGACCCAAGTATCAAAATTTGGCGGTATATAAACTTTACGGAATACGTTGCATTTCTTCAAACCCAATCATTATATTTTGCCAGAAGCGACAGATTTGAAGACCCATATGAAGGGGCCACTTCATATGCAAACATCGTCTTGCGACCGATTATCTATAAGGGTAAGAATTTGCCCGAAACTGCTTTTAAAAAAATCTCCCAGTTTGCCGAATGGATTAGAGAATGGACGTTTATCAACTGCTGGCATATGAACGAGCATGAATCATCGGCTATGTGGAAACTATATACGCACACCGAGGAAGTGTTAACCATACAATCAACGTTTGAAAAACTGCAAAGATGTCTTCCTGCAAGCTGTTTCTTGGGGATAGTGAAATACATTGATTATGAAAAGGATTGGATGCCAGAAGATAATTTACTTTGGCGTTTTGTTCATAAGCGAAAATCTTTTGAACATGAAAAAGAAGTTAGAGCGGTTATACAGGAATACCCCACCAAAGAATTGCCAAATAATGAGAAAGAGATCCAAGTTGGACTTTCCAATAATGAAAGAGGACGTTTAGTCAAAGTAGAATGTGAGGCTCTCGTTGAACAAATTTTTATTTCTCCTACGGCCTCAGAATGGTTTGGTCAACTTGAAGTGAACCCTTATCCTTGGACAGACAGGTTAAAATAACCTGGCCGCGCCGACAGTTCTTTTTGTTCTTTGAAAAGTAACCGGTTTTCAAATTCCTCCGGG
>JBAZEZ010000021.1:0-29713 GCA_041653615.1 Candidatus Ratteibacteria bacterium
ATGACTGGATACATAAATCCAACGATACAATCCGGTTTAACCGGTTTAAGAATAATTTATGTAAACTACGTTTTTGAAAGGGACGAGTTACGCGATTTGACACAGTCCTTTCATAGATGACAAAAAAGCCGAACGGCGCCGATCCCTGCTGGGCCCACCTACGCTAAAGCTTCGGCGGGTAAACCCACTTTACGATAATCTGTTACGGTAATCTTGATACCCGAAAGTCCGCACAATTCGGACCTTCCCGCCGTCGCGGTTTTTTAGCGGGCCTTGCCCGCCGAAGCCCGCTATGGCGAGGCGAAGGCGGGTCTTCGGCCGATAACAAGCAATGGACGGCAAACGGACTCCGTTAAAGGTATTGTTCTTGACCATGGTGTAGTGCGC
This sequence comes from Candidatus Ratteibacteria bacterium, assembly GCA_041653615.1. GTDB lineage: Bacteria > Ratteibacteria > UBA8468 > MWAK01 > MWAK01 > JAHJUB01. The sequence continues at coordinate 388 of JBAZEZ010000021.1, forward strand.
CATATCCAGGAAAATCAGTTTTGCGCCGATTCTTAACGGCTTCCGGAAAGAATAGTCGCCGATTACATCACCGGCCAAACAAGTAAGCCCGGCCAACCGGTAGGTGTACGGATATTCTCCCGGATTTCCCGCATTCACAATCTTCGGACGATAAGGCATTTCCAGAACATCCGGCATATGAGCGGCCGCCGAGGTATCCAACACCGCAATCTCCATTTCATTGCGCACAATATCCAGCACTTGCGCCACCAGGACCCCGGTATTCAGGGCAATTGCCTCACCCGGTTCCAGGTAAACCCGGCACCCGTACCGTTTCCGAAATGATTTCACCAGCCGACAGAGTTTCGCAACGTCATAGTCCGACCGGGTAATGTGGTGCCCGCCGCCGAAGTTCACCCACTCCATCCCCTTTAAATATTTACCGAACTTGGCTTCCACTTCCGCGAGCGTCCGCTCCAACGCATCGGCATTCAATTCACACAGGGTATGGAAGTGAAGCCCGGATATTCCGTCAAGTTCTTCCGGGTGAAACTCTTTCGCGGTAACACCTAAACGGGAATATCGGCCGCAGGGGTCGTAAATCGGAACCTTGACTTCCGAATGCTGGGGGTTAACACGGATGCCGCAATTTACTTTTTTGCCGTATTTTTTAATCAACGGCCGGAACTTTTGCCATTGGGAAAAAGAGTTAAAGGTTATATGGCTGCAATAGGACAGGAGTTCCTTAAACTCGCTCTCCCGGTAAGCCGGACCGCAGAGGTGCACTTCCCGACCAAACTCCTCGAAACCCAGCCGCGCCTCATCCAGAGAACTGGCCGCGGTCCCGGCCAAGTACTTCCGAATAAGCGAAAAAGTGTGCCAGCATGCGAAACCCTTGAGCGCCAGGATTATTTCAGCGCCGCTTTTATCCTGCACGGATTTGAGGACCTTAAGATTCTTTTCCAGCAATCCTTCGTCCACGACATAGCACGGGGTAGGAATATTTTTTAAGGGTAACTTCATAATATTTTGTAGGGGAGGGGCTGTGTCCCCTCACGAAGCAACCCTAAAAGGGTCGCACTACAGTGGGCGGGGATACAACCCCGCCCCTACACAATTTCCTTCACCACCCACGGCAGGCCGTGGATTTTTAATTTTTCCAGGAACGGGTCCGGGTCCATCTCCTCCACGTTAAAAACACCCTTCCCTTGCCAGGCACCGGTCAGCATCATCATCGCCCCGATCATCGCCGGCACGCCGGTGGTATAAGAAATGGCCTGCGCTTTTACCTCCCGGTAGCATTCGGCGTGGTCGCAGACGTTGTAGATGTAAACCTTCTTTTTCTTTCCGTCTTTTACGCCTTCAATCATACACCCGATGTTTGTCTTACCTTTGTAATTCTTGCCCAGGGACGAAGGCTCCGGTAAAACCGCTTTCAGGAATTTCAGCGGCACAATCTGTTGGCCTTCAAATTCCACCGGGTCGATACGCGTCATACCCACGTTCTGGAGAACCCGCAGGTGGGTCAGGTACTGCTCGCCGAAGGTCATCCAGAACCGTATCCGTTTTAATCCTTCGATATTATTAACCAATGATTCCAATTCCTCGTGGTACATAAGGTACATTTCCCGGACGCCAATTTCCGGAAAGTCAAAACTCTTGTGGACTGAAAGAGGGGCGGTTTCCACCCACTTCCCGTCCTCCCAAAACTTGCCCCGCTGGGTAATTTCCCGGATGTTGATTTCCGGGTTGAAGTTGGTGGCAAACGGATGGCCGTGTTCTCCGGCGTTGCAATCCATGATATCCACATATTCAATTGTATCAAAATAATGCTTTCGGGCGTAAGCGCAAAAAATATTGGTTACGCCCGGGTCAAAACCGCAACCCAGGAGCGCCATCACACCCTTTTTCTGGAATCGTTCCTGATATTCCCACTGCCATTTATAACAGAACTTCGCTTCATTTGGCGGCTCATAATTGGCGGTGTCCAGATAATTAACACCAGCCTCCAGACACGCATCCATAATGGATAAATCCTGGTAAGGCAGAGCCACGTTGATAACCAGGTCAGGTTTAAAACTATTAATGAGGGCAACCACCTCCTCGCTTTTATCCGCGTCAACCTGGGCAGTCTGGATAGGCCGAGTTATTTGTTCCCTAATCTTCTCGCACTTGGCCAGGGTCCGACTCGCCAAAAGTATTTTCGAAAAGACTTCAGACACCTGACTGCACTTATGGGTTACAACTCCGCCAACTCCGCCCGCGCCGATAATTAATACTCTTCCCATTGGTTATCTCCTTAACCCTATTTTACCTTTTTCCCGCTCTACACTTCAACCGTTGCGGCATTTAGTTGTATAATATCTTTTCCACATAGTGGAAATATGGAAAAATTATTTTTAATTGACGGAAACGCAGTTGCCTATCGTGCGTTCTTTGCCATCAAGAGCCTTGCTACCTCTTACGGACAGCCCACCAACGCCGTCCTCGGTTTTCTCAATATCCTGAACCGGATTGTCCGGGAAACCGCGCCGGATTACCTCGCCTGCGCTTTTGACTCTCCCGGTGAAACCTTCCGGCACCAGGTCTTCGCCGAATACAAGGTCAACCGACCCGGAATGCCGGAAGAACTGGTCAGCCAGCTCTCTCTAATCAAAGAAGTCCTATCCGCTTACCAAATTCCCATTCTGGAACAACCGGGTCTGGAAGCAGACGACATCCTGAAAGACCTGGCGGTAACGGGCTCCGGAAAGGGCTTTCAGGTTTACATTGTTACCGCGGACAAGGACTTACTCCAACTGGTCTCCGAGCGAATTAAGGTTTTTCACCCCCAGACCTACGAAATTATGGACCGGGAAAAGGTACAGGAGAGATTTGGCCTGCCGCCGGAAAAGATTCCGGACTTGATGGCGCTCACCGGGGACAGCATTGATAACATCCCCGGCGTCAAGGGTATCGGAGACAAGACTGCCGTTCCCTTAATTCAGCGGTTTGGGTCCATTGAAAACCTTTATCAGCACCTGGAAGAAGTGCCCGGCGCAGCGGTCCGCCAAAAATTGGTTGAGGGCAAAGAATCGGCTTTTTTAAGCAAATGCCTGGCCACGCTTTTTGGCGCGCCTTCTTTCACTTCCATCCCTTCCGATTTTTCCGAATACCGCCGCCAGGACCCAGACAAACCGAAACTTGCCGAAATATACCGCCGCCTTGAATTCCGTAAATTGCTCAAAGAAGTAGAAATCTCGCCTGCTGTCGACTACCTTCTTTTTACTCCGAACAGCACAGCCAAACAAGACGTAGCTGTAGTTGCCAACCTTGCTCGGCTAAAAGAGCCAACCAAGGTTGGCAACTACATTAGTATCGATTTCGCCGATCTCCTCCAGGACCCTAAACCATACATTTCGTCTCTAGCCTCTCCCAACGTTCTCAAAGCCGGCACCGACCTTAAAGATAAACTCCGCCAACTTCATCTTAAACTCCCCCCTCACCTCACCTCTCCTCTAAGGGGAGAGAAAACGGGTGAGGGAGTCGGCGAGACGGAGATGAAAATCTCTCCGCCTTTTTTTGATTTCAATATCGCGGCTGTTCTTTGCGAAAAACAAGCCCCCGCCTTCGCCAAGGCTTCGACGGACGCGTCGGCGGGCGAAGCCTCACCTGCTTTGTCATTGCGAGGGAGCGAGAGCGACCGCGGCAATCCCGCATCTGAAATGGAAGAAATCTTCCATTTCTACCAAAATGAACTAAAAATTCAGGGCTTGACCAAATTATTCGAAGAAGTAGAAATGCCGCTTTTGCCGGTCCTGTCAAAGATGGAGAAAACCGGCGTTTACCTGGATACTCCCTATCTGCGGGACCTGGGCCAACATTTTGACGAAGTCCTCAAAAACCTGGAATCCGAAATTTTTCAGATAGCCGGCCAGCCCTTCAACCTTAACTCTCCGGCGCAGCTTTCCGTCGTCCTTTTTGAAAACCTGAAACTGCCGGTAGTCAGGAAAACTAAGACCGGTTTCTCCACCGATAGTTCTGTCCTGGATGCTCTGGCGCCGCTGCACCCGGTAATCCCGCTGATTCTTAATTACCGCCAGATTGCCAAATTAAATTCCACCTACGTACAGGCGCTGCCGGAACTGGTCAGCCCGGAAGACAACCGTCTCCACACCACTTTCAACCAGGTCGGCGCGGCAACCGGCCGGCTTTCCAGCGAAAAACCGAACCTGCAAAATATCCCCCTGGCCACCCCGGAGGGCGGTTCCATCCGCCGCGCCTTCTGCCGGCAAAACCCGGGCGATATCCTCTGCTCTTTTGATTATTCCCAGATAGAACTGCGCATCCTGGCGCATCTGTCCCAAGACAGTCTTTTGGTCAACGCTTTCCGGGAAGACCGGGATATCCATGCCGAAACCGCCCGCGTTTTATTCCATACTTCCAGTGATTCACCCCTCACCCTTTCCTCTCTCCCGAGGGGAGAGAGGAAAGGCGAGGAGGTAATCAGCCCCGAACAGCGCCGCATCGCTAAAACCGTCAACTTCGGCATCATTTACGGAATGAGCGCCTTCGGTCTCGCGAAAGAATTGCGCATCTCCCCGGAAGAGGCACAGAACTTTATTACCGCCTACTTTGAAAAGTACGCCGGGGTCAATGATTTTATCGACCGGACCATCGAATCCGCCCGGGAAAAGGGCTACGTTACTACACTATTGGGCCGCAAACGTTCCATACCGGGTATAAACAGCCGCCGCAACAACGAACGGCTCCTGGCCGAGCGGCTGGCGGTGAATACGCCCATTCAGGGCAGCGCCGCGGATATTATCAAGGTTGCCATGGTAAAAATAGACCGGGGCTTGACAAACCAAACTCTAAGCGGTAGAATGATATTACAAATACACGATGAATTGCTCTTTGAAATCCCGGAAACAGAGAAGGAAACCTGGATACCGTTGGTTAAAAACGCGATGGAAAAAGCACTGCCTCTTTCCGTCCCCGTAAAGGTATCCATAAAATCCGGCCGGAACTGGCAGGATATGAGCGACACTTGACAAGATTTAAAAGTTCAGGTAAAATGGTTTTGAAGTATATAAATCTTTATATTTATCCTAAATACGAAAGGGGGTGAAACAACTATATGAAGAACAGAAAAGGTTTTACCTTAATTGAGCTCTTGGTTGTTATTGCCATTATCGCCATTTTAGCGGCGATGTTACTCCCGGCATTGGCCAGAGCGAGAGAGCAGGCAAGGCGGGCAAGCTGCATGAGCCAAGTGAAACAGTTTGGCTTGGTGCTGCACATGTATGCTCAGGACTGGGCCGATAACTTCCCGGTCGGCGCTATTAGAACTTCTGTCAGTGGGCTGTCACCGCTAATGGGCACTTACATAACCAACGCGAAGATGTTTGTCTGCCCCAGCAGCAATGACACGGCAAGCGCGACTGCGCTGTCATACGGCTCAGTGACCAAGAATTACATGTCCTACGCGTATCAGCAGCCAACAACTGCGGGCGGCAATGATGGCTTGGGCGAGCAGAGTTCAACGGATAGCTGCTTGCTGATGGACCAGTCATACCCAGCCGTTAAGAACGGCGGCGTTACTACCGAAATTCTCTTTGCTCCCGACCTCAACGTCTTAGTAAGAAGAACTAACCACGGCAGTGACGGAGTCAACGCGGTATTTGTAGACGGCCACGTAGAATGGGTGCCGAAGGGCGCTATCGGAACAAAGATTCCGAATGTCGCCTTAATGTTCAACCCATAAGAAGTGGTTAAAAAGATACAGATATAAGCTTCGCAAGAAAGGCGGGCCCTTTCGCGAGAAAGGTTGCCCGCCTTTCTTTTTGCCACCCCCTTTTTTTTGAATTTGAATCTTGACCTCTCTCCCTCAAACCAGATATAATACCCTTATCCTGTTTACAATACACAATTCGCAATATCCTCAATTAAAATACTTAAAAGAAATACGCTTGATATATTCCGGACGAATATGCGTTTTCGGAAAAATTTAAAGGTCTATTTAATTGACAATGCTTTGCAAAATTACGTCGGACATGATTTTCATTACGCTGATTCTTTATACCGATACGCGGTAAAACATAATATTGAATTCCGCGTTCTCGGCCACAAAAATGTCTCTCCGCTCATTACTCACGTTCTGCCTGTAGAGCCCATTTTCCGGCATGAATTTCATACGCTTTTTTATTCAAAAATACCCCGCGGTGTTCTTTATCTTGACTTTCTGCGCGCCAATTTCGAATTTTACCGCGACTTAAATACCGCGCTCAGGGGCAAAACAAACAGGGATTGCGTGTTGTTCGCGCCGATGGTTGACCATCGGCAAATGCTGGCCTGGGCATGGTGGCTGCGCTCCCGCCCTCCGGAATGTTCACCCACGGTTGTTTTAATGTTTCGTTTCAGTTATTTCCATATCAAGCGGAACACGTTCTTGAGCCGTCCGGAAATACTGGCTAAATTGGGTTTCAAAGCATTGGAAAAAACTGCGACCAGGCATCGAATCCGTATTGTTACCGATAGCGAACGGCTCGCGGACGAGTACCGCGGCATGACAAAACTTCCGCTTGAAATTTTTCCGATACCGCACACGGAAAACATATCCCAAATCAAAGAACCTAACGCTGGAATTTCACCAAAGGGTAATTTGCGGTTTGTTTTTTTGGGAGACGCGCGCGAGGAAAAAGGATTTCCGTTGCTTGTTTCGGCAATCAACAGCCTTATAAAACAAAACAAGATGCAGGGTATTAAGTTTATTATTCAATGTCATATCGGCAGTCATCATCACGCGCCGATGTTGCGGTTTCGCCGACTCCTGGAAAAAACCGAACCAGCCGGTGTTCAAGTACTAAAAGATTTTCTGGAAATTGAAGCGTATTACCGGCTATTGCGCAGTGCTGATATCGTCGTATTGCCGTATAGCGGAAAAAAATATTACGCCCGCACTTCCGGACCGATGGCAGAAGCGTTTGCCGCCGGAAAACCGGTCATAGTCACCGACAATACCTGGATGAGCGAACAATTAAGGCGCTTCGGTTCCGGCGTCACTTTTCCGGATGGAAGCGTCGCAGGCCTTTCACGGGCGATTAGAGAAACTTGCGACCGGTACCCGGAATTAAGCGCGCGGGCGCAAGCCAACCGTTCCGCCTGGATTGAATTCCATAATCCCGGGGTCTTCTTCCGGATGTTGTTGCCTGACAAAGCTTTTTAAATTGTTGAATTAACACCGCATGAAGCAGAAACGCATTCTCTGGGTAGTACCCTATTTCCTCTTTCCGCCGAACGGAGGAACGAAAATTATCCTGGCCGGTATTATCCGGCACCTTTCCGGCCGGAATCAATACTCTCTGGTCGGCCTGCACGACAAAGACAAGGACCGGCCGCCTTCGTCCGGGGACATAGCCCAGGCAGAAAGGTATTTCCAAAAAGTCAGGTGTTTCGCCAGAACTTTTCCGTTCAGAGGCGACAAGGTTTTAAAACTGTTGTACGCGCTCTTTGGACCGCAGCCGCTTTCTATCGCCAAATACAGCGCCGTCAGCGCCCGGGAAGAAGTTAAAGAGATAATTAAACAGGACGGTTGTGACCTGGTCCAGGCAAATGAGATTTACGCGGCGCAGTACCTGGCAGGTGTTGAGGGTGTAAAAAAAATTCTGGTGCTCTACAACGTGGATAGTTTGATATTGTGGCGTTCTTTCCTGCACAGCCACAACCCATTTCAAAAGTTATTATCTTTACTCCAGTTTTTCAAGATGCGGCGCTACGAAAAACGAATTATTCCTGAATTTGACCGGTGTTTCTGCATTTCGGACGTAGACCGAAAAACGTTTGAAAGCATCTTTAAAGAAAGGGTCCGGTTTGGCATCATTTCCAACGGAGTGGACACGAAAAGACTGTTACCCCTGCCTGTTCCGGAAAAACCGGACTTAATTTTTGTCGGAAACCTGGATTACCAGCCCAACGCCCTGGCCGTAGACTGGTTCCTCCGGCAGATATTCCCCCTGGTACGGGCAAAGGTTCCGGATGCATTTTTCTTTGTGGTCGGAAATCATCCACCGGAATGGCTGAAGAGATGGGAAAAACACAGCCCGGTCAAGTTTACCGGTTATGTAAAAAGCGTGGTGGAGTGGTATCGAAAAACAAAGGTGGCGGTTGTACCCCTGAAGATCGGGAGCGGAACCAGGGGAAAAATTTTGGAGGCGATGGCCTACGGCCGGCCGGTTGCTTCCACCACCCTGGGCGCGGAAGGCTTAGAAGTGACAAACGACAAGGACATTCTGCTTGCGGACCGACCGGAAGAATTCGCCGGAAACGTGGTTTCGCTGCTCCGGGATTCGGAATTGTACGCGCGGGTGACGGTTAATGCCCGGCGGATGATAGAAGAGAAGTACGATTGGAAGATTATCGCCGCGGATTTGGAAAAATCTTATTCGGAAATTTTGGGTGATACAAAAAACAGCCACCCCTGAAAGCGATAAAATAGGCACTAATAAATATGCGAATCGCGATAAGCGCAGTAATGGATACCGCCAAGTCCGGCGCCTGGCAGGTTACCAAAAATATCATTAAAAATCTGAAAACGGTTGATATCCAAAATGATTATTTAATTTTTGTTGAAAAAGACTATCAGAGCGATTTCGGTGAATTACCGGATCGATTTACCCTTTTACGAACTTCGATTACCGCCGGGCAGCCGATTAGAAACATATTCTGGCATGCGTTCATTCTCCCTTTCCTGTTAATAAAATACCGGATTGATATTCTGCACCTTCCCTGGCACTCCGCGGCGCTGCTGATTAAAACCAGGCCGGTGGTATTAACAATTCATGACCTGACCGAATATCGGCTTAAAGGTCATTATGACAAATTACGGACCTTTTACCGGAAGATAATGCTTCCGGTCAGTTCCCGACTGGCCGATAGGATAATTGCGGTTTCCAACTATACCAAAGATGAGATTATCCGGTGCTTGAGAATAGACCGCAAAAAAGTGGAAGTTATCTATTCCGCAGTCAGTTGCTGCCTTGAACCGGTCAGTAAAATCGCCGCGGCAGAATACCTGAAAAACCGGTATGGAATAAACACGCGGTTTATCCTTTATGTGGGTCAAATTCAACATCCGAACAAAAATCTGGTCCGGCTGTTACACGCCTACCACAAAATTAAAACAAGATATGCTTTTCCGCATAAACTTGTTTTGGTTGGCCGCCAACACTCCAGCGCCGGTCCGGTCTATCAGACGGTAAAACACCTTAACCTAAATGACAGCGTAATCTTTACCGGTTACATTCCCGATGAAGAATTGCCCTATTTTTACAGTACAGCCGACCTCTTTGTCTACCTTTCCTTTTTTGAGGGTTTTGGTATTCCACCCCTGGAGGCGCTTAGTTTCGGTACACCGGTTATCGCTTCCCGGTCTTCTGCCCTACCGGAAGTAGTAGGGGATGCCGGGATTTTAGTCGACCCGCTGAGCGAACAAGAGATTACAGAATCTATCCGGAAACTGATTTTAGACTCTACGCTCCGGGAACAGTTGCGAGACAAAGGTCTAAAAAGGGCCCAGCTTTTTTCCTGGAAAATAAGCGCGCAAAAAGTATTGAAGCTATATCAAGAAATTAACCTTCGGCAAAATTCATTTAGATGAGGATATTATTACTTAACGCGCCGGCCTTGAGAAAATACGGCATCTTCGGGCAGATGAATACGCCCCTACAATATAAGCGATGACATTTCTGGAAAAAAGAGAGAGACAGGTGTTTTTCGGTATTCTTGCCTATATTCTCCTGTTCGGCATCATTTATTCTTTATACCTGGGGAGTAATTTCCGGTTTATTGACGAAAAGGATTATTACACCATTGCCCGCAATATCGCTTTTACCCATCAGCGGTCTCTGGACGGGGTTCACCCCTCTGCTTTTCACTGTCCGGGATATCCGTTTTTCCTCTCCATATTTATCTTTTTCGGCGCTAACATCGTCTGTCTGAGATTCCTCAACTTTATAGCGCTAACTTTGAGCGTTTATCTTCTTTACCGTATCCTGAAGGAAGAAGCGCCAGGTTTATCCGGCGTAATCGGCTGCCTTCTGGTGGTTTGTTATCCGGTACTTTTCTACACCGCGGGGATGCTCTATCCGCAGACGATTGCAGGCACGCTGCTGTTGGGGATTATGTATTTGGCGAGGTCCCCTCACCATTCCTCTTACCCGCGGGGAAAAAGCAGCAAAGGTGAAGGGGTTCCTTGGATTATAGGATTATTGTTCGGGACGCTGATACTTTTTGTGCCGGCGATAATTCTGCTGCTGGTTCCGTTTTTGGGGTGGATGATTTTAAATGAACAGACGGGGCAAAAGTGGAAAAAGGCAGTAATAATCATTTTGGTGGCGCTTTGCATGGTCGGGCTGTGGACTTTAAGGAATTACCTGGTCTTCAAATCGTTTGTTTTCGTTAACTCCAACTCCGGGGTGGTTTTACTTCTGGGTAACAGTGAAAATACGACGCCTAACGCCGGGGTCAACGTTGATATTTCAAAATATTCAAATGAGGCTGACCGCCTGGGGCTGGACGAAATAGGCCGGGACCGCTATTACCGGGAGAAGGCGCTGAAATTCATCAGGGACAATAAGGTTAAGGCACTTAAACTCTATTTCCTTAAATTGCTGAATTATTTTAATTACCGTAATGAATTGGGGACTAAGACTGAGACGGCGCGGTGGAAGGACGTCTTGATGTTAGTTACCTGGGGGCCGTTACTGATTTTATTCCTGGTGAGACTATTGTTCGCGATATGGATTCCCCCTCACCTTCGTCCTCTTCCCCACGGGGAGAGGAAATTGGCATTTTCCAAATTTGAAGGTTTGCTCATACTGCTTTATTTTGCCGGCGCCCTCATCTACGCTCTGTTCGGTACCCGAATACGCTACCGCCTGCCGTTTGATTTTCTGTTAATTATGATTGTAACGATGTTTCTGAACAGGGTCCTGAGCTTGCCGCGCAAAAAATGCGCCCCTTTCCAACCTATGGAAAGGAAATCCGTACCATGACAATTTTTATGTATTGAAATTTAAAAACAACTAAGTTATTATACATAAATGGATGGATTTTCTGAGAAATGGAAGAGAGTTAGCAGGAATTCCATTTTTGCGTTTATCAAGCGATTGCATCGTCCGATATCTACTATTTTTAAATCAATCTTGCTTGCTCTCCGGAAAATCTTCATCGGCTACGGCGCGACAAAGCATGCGGGAATAACCATCATTTATGGAAGCAGCCATTATCGTAACCTACCGGTGTAACGCCCGGTGCCGAATGTGCCATACCTGGCAATTTCCCACCCGGCCGGAGGAAGAGTTCGCGCCCCGGCTCCTGGAAAAGATTCCGGCGCTCTCTTTTTGCAATATTACCGGCGGGGAGCCGTTTATCCGGGAAGATATCGGTGAAATTGTCGCTATCTTGAAGAAACGGACAAAACGAATTGTTATCAGTACCAACGGCTATTTGACCGAGCGGATAATCAACCTGGCCAAAGAACATAAAGATATCGGCTTTCGCATCAGCCTGGAGGGCCTGCCGGCGGTTAACGACGAACTGCGGGGGCTTAAGGATGGGTTTAATCACGGCCTGAAGACACTTCTGGAGCTCCAGCGGATGGGCCGCCGCGACATCGGCGTCGGCATAACGGTTTCCGACCAAAATTTTGGGGACCTGCCGGAATTATACCAGCTGACCAGAAAAATGCGGGTGGAATTCGCCACGGCCGCGGTCCACAATTCGTACTACTTTCATAAGGATGATAACCGGATAAAGAAACGGGGCGAGGCAATTAAGTCGTTTGCGGAATTGACCCGGGAACTCCTGGGGAGTAGCAAACCAAAAGATTGGTTCCGGGCTTATTTTAATTACGGACTCATCAACTATATCCGGGGAGGCCGGCGCCTGCTTCCCTGCGGGGCCGGTACAAGCACCTTCTTTCTGGACCCCTGGGGTGAAATAAGGCCCTGTAACGGTATGCGGAGCGACAGCCGCGACAATAGTTTCGGCAACCTGCACGAAAAAAGTTTTGCCGAAATCTGGTATGGGGATAAAGCGCAGGAGATAAGACGCCGGGTAAAGGTTTGCAACCGGCAATGCTGGATGATCGGTACCGCCGCGCCGGCAATGAAACAACGACCCTGGAAACCCGTATTCTGGGTAATAAAAAATAAGTTTTCAAATAAAAAACTTGGGTAAAATAAAAGTTCTGGTGCTTGGGACCAGGGGTTTCCCCGGTGTGCCGGGCGGAGTGGAGAAGCATTGCGAAGAACTTTATCCGCGGCTGGCCCGGATGGGCTGCGCGGTAACGGTCGCGGCCCGAAGTTCCTACATCCGCAATCCGCAAAGGGTTTTGGAGCAGAAAGGAGTCCGGTTCCTCTACCTTTGGTCGCCGAAACAAAAACACCTGGAAGCTCTCGTCCATACCTTCTCCGGACTTATCCGCGGCCGACTGTGTTCACCGGACATCGTTCATTTTCACGGTATCGGACCGTCGCTTTTGGTTCCGCTGGCCAGATTAATGGGTTTAAAGGTGGTGGTTACCCACCACGGCCCGGACTACCGGCGGAAAAAATGGAACGGTTTTGCCCGTTTTTTCCTGAAAACCGGCGAATGGTCAGCCCTGAAATTTGCCGATGCAGTAATTGTGGTTGCCGGGTGGATAGCCGGAGACTTAGCCGAAAAATACGGCCGAATAAAAAAAATACATGTAATTCCCAACGGGATTGAACCGGTCCGGTTGGTCTCTCCCGGAGAAACTCTCAAGAAATACGGCTTGGAACCGGGAAAATATTTCTTTACCGCCGGGCGCTTTGTACCGGAAAAAGGTTTGGTTGATTTGATTACCGCCTACCGGAAAATTAAAAATAATGGTTTAAAATTGGTAATTGCCGGCGGCGCGGACCACCGGGATGGTCACAGCCGGAGGATTGAAAAGATGGGGCGGGAGACTACCGGGGTAGTGCTGACCGGTAAAATGTCCGGCAATCCCCTATCGGAACTTTATTCCAACGCCGGCCTCTTCGTATTACCGTCATATTATGAAGGCCTGTCGCTGGCGCTGTTGGAAGCGATGAGTTACGGTATCCCGGTATTGGCCAGCGATATCCGGGCAAACCGCGAAGTGGCTCTGCCGGAAATCCGGTTTTTCCCGGCCGGAGATGTTGAGATGCTGTCTCGGAAAATGACGGAATTACTCGCGCGGGGTATTACGGATGCGGAAAAGAGTTCCGGGCGGGATGCCATTACCCGGAATTACAACTGGGACAAAATAGCCGGAGATACATTGCTGGTTTACAAAAAAGCGATGTGGTAAGATATTATCCGCCATGCAGAAACGAAAGATTGATTTGAAGTATTTAATTGACGCCGCGATAATCTTCGGTTCCTTTCTTTTTAGTTACTACCTTCGTTTTTTCAGCGGCCTCTTCCCGGACCGGGTCGCCCCGCCTCTGTCTGTTTACGTCAGGATGGCCGGCCTCTTTGCCGTCGGTTGGGTTATTATCTTAAAAGCGTTCGGACTTTACCGGCGGGATGATTTTCCGGAATTCCTCATTGTCAACCTGCGCCTCATCCAAGGGACATTCTGGGCAACCGTGCTTTTGTTGAGCGGAACGTTCTTTTATCGCGGGATGGAATTCTCGCGGCTGGTGGTTGGGCTGGCCCTCAGTTTCAGTTTCATCTTTCTCTATCTCTTCCGCCTGGTTTTCCTGCGCTCCGGTTTTTTCACCGGGAAACCGGCCGGACTGCTGATTCTGGCAAATCCAACGACCGGGGAACACCTGAAAGAACGTTTGGACCGTCACGCAATTCATTGCCGGATACTGGGATTTCTGGACCCGTCCGGGGGAGAAATTTTGGCCGGGCTGGAAAAATACCTCGGCTCCGGCGAACTGACCGGTATCATCTGCGCGGAAAGAATACCAGCCCAGATAGTCTCCGACTTACTGAACCGCGCCAAGGAAAAAGGGGTTAAAGTTTTTTTCCTACCGGAAAATTACGAGATTTCCCGCAGCACCGCTTCCTTTGATTCCCTGGCGGGTTTACCCCTGCTGACCTTTCCCGAAACCGCGCTGGAAAAGTTCGGTAACCGACTGGTCAAAAGGACATTGGACATTTTTTTAAGCGCTATCCTGATAATTATTTTTTCCCCGGTTTTCCTGGTTATTTCCCTACTGGTGAAACTGACTTCACCCGGCCCGGTATTTTTCAGACAGGAGCGTACCGGTTACGCCGGAAAAACGTTTCGAATTATCAAGTTTCGCACGATGTATCCGACGGACGGCGGCGCGGCCTGGACCGACAAAGACGACAGCCGGCTTACCCGGGTAGGCGGTGTGCTGCGCCATCTTAACCTGGATGAACTACCCCAGTTTTTTGATGTGTTGGCCGGCCGGATGAGCTTGGTAGGCCCGCGTCCAATCGCGCTGGCAGATGTACCTTATTTCCAGGTATCTGATTTTGAACGCCGGTTAAAGGTGAAACCCGGGCTTACCGGCTGGGCGCAGATTCACGGCCTGCGCGGGGGGCACCTGATGCCTGAGGAACGTTTGGCTTACGACCTCTTTTACATCGAGAACTGGAGCATCTGGCTGGACGTGGTTATCCTGCTGGCGACGCCCCTGGCATTCAGAAATGCATATTAATAAGCGGATTTTGGCGGGACTGGTTATTCTCATGCCCCTGGTCTTCCTATCTTTCCTCCACGATGGATACGAATTGCCTAAGTGGTTGATGTGGCGGTGGGGAATACTCCTGATTTTTCTGATTGAGACCATTTCTCTTGCCCGAAACAACCCAAAAAGAGAACGCAAAAAAGAGGTAAAATTTTTTCTGCCGGCGTTTATCTTTCCCTGGTTCGCTTTCTTCTTTTTTAGTCTTCTTTCCCTGGACGGCACAGTTAATCTTCAGTTAGGACTTGTGAATATCAGTACCCTTGTTTTGGGATTCAGTCTCTGCTTTTTAATTTCCACCCGGTGGGAAGATTTTGAAATAAAACATCTCATCCTTTTCCTGATATTCTCTGCCTTGCCGATAGCCGTTTACGGTATCTTCCAAGCATTTGGCCGCGATTTTATCTCACTGCCGGGACCTTTCCGGGGCGCCATCGCCACGTTCGGGCACCGGAATCCAGCCGCGGAATATGAGTTAATGATAATACCGCTGCTGATGTACGGAGCATTTTTTTACACCACCCCCACCACGCCTCTCCCGCCAGGGAGGAGGAATCAAAAAATTAGGTTGGTGCGCGGCTTTAGCCTCTCCGGACTGCCTTTTGTCTACACCCATTTCATTATGACCCATACGCGGGGGTCGTATTTCGCCTTGATTATAGCGTTATTTTTTGTCTTGGGGTTTACCACGGCACTACCTCGGCAAAAAACGAGGCGCTGGTTTGCGGGTACGGCCGCCCTGCTCCTGTTGTTGACCGGATTATTCTTCGCGCGTAATTATAATTTGCCCGAAGAAAAGATAATCGGCGGAAAGAATGCGACTATTCAACAGCCGTTTCAGAATGACACCACGGAGATTCCTTCCTCTCTGCGCAGCCGAATACTCATCTGGCAGGCGACGCTTGCGGCTTTCCGCAAACATCCGGTTGTCGGGGTAGGCACCGGTAATCTCGGCGAAGTCCTCCCGCTCTACCACAGCGAGGAATTAAAGAGGCGGTTCCACGGGCAGATTGAGGCCGGAAACAGCCATAACGAATACTTGCAAATCCTGGCGGAAACCGGAATACCGGGCGGTGTTTCCTTTTTGATTTTTTTGGCGCTCCTTTTGTTCTTTGCCGTCAGAATCAGTTGGCGGACGGCCCAAGAAAAGAATGAATTTCTGCCGTTTTTCCTGACGGCGTCCATCTTGGGCATTCTGACGGCAGCGCTGCTTTCGTCGCCGCTGCAAAAACCGGCAACCCTCTTTCTTTTCTGGCTTTTTATCGGTTTCTTGATGGTCTTCGGAAAAGAAGAAACCCGGTTCTTTATTTTAAGCCGCAAAACGCGGGAGAGAACAATGGTAGGATTTATCGTTGTTCTAGGCGTCTCCGCTTACGGTTTCGCCTGGCTGCCGATTCAAGCCGATTTTTACGGTCAAAAAAGTTTTGCCGCTTTTGAGGCCGGAAACCGAAAACAGGCGGTTTTATATATCGAAAAAGCGTTAAGTTTTCAGCCGCAGAATCGTAACTTGCTTACTATGGCCGGCAACACCTATCTGGGTGTCGGCCGTTTTGAAGAAGCCGTTCGTTATTATAACCGAGTTATTGTTTACCACCCTTACTGGCCGCCGGGATACGGAAACATGGGTTTAGCTTTGGCACAGGCCGGGGTTTTTACGGACGCGGAAAAATACCTGAAGTATTCTCTCCGATTGGATGATTACCAGCCGCTGGTGCGCAATACCTTAGGTACGATCTATTTTCAGGAGGGAAAAAAATCGGAGGCGAAAGAAGAGTTCTTGAAAGCGCTCGCCCTTGACCCGACATTGGACCTTCCGAAACTAAATCTGCGGGAATTGGAAAAATAATCAAATAAAGTAAAAGAGTGCGGTAATTACAAGGTCTGCGACAATAACCATAAAGAGCGAGATTACCACCGCCAGAGTTGTTGCCCGGCCCACCCCTCTGGCTCCTCCTTCGGCAAAAAGACCTTCCCGGCTGGAGACAATTACGATAATTATTCCAAAAATCAATGCCTTCAAAAGACCGATCATGATATCTTTGGGGGTGACGAAACGGAAGGCCTGAAAGAAAAAGAGACTGGTGTTTAGGTTCAGGGTAGTCGTGCCGATTACGTAGCCGCCTAGGATTTGCAGAGCGTCGGCCATTATGGTCAGAACCGGCAGCATCAGGCACGCGGCGGCAAATTTAGGTACAACCAGGTACTCAACCGGGTCAACCGCCAGGGTATTCAAGGCATCGATCTGCTCGGTAATCTTCATCGTGCCGATTTCCGCCGCGATGGCAGACCCCACCCGGCCCGCAAGCAGAAACGCCACCAGAACCGGGCCTAATTCCCGAACCGCGGAGAGAGTGACAATGGTGCTGACGTAAAGTTCTCCGCCGGTCAGCTTTAAGGGAGTGGCCGATTCCATGGCCACGACCATTCCAAAAAAGAAAGAAATTATAGCGACGGTCCAGAAGGAGCGGTTGCCGAAGATGTCGCATTCCTGTAAAAACGGAACCAGCCGGAGCCGACCGGTCAAAAGGGCGATTATTACTTTTACCAGAATTAGGGCCAGCGAACCGACGAAATGGATAAAAGCAAGAAGCCGATGGCCCAGCGCATCAATTAAGCCGCGTTGTTCTCTTTTCATTAATTTTATTCTGTGGCAACCCCTTCATAACTAAGGTAATTCCGCGAAGAGCATCCGGCCGGTGGCAGTTTGAATCGTGTTGGCGATAACCACCTCCAAAGATTCTCCGATATGTTTGCGGCCGCCTTCCACGACAACCATCGTACCGTCTTCAAGGTAGCCGATGCCCTGGTCTGATTCTTTGCCTTCTTTTATAATTTTAATCAGGAGGCGTTCGTCCTGGACATACCGGGGCTTGAGGACCGTGGAAAGATTATTGAGATTAAGCACTTTGATGTTCTGGACTTCGGCGATTTTGGCTAAATTATAATCATTGGTCAAAATGCGGGCCTGGGAAGTCCGGGCCAGTTGAATCAATTTGGCGTCCACCCCGGTAATATTCGGAAAGTCAATATCATCGATGATAATCTTAATTTCAGGGTCGCGGCGCAGTCGGTTGAGCATTTCCAGCCCCCGCCGGCCCCGCTGTCGTTTAAGGTCATCGGACGAATCGGCAATCGTCTGCAGTTCCTTCATAATAAAACCGGGAACAACCAGGCGGTAATCCATGAATCCGGTATGGGACAAATCCAGCAATCTACCGTCAATAATTACGTTGCTGTCCAGGAGGAGCGGCGGTATCTTTTCGGCTTCATCCGCTGCGCCGGAAAGCAAGTTCCACTTACCGGTATATCGCAAAGCGATGGTCACGCCCAGGTAAGAAAAGAGATAATAAAGAAAGAACCGCACGTAATATTGAATTTCAACCCGCGGCGGGATAAGGAGAATCATTTCAAAGAGAAGCCGTGCCGAAATCAGGCCGACAATTAGACCGATCGCGCCCAGGAAGATGCGCCGCGCCGGAATCTTTTCCATAATTATTTCCAAGAGAACGATAGTTCCGGCACCAGCCAAACCAAACAGGGCGCCGGAAAACTCCATGCCCGGAGGCGCCACATAGCGACCGGTTAGTAATGCGAAACCAAAGAAAAAAAGCCGAATGATAAGTAAACCCATAATATACCCCCTCAATAATTGTAAATGGTGAACCGTGAATTGTGAATGGTAATTACGTATTTAATCTTTTACCGTTCACGATTCACTATTCACTGTTTCTACGAACCTGGTCGCAATAATCGCCAGGGTTTTGCCCGAAGATCAGAAATAAAACCTTTTACCTCGTTGTAAAGTTCGTCGCTGGTCAAAAATTTTCCGGCGCTTCCCTTTCCGGTTTTAACGTCCAGGGAAAGGTCCTTAATGTTTTCAGACGCGGCCGCAAACCGGCCGGCGGATTTTTCCAAATCCGTCAGCGACTTATCCATTTTCCGATAAAGGTCGCCGGAAGAAATTAATTGCCCCAGGGTGCTGTCATCACCTTGGATTTTGGTCATTACTTCTGACATCTGCTGGGAAACGGATGCCAGACCGGCGGAAGCAATCTGAAAGTTTAAGAGAGATTGGACCAGCGCCGGCTTGGTCTGTTCCACGACATCCTGAGCGGAATAGAGCAATTCCTGCGCCTTGATTGAAGCTGATTGTAAATCCATGGCTGCCGCTTGAATACTGGCCAAAGTTTTATTTCCCTGAATAGACATAACCTTAATCTGGTCCAATGTAGTATAGAGTCCTTCCTTGAATTTCGGGTCGCCGAATATTTTATCCACCGAGGAAACCATGCCCTGGATATTCCGGCCCAGATCTTCGCCCATCGCCAGCAATCGGTCTATGGGAAGCGGTTCGGTTCCGGACAGTGTTTCATTAGGCTGAATAAGCGGGGTATCGGTAAGCGAAGTAGGAATTATCTCCACGTACTTTTCGCCGATTAATCCGAAACTGCGGATAAAAACCTGCGAATGACGTCCGAGCTTAACCGAACGGTCAAGGTACAGTGTTACCAAGACGCGGGGGTCTTTGGAATAATCAACGACAACCTTCTTGACTTCGCCTACGCTTACACCGCTCACGTGGACCGGAGAACCCCGGTCAACGCCGGCCACATATTTAAAAACGGCTTTCACTTCATAACCACCCCTCTGAAATGAAAATTGCCCCTTAACAATAGCAAAAATGAGTATAAGTAAAATCGCCAGCACCGCAAAGAACCCAACCCGCAGTTCCAGTGTCAATCTTTTCATTCCCTACTCCTCCCAGAGGCGCAAAAATTCCCGGACAATTCCCAAAGGCGAAAAAACTCCCGGACAATTTTATCCTTGCCTTCTTTAATTTCCAAGGTAGTTCCGAACCCGACCACCTTTCCTTCGGAAAGCACGCCGATGCGGTTAGCCACCCGAAAAGTCAGGTGACGGTCGTGGGTAACCATCAGGGTCGCGGTACCCAGTTTTTTCTGGATATCCAGTATCAGGTCTTCGATACTTTCCGCGGTCAGCGGGTCCAGACCGGCGGTTGGTTCATCATAACAAATAGTTTTCGGTTCAAAAATGAGCGTTCTCGCCAGCGCCACCCGTTTTTTCATCCCGCCGCTCAATTCATCCACCTGTAAATCTTCCGTACCCTTCAGGTCAACCAAATCCAGGCTGTGGGTCACCTTTTTGCGAATATCTTCGACCGGCAAGTTGGTATGCTCCAGAAGGTAAAAACCGACGTTTTCCCAAACCGGCAGCGAGTCAAAAAGAGCGTTACCCTGAAAAACCATGCCTATTTCCCGACGGATGTCGTTCCAGTTCCTCTGGGAAAATCCGGCAATGTCCCTTCCGTGAATAAGTATCTTTCCGCTTGTCGGCGCAAGCAGGCCGACGACGGTTTTTAAAAGAACTGTCTTGCCGGAACCGCTGATTCCGGCGATTACCGTTGTTTCGCCTTCATCAACCCAAAAATTAACCCCTTTCAAAACCGGCGTATCGTCAAAATTGGTACGAAGTTCCTGAACGTCAATCGCTCTCATTTTTCTGCCGGTATATTCTAATTTTTGAACACTGATTAGTTTAGAGTGTCACAATTTAAAATTTTACCACAAAACTATGCCGCCTTCAACCAAAAATAATCCGACGCAGATTTTCGCGGATTACCGCAGATACAGATTAAAGATTGTTTTTGAAATACTCTGAAAAATTCCCGTTTCGTATTATCCTGCTGTTCCGGCGCATATCTGCGTCCCAAAATAATTACTCTAAATTGGCGTGGTTCTTCCGCATCTGCGTTTCCGAAACCTTCAGCCGACCTTTAAGAGCCAGGCAAATATTGTCGCAGAAAAGGAGCAGGGTTTGTTCAAAAAGAGAAGCCATTAACTGACGGGAGGAAAAAACACCGGGAATAGTTACAATCAGGCTGACCGTCTTTTCCGGGGAAGGAGACGAAGAGGCGGTTATGAAAACTATGTCTGCTTTGTGTTTTCCGGCCAATTTCAAAATATTTATGACGCCGCCGGTCTTCCCGGAACCGGAGGCAACCACCAGGAGGTCACCCTTCCCGATGGCCGGAGTTACGGTTTCAGCGACTACATAACTCTCTTTTCCCAGGTGCCGCAACCTTTGGGCGAAAGCCTGAAGCATTAACATGCTTCTGCCCGCGCCGGCAACGAAAATCCGACGAGATTTCAGGAGCCGGTCCAGAAACTCTCCCGCTTCTTTTTCGTTGATATTACTCAGGGACTCGCTCAATTCCCGCAGCGCTATTTTTCTGTTTTTATCAAAGTCCATGTTTTTAAAATTTGGTTTTCCGGCGGCGGTAAATTCCCGCGCTGCCTGCCCATATTAAACCACCGGGGAATATTTTCTGTCAATTAATTATCCGGAAAAAATTCCCTATTACCGTTGAAACGGTGTATAATAGTAAAGAGGCCGTCAGACTTCGCCAAACTCCGGCGAGTTGCGCTTTTCCCTCAAAAAAATGAACAAATTTCTACCCGCCACACCGGAAGAAGTTCGAGAACGAAACTGGGACGCAATTGACATTTTACTTGTGTCCGGGGATGCTTACGTAGACCACCCGGCCTTTGGCGCCGCCTTAATCGGCCGGGTGCTGGAAGCCGCCGGTTACCGGGTAGCTATCCTGGCCCAGCCGGACTGGCATTCCAAAGAGCCGTTTCTCGCCTTCGGCCGGCCGCGTCTTTTTGTAGGAATCACCGCCGGATGCCTGGATTCGATGATGGCCCACTACACGGCCAGCGGAAACAGGCGGAAGGTTGACGCCTACTCGCCCGGCGGCAAGATTGATTTACGGCCCAACCGCGCCACCATCGTTTACGCCAACCGTGTCCGGGAAGCATTCCCCGGCATACCCATCGTCCTGGGTGGAATTGAGGCGTCTCTGCGGCGGCTGGCACATTATGATTACTGGTCCGACCAGGCGCGGCGGTCAATCCTCCTGGATACCCGGGCGGATTGGATTGCCTACGGAATGGCCGAACAAACAGTCATCGAGATTGCCCGGCGCCTTTCCGCCGGTGAACCGGCCGCGGCAATACGCAACCTGGCCGGTACCGTCTGGATAACCTCAAACCCCTCCGACCTGCCGGAAGGACATCTGATGCTGCCTTCCGAAGAAGAAACGATAGCGGATAAAAAAGTATTCGCGGAATCATTCGGACTCTGGTACTTAAACCAGGATTTCCGTTCCGGCCGGCCCATCGTCCAACCTTCCGCCAAACGGTTCCTCGTCCAGATGCCGCCGGCTTTACCGTTGGCAACCGCGGAACTGGACCGCATCTACAGCCTGCCTTTTACGCGGACAAGCCACCCGGCCTATAAGCGGATGTCCGGCGTGCCGGCGCTTGCTTCCGTGGAAACTTCCATCACCAGCCATCGGGGCTGCGGCGGCGGGTGCGCTTTCTGCACCCTGGCCAGTCATCAGGGCCGAATTGTGCAAAACCGGTCGTTGGACTCCATCCTGGAAGAGATGAAAAGGATTTCCCGAATGGATAATTTTCGCGGTACAATCAGCGATGTCGGCGGACCGACGGCAAATATGTACGGCGCGTCGTGCCGGCGTTTTTCCGGGACCTGCAATCGCAACAGCTGTCTTTATCCGACCATCTGCTCTTTATTTAAATTTAACGGCGCGAAACACCTGGAAGCACTCGCTTCCGGCCTGAAAGTACGGGCCGTAAAACACGTTTTTGTAAGCACCGGCATCCGGCACGACTTGGTACTGGCCGACCCGTGTCAGGAATACCTTCCGGAATTATGCCGGCACCACATCGGCGGACACCTGAAGGTTGCTCCGGAACATATCAGCCGGCCGGTACTGGAAAAGATGCACAAACCGGATAACGAATTATTCCAACTTTTTCGGGATAGTTTTAAGAAATCAGCCCGGCAGGCGGGAAAAGAACTCTACCTGGTACCTTATTTTATGTCCAGCCATCCCGGCTGTCAGGTGGAACACATGCGGCTTTTAAGGGAATACGTCCGGGGTTTCGGACACTTTTTGGAACAGGTACAGGACTTCACGCCTCTGCCCATGACACTCTCCGGCTGTATGTATTGGACCGGAATAGACCCCCTGACCGGAGCGGAGGTCTATTCGGCCAAGGGGAAGGAAAAAACGCTCCAACGGATGCTTCTCCAGCCGAACGCGGCGAGGTTTGCCGGCAAATTCTTAAACCGGAAAGAGAAGAAACAGGAAGAGAAACGGGGAACCACCAAAAAGTTTGCGCGTCTGGAAAAATTAAAAAACAGGCACAAAATAAAACCCAGGATTACCGGTAAAGAA
Organism: Candidatus Ratteibacteria bacterium; assembly: GCA_041653615.1. Classification (GTDB taxonomy): domain Bacteria; phylum Ratteibacteria; class UBA8468; order MWAK01; family MWAK01; genus JAHJUB01. The sequence continues at coordinate 23,344 of JBAZEZ010000021.1, forward strand.
CAGAAAAATAAATTGTAGTTGCCGAACTTGGCTCGGCGCTCGGTATCTTTTGTGTAGGGGCGGGGTTAAATCCCCGCCCACGGGAGGGGACACAGCCCCTCCCCTACATTTAACAGAGCCCGTCTAAGGCGGAACGGCTACAAATAATATCAAATGCTGTAGTTGCCAAGCTTGCTTGGCGTTGTTATACGAATTAAAAATAGGACAAAAATAAAAAGGGGCAGTCCTTTCAAAAAAGGACTGCCCCTTTTTATTTATATTAAAATACTTACTCTTTCCGGCGTTTCCACCAGCCCAGCAGAGCGGATACACCGACGGCCAGGGGACCGACCGGGAGAGAACCGCTGTCGCCGGTGCTTTCCGGTGTAACCCCGACGCCCGCGTCCTTTCCGGAAGCAAAGGTATAGTTGAAAGCAAAGGTTTGGCCGGAGACGCCAAAATTAGTTCCGGCGGTAACCGTCGTGGAAACTGCGGCGTTGTTGGCAAAACCGGTAAGCGACGTTGAAGGTGTTACTCCGGACCCGAAGATAGCCGCAAGGCTGTCGTCGGGAATAAAGATGCTGGCATGCCGGGTGTATCCGGTCTGGCCCCAGGCAGTAAAACCGAAGAGGGCGCTGGAACTTCCCAACGTCCCGGCCGAACCGCCGCCCTGATAACTGACCGCATCCGAACCGGGCGCGAAAAGATTAAAGTCTCCCACCCAGACATCGGTCTGACCGATTATCTTTAACGGAGTGGTTCCGAAAAGTTCCGTATCGGAGTTAACGCAGAAGCCAAAGTAAGAGGTTATCACCTGACCTTCGAAGTTCTCGGTATCTGCGGCGGTTGCGCCTATCACGGTCTTGGCGGTAATCAATATCGTATCGGCTGCCACGTCATATTGTATGTCGGCGTCCGCGCCCAGAACACCGATGAAATGCGGTTTGTGCCCGTTCAGGGCAACCGTTACCTCCAGTTCCGTTCCGGCCGGCAGACCACTGGAAAAATTATGGTAATTAATCGGACCGTAAAATCTTGTATCGGGATTGACATCATCAACGGCCGTGCCGCCTAAAAATTCATCGGTGTAATTAATTACCGTATCAACACCGGTAAGATACTGAATGTTATCCGTTGTAAGACTCATCAGCATCATCCCGAAGCTTTCCCCGGAACCTCCAAACATGCTTGACGGACCTTGAACCGCATCGTCCTCCAACCCAAAAGCATTTTCAATAATTACATCCTCCCCTGAATTTTGACTGCTGTCACTCTGGGTAGGCTTGATGTAAAGCGCTCTCTTCAGCGGATTCAATTCATCCGCGTTAGGCATAACAAGATAAGTGTCAATGGAAATCGCATCCGCTGGGTTGGTTAATCTCCACTTGGTAACCTGGGGCACGAGAGGAGGGCCGGCATAGCATAAATTTCCTCCCCAGATTAAGGAAAGAGTAAAAACCAAAAACAAAACCCGAACAACTCCCAGATACTTTTTCATACCCCTCCCTTGACCGCCGATTGTCATTCTGAGCCGTTCTTGCGAAGAATCTATTTTCAACAGCGAGATCCTTCGCCTGCGCTCAGAATGACAGATGAAATACCGCTCACGTTAAAAGTATATCACAGATTAAAAATCAAAAACAAGGTTCCCCGTCACTTCTCAAGAAAAAAGCCCCAAACCATTAAAAAATGGCCGGGGCTTTTTTAAAAACCCGTCATTTGACAAATTGATCCATAGCCAAGCCACACGGCCTATTAGTACCGGTTGGCTCAATTCCTTACGGAACTTACACCTCCGGCCTATCTACAAGTAATCTTCTTGAGGCCTTTAGTCCTTCAATCTTACGACTGAGAGAGGGAGATCTAATCTTGGGGTCGGCTTCGCACTTAGATGCTTTCAGCGCTTATCCGGTCCGAACATAGCTACCCAGCGATTGCTCCTGTCGGAACAACTGGAACACCAGCGGTTCGTCCATCCCGGTCCTCTCGTACTAGGGACAGCTCCCCTTCAAATCTCCAACGCCCGCAACAGATAGAGACCGACAATTCTGTTACTTTCATTCCTCTCGGAACTACTAACCCCCAATTCGCGCGGAGGGCGGTCTTACTTTTCAGTAAGACTCTTACGGTCGCCCGTAAGTTCGGACTATATCTTAATCCTTTCGGATCTTTGGCGTATAGTCTCTGAGGGATCCTTAAAAATAAGGACTTCCCTGCTGATTGTCTGCGCTCGACAGATTTTCACTCTTTTTCGTAGTGCGAGGCTTTCAGCCTCGCTAATTGGCGACCCTGAAAGGGTCGCACTACATTGAGTACTGCGAGATACACCAGAGTTTCCAGCATACAGCCAAATTTAAAGACAGCAAGGTCACTTACTGTCTTGCGACGTTCTAAACCCAGCTCACGTACCGCTTTAATGGGCGAACAGACCAACCCTTGGGACCTGCTTCAGCCCCAGGATGCGGTGAGCCGACATCGAGGTGCCAAACCACGTCGTCGATATGAACTCTTGGACGTGATAAGCCTGTTATCCCCAGAGTACCTTTTATTCGATGAGCGATGGCCCTTCCATACAGAACCACCGGATCACTAAGCCCGGCTTTCGCCTCTGCTCGAGATGTCTCTCTCGCAGTCAAGCCACCTTATGCCTTTACACTCAACAGCCGATTGCCAACCGGCCTGAAGTGACTTTTGGGCGCCTCCGTTACTCTTTAGGAGGCAACCGCCCCAGTCAAACTACCCGCCTGCCACTGTCCCTTTCCTGGATTCACAGGAAGAGGTTAGAATTTCAAAAGAATAAGGGTGGTATTTCACCGTTGGCTCCATCCCGGCTAGCGCCGGAACTTCAAAGCCTCCCACCTATCCTACACATATTATTTTAAAACCCAATGACAAGTTATAGTTAAGGTTCCGGGGTCTTTTCGTCTTGTTGCGGGTAAACCGCGTCTTCACGGTTATCACAAATTCACCGGGTTTCTCGTTGAGACAGCGCTCCTGTCGTTACACCATTCGTGCAGGTCGGAACTCACCCGACAAGGAATTTCGCTACCTTAGGACCGTTATAGTTACGGCCGCCGTTTACCGGGGCTTCAGATCAGAGCTTCGGCTTGCGCCTAACCCCTCACGTTAACCTTCCGGCACCGGGCAGGTGTCAGTCCCTATACATCATCTTGCGACTTAGCAGGGACCTGTGTTTTTATTAAACAGTCGCAGGAGCCATTTCACTGCGGCCTTTTCGTTTCCAGTTTACACTAAAAACTACTCAGGCACCCCTTCTTCCGAAGTTACGGGGCAATTTTGCCGAGTTCCTTAACGAGAATTATCCCGAGCGCCTTAGCATATTCTGCCAGTCTACCTGTGTCGGTTTGCGGTACGGTTGCCACAACGACTCGCTTAGAGGCTTTTCTTGGCAGTTTGACTCGACCAGTGTCCCGCATCCGTGGAATTGGGCACCATTCGCCGTCGAGAGTTTTCCCTTGCGGGACAGCCCTCCGGTTTTACCTGAGAGCCACTCCCAGCCGACTTAGACCGCAATACAATAAGCGGATGGTCTATCTTACTGCTTCCCCTCATCGCTGATAACGCCGTTACGGCAGGGCCGGAATATTAACCGGCTGTGCATCATCTACGCCTTTCGGCCTCGACTTAGCCACCGCCTAACCCTGGGCGGATTGACCTTCCCCAGGAAACCTTAGACTTTCGGCGTCCCGAGTTTCCATCGGGATTTTCGCTACTTATGCTGACATACTCGCTTCCCATACCTCCACCTGTCCTCACGGTCAGGCTTCGCAGGCATAGGGAATGCTCCCCTACCAATACCATTCTTGACGAACAATATTCCGCGACTTCGGTAACAAGCTTGAGCCCCGTTGAATTTTAGGCGCGCATTCACACCCTTGCGGGTATTCGGCCAGTGAGCTATTACGCTTTCTTTAAAGGATGGCTGCTTCTAAGCCAACCTCCTGGCTGTCTGGGTGAACACACTTCCTTTACCACTTAGCTTGTATTTTGGGACCTTAGTCGGCGGTCTGGGCTGTTTCCCTTTCGACAACGAAGCTTAGCCCCCGCTGTCTGACTCCCCCGGTACAGAAAAACGGTATTCGGAGTTTGGTTGGAATAGGAAGGGTGGTGCCCTTCCGCATCCATCCAGTAGCTCTACCCCCGTTCTCTAATTCCGGAAGGCTAGCCCTAAAGCTATTTCGGGGAGAACCAGCTATCGCCGAGTTTGATTAGCCTTTCACTCCAACCCTCAGTTCATCCGAGTTGTTTTCAACCAACACCGGTTCGGACCTCCATCCCGTATTACCAGGACTTCATCCTGACCAAGGGTAGATCACCCGGCTTCGGGTCTACGCTACGCAACTAGACGCCCGATTAGGACTCGCTTTCGCTACGGCTCCGCCGCTTAAAACGGCTTAACCTTGCTGCGCATCGTAACTCGTCAGCTCATTCTTCAATAGGCACGCGGTGAGGCATTTCCCGCAGTCTTGCGACTTTGGGACATAGCCCTCCCGCTGGTTGTAAGTGTTTGGTTTCAGGTTCTATTTCACTCCCCTTCCGGGGTTCTTTTCGCCTTTCCCTCGCGGTACTAGTTCACTATCGGTCGAAAGCACATATTTAGCCTTTGCCCATGGTCGGGCTGGATTCACGCGGACCTTCTCGGGTTCCGCGTTACTCGGGAAAAAAGTTCACCGAGCCGTCAGTTTTTCGCCTACAGGACTATTACCTTCTCTGGTCAGACTTTCCAGTCTGTTTGGCTAAACTTTCGGTTTGTAACTCGGCGGCCGGGCTGGACCCCGACCCAACTTCCTCCCACAACCCCTAACAAACAACGTCATCCAGACTATTACGCCTGTTAGGTTTAGGCTCATCCCTGTTCGCTCGCCGCTACTGGGGGAATCACTTCGTTTTCTCTTCCTCAGGATACTGAGATGGTTCAATTCTCCTGGTTCGCCTTCCTGCCCTATGTATTCAGACAGGAATCTGAAGGGTTTACCTTCAGGGGTTGCCCCATTCGGAAATCCCCGGATCAAAGTCTGTTAACGACTCCCCGAGGCTTATCGCAGTTAGCCACGTCCTTCATCGCTGGCTTTCGCCAAGGCATCCACCAAACACCCTTATCTTGCTTGGCTACAGATCAAATTGTCAAAGAACCGGTTTTCCTATAGGGTTTTCATTTTGCAAACGAATATTATAACCCCTACTCTTTTTTCTTGTCAAATACCAGGGCGAATATTCCATCAATCCGACCTTAATGCCGGAGAGCGGACGCGCGAACCGAACAATCAGACGGTTCAAGAGCAACCGGTAAATTTCGTATCCGGAAACGGCATTTTATGCTATAATAAAGGTTTAAACCTTGCGTTTTTGTTTTATGGATTAAGAGAGAAATCTGTCTTCTTTTTGTTTTTGCGTTCAAAAAAAGTAGAGAAAGGCAACGACGGGCTGTGTGAATCAAAACGGAATTGAAACGGAGAGGTGCCTGAGCGGTTGAAGGGGCCGGTCTCGAAAACCGGTAGGCGATTTATCGCCTCGTGAGTTCGAATCTCACCCTCTCCGCCTACGTCCGTTGAAACGGACTTCGACGGATAAATCCGCCAGAAATCTGCGACAACAAACTCCAGCAATCTTTACTTCAGCAAATATTCCACCAACCCGACCTTAATGCCGGAGAGCGGACGCGCGAACCGAACAATCAGACGGTTCAAGAGCGGCCGGTAAATTTCGTATTTTTCCCACACCTCGTTCCAGAAGTCTTCGGTGGTTTGCTGACACCGGTCTAAGACCACATCCACCGGCTGCCAACCCTGGAAATCATCCTTCAGAATCATCCGCCAGGTGCTCCCTTCCCGTCCGGTGACCCGCAACTCTATCTTGGCGCCGCTTCCGGTACCTTTAAGCCACACCCGTAAACCCGGTCTTTTACCCATTTCATCAAACCGGGTCATCAGCTGCGCCTCTTCCTCCGGGCCGTCGTTGCGCAGGACAATCGCGCCTTTCTTTCCGTTGGGCAGTATCTCACCGGCGTCAAAAGCCACTGACGCCCGTCCCACTCCGTGCGTCTCCTGCGGCATCCAGTTTTCAACTCTCAAGCATGCCTGGGCCGTGTTGGCGGGCAACACTACCTTAGGGGCCGACGGGGCGGCACTAACGGTTTCCCGGGGCTTATCCGCTTTCTTGTCTTCCCCCAACCGCGCCCGCGCCCAGGTGTTGGCCTGGCCGTAGGTCCCGTGCCAGTAACCTTTCGTATAGTCTGTCTCCCCATAGGTAAAGAGGCACAGGTCGGCAAGGATATTCACCCCGGGCCGGGGCCAGAAACGAATCGCGGCCGCCGGGATGAAACCGGCCACCTGATATCCGTCCCTGGTCTTTGTCACCCGACTTTGTATCT
>JBAZEZ010000022.1:0-29459 GCA_041653615.1 Candidatus Ratteibacteria bacterium
TCTTTTGTGCAAATCAATACCGATATGGTATCCTTGTTCCATAGGGCTGCCTCCTTGTATTTTGGGACTGATTGTAACATTAATCAGAACTCTGGAGGTAGTCCTTTCATAATATCATTGCGAGCGATTCATAGCGAAGCAATCCCATTTTCAAGATGAGATTGCAGCGGGGCTTCGCCCCTCGCAACGACTACGGGAATAATAATGGTTTTAAATACTGGCCGGTATATGATTTCGGGTTACGCGCCACCTCTTCCGGGGTCCCGGCCGCAACCACGTAACCGCCCCGGTCACCGCCTTCCGGCCCTAAATCAATGATGTAATCCGCGGTCTTAATCACGTCCAGGTTATGTTCAATCACCACCACCGCACTTCCCTTATCAACCAATTTGTTTAAAAGATTGAGCAGTTTCTGGATATCGGCAAAATGCAGTCCGGTGGTCGGTTCGTCTAAAAGGTAAAGCGTGCCCTGACTCCCCTTGCGGCACAACTCCGCCGCCAGTTTTATCCGCTGCGCCTCACCGCCGGAAAGGGTGGTGGCCGGCTGGCCCAATTCCAAGTAACCCAACCCCACCTCATTCAGGATGTCTATCTTGACACTGATGCCGGGGATGTTCCGAAAAAACTCCGCCGCCTCCTGAATCTGCATCTTTAAAACTTCCGCGATGCTCTTTCCTTTGTAAAGTATCTCTAGTGTTTCCCGATTATAACGGGTACCGTGACAAACCTCGCAGGGTACGAATATATCCGGCAGGAAGTGCATCTCAATCTTGGTTATCCCCTCGCCCTGGCACGCTTCACAACGGCCGCCCTTGACATTGAAACTGAAGCGCCCGGAAGAATAACCCCGCAGGCGCGCTTCCGGCAGACGGCTGAACAAGTCCCGGGTACTGGTAAAAAGGCCGGTATAGGTTGCCGGATTGCTGCGCGGAGTGCGTCCGATGGGCGACTGGTCAACCTCAATAACCTTATCCACCAGATTGGCATTAACAATATCCTTGTGCTTTCCGGGCAATTCCCGGGTGTCATAAAGAATCCGGCGCAGGCCTTTGTGGATAATCTCATCCACCAAGGTGCTCTTGCCGGAACCGGAGACACCGGTAACGCAGACAAACAGGCCCAGCGGAATTTTAACATCAATGTTCTTCAAATTAAACTCCTCGGCGCCCCTGACCTCAATGTAACGCCGCTTATCAAACGGCCGGCGCTTCCGGGGAACCGGAATTTCCAGTTCCTTCTTAAGATATTTGCCGGTAATGGAATCCGGCGCCGACAAAATCGCGGAAAGCGGTCCGGCCGCCACTACCTTACCGCCGTAAATCCCGGCGCCAGGGCCAAGGTCAACCAGGTAATCGGCGCTGCGAATCGTCTCCTCGTCATGTTCCACCACCATCACCGTGTTTCCCAGATCGCGAAGTTCCCGCAGGGTGGTCAAAAGTTTACGGTTATCGCGCTGATGAAGCCCGATACTGGGTTCGTCCAAAATGTAGAGTACACCGACCAGGCCGCTGCCCACCTGGGTTGCCAGCCGGATGCGCTCGCTCTCTCCGCCGGACAGGGTGTGGCCCACCCGGTCCAGAGTCAGGTATTCCAGACCGACGGAAATCAAAAACTGGAGCCGGCTGCGAATCTCTTTGGTAACTTGTTTGCTGATAATGGCGCGGCGCTGGTCAAGTTTCAAGCCGGAAAAGAAACTCATGGCCGTCTCTACCGACATCCGGCAGAGGTCCCAGATATTCCGGTCAGCAACAGTCACAGCCAAAGATTCCGGTTTCAGCCGCGCGCCCTTGCAGTCCGGGCAGGACAGTTGCCGCATATAATGAGACAAGTCCTCCCGACGGTATTCACTCTCCGTTTCCAGATAACGCCGCTCCAGACTGGGAATGACGCCTTCAAAATCATACTCCTGGCTTCCGTAAAGAAGCGCCGTTCTCTGTTCTTTGGAAAGGTCGCAGAACCGGTCGTCAAGGGTAAATCCGGCTGATTTTGCCAGATCCCGCAGGAGATAACGGTAATGAAAATAAAGAGTTCGGCCACCGGCGCTGTGCCAGGGCTTGATGGCGCCGTTTTTCAGTGTTTTCCTTTTTTCCGGTACGACCAGGTCCGGATCAAAGACAATTTTGGTCCCCAATCCTTTACAGCCGGCGCAGGCGCCGTAAGGACTGTTGAAAGAAAACATCCGCGGGGTGAATTCTTCAAAACTGGCTCCGCATTTCGGGCAGGCGTACCGTTCCGAAAAAAGAACGTCCTTTCCGTCGGCACTCGCCGTCAGAATACCTTTGCCTAATTTTAATCCGGTCTCCACCGATTCGGTAATACGCTCTTTTTCGAAACCGGAAACCGGAATAGTGTCCACCAAAACATCAATGTTGTGAACCTTGTAGCGGCTCAATTTAATCGGCTCGCTCACCTCGTAAAACTTTCCGTCAACCCGCATCCTTAAAAATCCGGCTTTAGCCGTCTGGATAAAAAGTTCCTGGTATTCCCCTTTCCGTCCTCTAACCAGCGGAGCCAAAATCTGCACCGGGGTGCCTTTAGGCAGGCTTAAAATTTTATCGGTAATCTCCTGGACGGTCTGCCGCGTTATTTCCAACTTACATTTAGGACAATGCGGAATACCCGCCCGGCTGAAAAGCAAACGCAGGTAATCGTATATTTCGGTGATGGTGGCAACCGTGGAACGGGGATTGGCGCTGGAACGGCGCTGCTCAATCGCGATGGCCGGAGGCAGGCCCCAAATATGCTCTACGTCCGGTTTCTGCAGTTGTTCCAGGAATTGACGGGCGTAAGCGGAAAGACTTTCAATATAACGGCGCTGACCTTCGGCGTAGAGAGTGTCAAACGCCAGAGATGATTTACCGCTTCCGGACACACCGGTAACTACGATTAGTTTGTTTCGGGGGAGTTCTAAATCAACATCCTTGAGGTTGTGTTCCCGCGCGCCCCGGATTATTATCTTCTCTTCCAAAGTTGTTATACCAATTCAAATTTGTAGTTGTCCAGCTTGCTGGACTCTTTTAATAACGCCAACCAAGGTTGGCAACTACAAATATTTATTTGACAGTTGAGGAACACATTGGCTTTAAATTTCTTCTTCGGAATCAGAATCAAACGGCTTGCTGCCGATAACGTTGCCTGCCTGGTCCTTGGTTAATAATTCCACCTTCTGCTGGGCGCCTGCCAGCCGCTCATTGCAGAAACGAACCAGTTTCACGCCTTCTTCGAATAGTTTAAGCGAATCATCCAGCGAAAGATTGCCGGATTCCAGTTTGGCGACAATCTCCTCCAGCCGCTTCAAACCATCTTCAAACTTCAATTCTTTCTCTTTTCCCTTTTCTTTGGCAGCCATAATTTAATATTTTAATCGTTCTGACTACAAACCGTCAATAACTCTTTTTTGACAGTGATGGTGCAAAAGAGATAAACTATTTGAAATATGAAGATTGAGGTTTATGATACCACGTTAAGGGACGGCAGCCAGGGAGAACGGGTCTCTTTTTCCCTGGAAGACAAGTTCAAAATTGTCCATAAACTTGATGATTTCGGCTTTGACTATATCGAATGCGGCTGGCCGGGCAGCAACCCCAAAGACGAGGAATTCTTTCAAAAATCCCGGAAATTGAGTTTGAAGAAAGCAAAAATCACGGCTTTCGGCAGTACCTGCCGGGCCGGAGCGCCTGCTTCCAATGACAAAAATCTCCAAAAACTGTTAGCGGCGGAAACCGAGATAATCACCCTGTTTGGCAAATCCTGGGACCTGCACGCTAAAAAAGTCCTGCGGATATCCCCTTCCGAAAACCTGGCCCTGATATTTGACTCCATTGAATATCTGCGTAAACAAGGACGCCGGGTCTTTTTTGACGCGGAACATTTTTTTGACGGATACCGGGAAAATCCCGAGTACGCTTTAAAATCTGTCCGGGCAGCCGAAGAAGCCGGCGCGGAAAGAATCGTCCTGTGCGACACCAACGGCGGTTTCCTTCCCGAACAGGTAACAGCCGCTTTCGCGGCGGTCAAGAAAAAAGTAAAAACGCCGCTGGGAATCCACACCCACAACGACGGCGGGCTGGCGGTCGCCAATACGCTGGCGGCGGTTACCGCGGGCGCCGTCCAGGTCCAGGGCACCGTCAACGGCCTGGGCGAACGATGCGGAAACGCCGATTTGCTGGTCATCATTCCCACCCTGCAGTTAAAAATGGGTTACCGGTGCCTGGAACCGGAACAATTGAAACACATCAGCGGTCTTTCCCGATACATTTACGAACTGGCTAACCTGGTGCCGGTCAACAACCAGCCGTTCGTCGGCATTTCGGCCTTTGCCCACAAGGGAGGCGTTCACGTAGACGCGGTAAGAAAAGAAACGAAAAGTTACGAACATATCGACCCGGCCCTGGTCGGCAACGAACGCCGCATCCTGGTTTCGGAACTGGCCGGCAGCGCTACGATTCTCTTTAAAATTGAACGCTTCGGTATAAAGCAGAAGGGCCCGGAAACAAAAAAAATTTTGGAACGGTTAACCAAACTGGAAAAGGAGGGCTACCAGTTTGAAGCGGCCGACGGTTCTTTCCAACTCCTGGTGGCCGAAGGACTGGGGAAACGGCCCAAGTTCTTCCACCTCAAGGAATTCCGGGTCATCGTGGAGCGGAAAACCGGTCTGATGATTTCGGAGGCGGCGGTCAAGGTTAAGGTGGGAGACAAAACAGAACACACGATTGCCGAAGGCGACGGACCGGTCAACGCCCTGGATGCCGCCTTACGGAAAGCGCTGATTAAATTCTACCCGGCGCTGGCGGAAATGCGGTTGACCGATTATAAGGTACGGGTGCTCAATCCGGAAGCAGCCACGGCGGCCAAGGTACGGGTTTTAGTCGAATCCTCCGACCAGAATGAAAGTTGGGGAACGGTGGGACTCTCCGAAAATATCATCGAAGCAAGTCTCCAGGCCCTGACAGACAGCATTGATTATAAGTTAATGAAGGGATAAAAACGAAACAAATCAACCGGACGCAGATGTACGCAGAAACTACCGGATAATGCTAAATAATTAACCCGCAGAGTTCACAGAGACCACAAAAACGGAGTAAAGAAAAACTTAAACAAGGTAACAATTAATAATCTTTAAGCAATTCTCCGCGTGTTCTGCGGTAATCTGCGAAAATCTGCGTGCTAAATCAGTATTACGTTTTTCTCTGTTGAAGGGTGTACAGATAGTGGTAACGTCCCTGCATATCCAAAAGTTCCTGATGCGTACCTTCCTCGATAATCTTTCCTTTCTCCAGAACGATAATCCAGTCGCAATCCCGCAGAGTTGAGAGCCGGTGGGCGATTATAAAACAGGTGCGGCCGGCGATTACCTTTTCCATGGCTTCCTGAACCAGGCGTTCCGATTCGGAATCAAGGTTGCTGGTCGCTTCGTCCAGAATTAAAATTTTCGGATTGACCAAAACCGCCCGGGCCAAAGCCAACCGCTGCCTCTCTCCGCCGGAAAGAAGAACTCCCCGTTCGCCGATTAAGGTATTATATTTTTCCGGCAGGGATTCGACCAGGGAATGAATATTGGCAACCCGGGCCGCTTCCACAATCTCCTCCGGCTTGGCATCCGGCCTTCCGTAAGTAATGTTATTGGCAATCGTATCGTTAAAGAGAAGCGAATCCTGAGTTACCAGCCCGAAAATCCTCCGATAACTATAGAGGGTGAAACGGGAGACCGGAACGCCGTCAATCGTAAGCCGTCCCTCGGTCGGCTGGTAAAACCGAAGCAAAAGATTAATGAGAGTGGTCTTACCCACCCCACTCTCACCCACGATACCCAAACGCTTACCGCTGCCTAACCGGAACGAAAGTCCGTCCAGGACCGGTTTCTTGGCGCCGTAACGAAACGAGACCGAGTCAAAACTTATCTCGGAAATAAATCCGGAAACTGTTTCCTTTCCGGTCTCTTTTTCGTCTTCTTCGTCCAGCACGGAAAAGACCCGCGGAAAAACCGCCGCCGCCGATTGAAGAGTAGCCAGGTTATTAATGATTGTTTTCAACGGAGAAAAAAGAGCGAAAAGACCGGCGATGAAAGCCATGAAAAGGCCGGTGCTCAAAATGCCTCTTGTCACCTCCCGGGCGCCGAAATAAATCAACAAAACGGCGGCGATCGCAGCCACCAGTTCCGTGATTTGGGCAAGACCGGCATAGCGCTTAACGCTCTTCAGGGAAAGACGGAATAAGTTATGGATTTCCTTGTCAAAACGTTCCTTCTCGCGTTTTTCCGCGACGTACGCCTTGACAACCGGCAGGTTTACCAGGACTTCCTGAATATAATTGTTCACCTTGCCGAAAGAAACCTGGCTCTTTTTGGTCAATTCCCGGATTGTTTTGCCTATATTAGCCAACGGTAAGACAAAAGCAGGCAAGACCAGGAGCGAGATAAGGGTAAGCCGCCGGCTAAGGAAAAGGATAATGGAAAAATATACGATAACCTGAAAAGTGTTAAGTATCAGTTTGGAAATGGTGTTGCTGAAAGTCGCGCTCAAAATTCCGACATCGTAGGTAAAATGAGAAACCCGTTCACCCACCTTCTTCTTCTGGCTTTCGGAAAGTGGCGCCAAAAGATATTTTTCGAAAATTTTCATCCGCAGCCGGGTGACGACAACCAGGGAAAACTTATTATTAAAATAGGTCTGCATGAAAGCGACAATCGCCTTTACAACCAAAGCGGCGAAAATGATTACCAACATGTTTCTTAAAAGAATGAGGGGCGGCAGGCGGTTAATAACTACCACCACACCGGAAAGCAGATTGGCTAAAGAATGAGGCAGGTTTGCCGGCAGAACGAACGAATTCCCATTGAAAACCCGGTCAAGCAGCGGAGCGACCGCGGATAAAGAAACACCGCCCAGCAGAGCGTCAACCCCCATCAGGAGTACGGCAGCGGCCAACAGCCCCCAGGAAATCTTAAAGTATTTCTCCAATTTGCGGATATTCAACCACAGATTATACATAATTATTGTCATTCTGAGGCATTAGCCGAAGAATCTCGCTGTTAAAACGAGATTCTTCGTAAAAACAGCTCAGGATGACACCATTTTTATGACACACTCCTTAGGATTTCGTGTGCGGCGCGTCCGGCCGCGCCGGGTTGACCCAGCATATTTCTTATTTTCGCAAACTCTTCCTTCATTGTATTCCGGCGCTGTTCATCCCGGAGCAATTCCCGGACAACCGGCAAGATGTGATTCGGCCGGCAATGCGCCTGAATGAATTCCGGCACCACTTTTTTCCCGGCCAGAAGATTGGTAATTCCGGCGTAAGGCACCCGCACCATGGGCCGCAAAATAGAATAGGTCAACGCCGAAAGCCGGTAAAGAAGCGCGTAAGGCACGGAAAGCAGGGTAAGTTCCAGCGTTACGCTGCCGGAAGCGGCCAGCGCCAGAGTGGCAATAGAAAAAAGACTGTACTTATCGCCTTCGGTAATAATTTTTATATCTTTTAAACCGGAAAGTTCCCGGCTGATTTCAGGGCTGGCCGAATAGACCACCGTCTGGACCGGACCATCCTGTGCCAGGCGCCGGGCTACCTCCGCCATCGCCGGGAAAATTGCCCGCACTTCTGAAAGCCGGCTGCCCGGCAGAAGCAAAACCACCGGTTTATCCGGAAAAAGACCAAAACGGTGAAAAGAATCCGCAGAATTAAGGAGCGGTCTTACGGTATCCAAAAATGGGTGGCCGACAAAAGAAACCGGCACGCCGGCTTTCCGGTAAATCTCCTCTTCGAAAGGGAAAATGACCAAAACTCGCTCACAGAAAGCCGCGATTTCTTTAACCCGACCGCTACCCCAAGCCCAGACCTGCGGACTGATGTAATAAACGAAACTGAATTTTCCTTTACCTTTAAGTCGGCGCAATAGACGGAGGTTAAAACTGGGCGAATCAATCAAGATGACTTTCTCCGGCTCCTCTCGAAGAACCCCCTCCACCGCCTGGTTTAAAAATTTCCGCCAGGTCGGAAGAGAACGCGCGATTTCAAAAAAACCCACCACGGCGTGGGAAACCGGATTAAAGAGAAGACGCACGCCCTGCCCGGCCATTTTCGCGCCGCCTACGCCGCAAAGCTCAACCTGCGGGTCTTCCTTTCGCAACGCCGCGGCGAGTAAAGCGCCGTGAAAATCTCCGGAATGGTCCGTGGTGCAGATAAATATTTTTCTTCTTTTTGTTTTTGGCCGGTTCACAATTTTTTGATGGTTAAAACGCGCAACCGCACCAAAAGGCTCATCCCATCCTTGCTCTTCTCCAAAACAATCCGGTCCAAATAGAAACCCTCCTCTTTTTGCATGGATTCCGAAAAAAGGACCGCTTCCTTCAGACTGACTTCTTCCAGGCGTAAATCATAACCTTCCAGGCGAAACGCGCCGTTCAAATCGCGGACAACCGGCGTTACCGATTTCAATTTTTCGGCAAACCCCATCTCCTGCGTCTTGTTCTGGGCCGCCGAAATAATTCCGGTAGAACCCTCCCGGTGCAAGGCCGCCTCCAGACCGCCGCGCGCCGAAAGATACCCGGCGTTCAGGGTAACCAGCGAATTTAAAGATTTGTTTAAATCGGCTGTCTCTTTTTTAAATTTCCCGGCTGCCTGCCAATTAGGCACAATCGCAAAACGTATTACCAGGAAATAAAAAACGACAATCGCCAGAATTACAAATTTACGGTCTATCTTCATTTTATTTTTTAACAACGGCAATCTTTGCGGTCAGGGGGAACCTAACGGTTCCGCGTTCAATCTTCACCTCTCCCAGCACAACTTCGTTAAACCCGCCGGACGCGACCATTTTATTTACCAGCGTATCCACCTGAACCGGAGTATTGAGCGTGCCGTTTAGAAGCAATTTCTGACGGTCAATCTGAAGATAGTCCAGGCCCAGAGGAAGGTCTTTCGGGAGTGCTTCATTAAATCGGCTGAACGTTTCCAGAGGTGAAAGCTCATCCCGCAAAAGAAGAGCGACATTCTTATCCGACAGGATAGACGTCAGGGAAGCGCCGCCTACTTGCGCCATCTCTTTTTGTTGCGCCAACTCCCCGCCAACCTGTCGATAAGAAAAAAACGCGGTATTTTTTGCCCGCAGAGAAAAGAAGAAAAGAATCCAGAGCATGACCAGTCCGCCAACCAAGACATACAAAACAGAAACATCCTTGGGCCGGGAAATCTGACCGCCTTTTTTCAGCGCAAAATCCTGCGGCCGCAAAGGAAGACCAAAAGCAAGCCTTTCGTCCGGGGTAACCGGCTCCGGTTCCACGTCGGCCGGAAAACGGCTGGAACGAAGCAAAAGCCCCGTCTCTTCCGCAAGGCGTTGCCGATAATCCGATTCCACGAAATTAAAACTGCGGCCCAAAACATAATTTCCCTTCCGAAAAAGGAGCAACCGAGCCTGGTTTTTACCGGATACCAAAAGCAAGGCGTTTGCCGAACGGTTGGCGGCCGGATGCCGGCTTAAGGCAAGGTCTGACGGCACAATCCAAACCGGAATATCCGAAAAGGCTTCGACAATAGATTGATGGACCGCCGCCGGCAGGAGAAAAACGCTAACCGGCAAATGTTCAGCTCCCGGTACCACAAAATCGTAAAAATATTCCGAGAGAGGAGACGGTACCAAGGAAGCGAGTTCCCCGGACAGGACCAGGGAAACCGCTTTACGGCTCCGAAAAGGAAAGAAAACGGTTCGCTCCAGAAAAAAAGAATGGTTTAAGACAACGGTCAGCTTACCCGGCGGGTTGGTCTGGAGAAAAGCCGCGGCTTGTTCCAACATCTCCCGGAGGGATTCCCCTCGAAACTCCTCCCTGGCCTCCTCTTTCGAAAAAAACCTTTTCCGGGTCAGGATAGAAAGCGAAGCCTCATTCTCGCCCAGATAAAGGCTGGCGGCCGGAAGGAATTTGATTCCAGTAAATAACCCTGTTCTTTTTTTCATCTCTTTTTAAAACGGCGTAAATTGATTCCCGCCGGCCGGATTCATCAACCGCGGTTGACCAAACCGAGAAAAAGGAACTTACTACAGTAAGCCGTTCTTTCAATTGATTATAAATCTTTGGGCTGATTTGAGCAAGTTTCAGTCCCTCTTCAACCGACTCGAAAGGCCGACTCTGTATCAAAAAATAGACCGGCAGACTTTCTTCGGAACCAAATAACGATTCCAACACCTCCGCGGAAGCGGTATTTAGATTAATTTTTTCGGAAAAAGTCGACAGGACCGGAAAAATAATTTTGGTGACCTCCGGCCGGAAACCCCTGACATACCGGAGTTCTCCCAAAGTCCGGGGCAAATTATTCTGAGCCTGATAACCGAAAATTCCGTAGTACTCGTCTTCGGCGCCGAAAGAGCGCGGCTGGTCATCGACGTCAACCCAGTCAGCCAGGGAATCAACGGCTTCTTTTGCCCAGGCAGGCGGAATACTTAATTTTACGAGCAATTCCTGGAAAGCCGCCAAACCGGTTTCGCTTATCGTTTTGGTATCTACCGAGGTTGACTCAACCACGTAAGAGACCGGAAACTTGCGCTCCTCATCCTCAATCTTCACGGTCACCGAAATACCATCCAATTGATAAACAATTTCCTCGGCCCAGGTCTCTTCCAAGGAATCAATTCCGCTGTCGCTACTCAAGTCTTCCGCCAACACTGTTGAAGCATAATCAATCCCGGTAGCCGCCGCACTCCCTAAAACCGTTCTTTGCAGGAGTTGATGGGAAAGCTCCAGCCTGGGCTTAAGAAAAACCAGGAGTTCAGCTGCGGCCAACGCCAGTATCGCTACCAGTATCAGCGTCAGGATTAGTACCTGCCCGCGGACCGCAGAGGACCCGGAAAGATTTTCCCTTGCGGGCAAGATTAACTTCAACCAGCAAGGGAAGTCCCTTTTTGTCCCATTCCTCTGACCATTCTTTACCGTCATAATAACCAAAAACCATGTTTTCGGCCTGCAAAACAGGCTGTTCGTTACCTTCCGCCCGATAAGATAATCCCGCTTTGCGGTAAATTGTTACCATCCCAACAGAATCGTCTTTCTTGACCGTGTAACCAATCTTCTCTAAACCCAAATCCGTGCCGGCAGAAGAAAGAAAAGAGAGGGAATCCGCCGTACCGGAAAAACTTGATATCTCGGTATCGGCAACCGATATCTCTCCGTAAGCAGCCGATATCTCTTCGGATAAACGGGTAAGAAAGACCGCGGCTTCCTCAACCTTGACCAGCTCTGATTTGGCGGCGCTGACAGCGCGCAAAGGCATAAAAAAGCTGGCAAAGAGTATCCCGGAAATAAGCGCTACCAGAAAAAGAGAAAGGAGAACCTCTATTAAGGTAAACCCGCGGGAGGTTCGCTCTATTCCTCCGCCGATTCCTTCTTGCTTACCCATACGCTGACACCTTCTCCGCTCGCTTGCCGCAACCGGACTATCTTCAATCCCGGCTGAAGCTCAGACTCTTCGGAAACCAAATTATTATCCTCGGATGATGGGCTGGTACCGACGGAATTAGTGCTGACGGCCGTCTGCATTGAAAGGCAGGATTCAAATTCGGAACGACAAACTTCCAGATGGCTTAATCCCTGGCGGATGGCAGCCAAAAGAAGCAGGAGGCTGGTAGCGATTATGGCGAGCGCCACCACAACTTCCACCAGGGTAAAACCTCGTTTGTCGTTCAAAGGAATGGGCTTGCGGTTATTGGGGTGTCTCCCAACTTTTGATGTCGGCATCAATTCCACTGCCGCCTTCTTTCCCGTCCCGACCCAAAGATAATATTTCATATTCGCGCCCGGCATCACCCGGAGCCCGATAGACATAATCATTGCCCCACGAATCTTTGGGTATTACCCCTTTTTCCAAATAGCCGCGCTCGCGCCAATTTTTCGCGTCGCCCGGTTTTTCCACCAGTGCTTTTAAACCCTGTTCGGTGGTGGGATAAAATCCGGAATCAAGGTAAAAAAACCGAAGAGCTGTTTCCAGGTTCGAAATTTGCACTCGGGTAGTGGTTATTTTAGCATCATCCACCCGACCGAATAACCGCGGCAAAGCAATCATCGCCAGGAGAGAGAGGATAATGACCACCACCATCAATTCCAACAGCGTAAAACCCCGTTTTCGATTATTTTTCTTCATAGTGCCGAAGGGGGGATACGAACCACTTCGCTCCCGTCGGATAGACTTGGGCAGTCTTGCGCTGCCAGGTCTTACATCCTCCTTCGCTCCGTTTTAAGAGGGGGCAGGCCCCCTCTTAATTTTCTCCCCCAAACGTGACGGGAACTTTCCCTTCACACATCCCTGGGTTCGAATCCCCTTATCAGGGAGAGTGCCGAAGGGGGGATTCGGCGCCTCTCGGCTTTCACCCCGCCTCGGGTCGGCCATTCGCTGGCAACGCTGCCTACTCGTCGCGTTGCCTGACTTCGCTCTCTTCGAATCCCTTTATTCAAGAGCCTGTGCCGAAGGGGGGATTCGAACCCCCACGGGAGTGATCCCACTAGCTCCTGAAGCTAGCGCGTCTGCCGTTCCACCACTTCGGCCTTTTTTTAGATAGAGAGCTATATTTTACTTCACAACAGTCTTTTTGACAAAAGCGCGGTTCCAGAAAAAATCTAAAACTTCCGGCCCAGATAGACGTAAAAAACTCCCTCAGTTTCCCGGGCAAACCCATAGTCGAAATAGAGAGGACCCAACGGAGTGTCAACGCCGACTAAAAAACTGCCGCTCCATAACAAATCGTTTAGTTCAACGTCTTTGCTTAAAATCCAGGCGTTGCCGGCCTCAACCGAAGCGCCCAGGTAAAGCTTATCGCCCCAGGCGAAAGGAACCTTGCCGAAACGATAGAAATAGACAATCCGGGCCAGACCATAATAATTGCCCCGCAGTTCTCCCTCCCGGTAGCCGGACAAAGAGAGAAAACCACCGAGGACAAACTGATCGTAAAAAGGTATCTCACTATTGAAAGCGGTGCCGCCTTCCAGTGACGCCAGCACCGTGTGTTTCCGGTAACTTGCGGCGCCCATCATGGAAAAAACCGCCTTGTCGTAAGATAATTCTCCGCCTAACATGCCGTTCCGCGCCAGACTAAAATCCAGGTCAATTTTAGCCCCGTAACGGGGAAAATTGGAATTGTCCAGGTGGTCAAAAACGAAACTGCCCACGAAAGCCGCCTGGTCACCGCTATCTTCCTTCGGGACCGCCGAACCTACCCTAAGGTCAGCCCCAACACTGCTCTTTTCAACCCCCAGCCTGGCTTCACCGTAGGTACCCAACTCCATGCCGACATCCAAACCAACCTTGGCGGAATTTATCTGGTACTGCGCCGACCGTTTCCCTTCATTATATACCTCGGTAAAACCAACCGTGGCTTCAACTCGCGGCACCAAAAAAAACCGGCCGGAATAATCCAACGGCTGAAAAAACTCGGAACTCAGGCTGCCTTCGTTTCCAATTTGGAGTTGGGTCTGCCATTCAGCTCCAAAGGGATTAACCTGGGTCATATTATAGTTAAACAAGAGATTGTTATGTTTCATTCCCTGAAAATCATCCGAGAGCTGCATTCCGAAATAGAGATAATTCGGCCCCCATGATTTTTCGGTGGGAGTAATCAATAAACCTTGCCTATCCTTATCTTTGATAAACCGGAAATCAACGCGCTCAAAATCGCCGATTCCGTAAACCCTCGCCAAGTCATCTTTAAGGATTTTCAAGTTAAGGTCTCCGCCGGCTTTTGTTTTTAGCTTATCTTCGACAACCTTGCCGGAAATATGCCGGGTTTCTTCTACCTTTACAAAATCCACGCTGACCGGATACGACACGCCAAGAAAACGGCGTTTGAGAAAAGACTGGTACTCTTCCGGCGAAACAGCGTAACGCCGCAGCGATTCCCGGGAGTCGAGCGCGGCTTCTTCGCCGATGCGGACAATCTCCAGCGCCCTGGGAAAATCAAGGGTGGAAATATTACCAAGCTCGGGCCGGATAAAACAATCATCCTTTCCCAGGAGCTTAATCTGTTCAACCACATTCTGCTGACCCATTACGGTTAAAACTTGCCGGTAAACATCAAACAGTGTGTTCAGCTCTTCCCGCTTGGACAGAGTGGAACCAATATCCACGGCAATCACCACGTCCGCGCCCATCTGTTTGACAACATCCACCGGAAGATTCCGGGCGATTCCGCCGTCCACCAACAACCGGCCGTCTATTTCCACCGGTGAAAACATGCCGGGAATAGACATGCTTGCCCTGATGGCCTGGGCAAAACTGCCGTGGCTTAACACAACCATCTCGCCGGTTTCAATGTCGGCGGCTACCGCTCGGAAAGGAATGGGCAAGCGGTCAAAATCATCGATACCGGTCGTATGCAAGGTCAATGATTCCAGCAGAAAACCGAGTTTTTGGCCGGCAATAAGACCTCTCGGCAAGGCAAATTTCTTATTCTTGACGCCAATCTCCACTCCGGTAAGATATTTTTGGGCGTCATTTTTACGGCGAAAAGGGAGTTCCTGCCGGTTCGGCGCGTCGGAAAAAATGTCTTTCCAGTCTATGGTCTTCAGTTTTTCCTCAATCTCTTCGGGAGATAATCCGGAGGCATAAAGACCGCCTACTATCGCGCCCATACTGGTACCGGCGATATAGTCAACGACAATATGCTGCTTTTCCAGGAATTTAAGAACTCCGACGTGAGCAGCACCTCTTGCTCCGCCGCCGCTTAAGACAAGACCGACCTTAGGGCGGTTTAACGGCACTTCGGCGCCGACGATTCGGAATGTGGTGAAAATTAGTCCCGCGGTCAGCAGAAAAACGGAAAAGTAATGTTTCATGAGTTCTTGTCCTGCTCCTAAACTTTCCCCAGAATTTCCCGCAAATCATGTTCCGGCGTGGTAACGGGATAAATGTTAAACTTTTCCGAAAGTACCTTTAACACACCCGGCGAAATAAAAGCCGGCAGCGAAGGTCCCAACCGGATGTTCTTAATGCCCAGCGAAAGAAGGGTGGTCAGGATGCAGACCGCCTTCTGTTCATACCAGGAAAGAACCAGGGAGAGCGGCAGGTCATTAACCGGACAATTAAGAGCCTTCGCCAAAGCGTTCGCCACAGCAATGGCTGAATAGGCATCATTACACTGGCCGCAATCCAATAGTTGCGGAATTCCGTTGATGGCGCCAAAATCCAGGTGGTTAAACCGGAACTTTCCGCAGGCAAGGGTAAGAATAACGCAATCGGCCGGAAGTTTCTGGGCGAATTCCGTATAGTAATTACGTCCCGGTTTAGCGCCGTCGCAGCCACCAATGAGAAAAAAATGCCTGAGGGAACCGTTCGCGATCGCGGCGACCACTTTGGGCGCGGCGTTCAATAAAGCGTCGTGACCAAAACCAACCATGACCTCGCTGCCCGAAACGTCTTCCTTAAAGCCACCCAGTTGAAGCGCCTTATCGATTAGCGGACCGAAATTCTTGCCGCTGCCTTCACCTTCAACGCGGGTTACACCCGGCCATTCAACTAAACCGGTGGTGAAAATACGATCTAGATAAGACTCCCTCGGTTTTTGGATGCAGTTAGTGGTCATCAGCACAACAGCCGGGAGAGCGTCAAATTCTTTCTGCTGATTTTGCCAGGCGGTGCCGAAATGACCGACCAGATGTTTGTATTTCTTTAATTCCGGATAGCCGTGAGCCGCCAGCATCTCACCGTGAGTATAAACGCTGACGCCTTTGCCCTCGGTCTGTTTCAGCAACTCCTTCAAATCCATCAGGTCGTGACCGGAAACGATGATTGCCGGCCCTTTCTTGGTGCCCCAAAAAACTTTGGTCGGCACCGGACTGCCGAATTGGTTGATATGCGCCTTATCCAGCATCTCCAAACAAGCAAGGTTGACCCGTCCGAATTCCATGTTAAGGTCAATCAGTTGTCCGACGCCCAAGGTAGCATCAAGCAAAGAAGACAGGCCTTTGTGGAAAAAACCGCTCACCGTTTCGTTTTCCTGACTCAGAAGAGAAGCGTGGTAAGCATAAGCGGCCATACCCTTCAAACCATACAACAGGAGTTCTCGAAGACTCTGGTTGTCTTCGTCCGGATGAAGAGTGGAAAGCACTCCAACCGCCTGGCCCTGCTCCAGCAAACCGGCTTCATCTTCCGCCGGAATCCATTCGGCCGCGACCGGAAGCGATCCCGCGAAATTCTTTCCGTGCTTAGACTGATAAGCCCCCAGAAACACTTTCTTTATCTGTTCTTTTACCGCGTATGCCTTGCGGACCATACCGGCCAAACTATGCGTGTCAAAATTTACGTTGGTAACAGTGGTAAAAAGGCCCTCCATCAGAAAGCGGTCAACCGACTTATCACGCGCACCTAAATCCCAAACCATTTTCCCGTAAACGGCTATTCCCTTTAAACCGTGAATCAAAAGGTCCTGGAGAACCGCCGCTTCCGGACTCTTGCCGCACACTCCGCCCCTGGTGCAGCCCTTCCCGCCGCTGGTCTGTTCGCACTGCCGACAAAACATATCCATTTTCGTCTCCTTCGAAATTTCAGGATAACCTAAAAATAACTTTTTATGATACTATAATAACACACTAAGGTGTATTTTCTAAACGGGAGGCAAGCGTGGAAAAACTTAATGTAAATTATCTGGAAGGCAGGTCCTTTGAAGCATCGGTGCGAAACCATAAGTTCCGAATTGACCTTCCCCTGGCTGCCCGGGGAAGAGACACCGGGCCGACCCCGCCGGAACTCTTTGTGGCGAGCCTGGCCTCGTGCGTCGGGATGTACCTGGTCTTTTACTGCGAAAAAGCGAAATTGGACCCGGCCGGGATAAAAATTGAAACCACTTACGAAAAAACCGCTGACCGGATTGAAAAGATATTCGTGGAATTCTCCCTGCCTTCAGCCAAATCGGAGAAAGAGCGCCGGGAAGCGATGGAATGGGCGGAAAAATGCCTGGTCCACAACACCATCCAGCACAAACCGGAAATCAAAATAACCTTTAAATAAATCCGGTGCTGATAATTATACCGGACGCAGGATTAAGCGCGTTTAGTAAATGCAAGAGTTTTCTTAACGGGTTCTGACAGGGGAATAAGAAGTGTTTCCAGGGCGAGCCGGGTTGTTACCCTTCCCCGCAGAACATCCTGCCGCCGGCCCAGCGCCTTTTCCAAAAGAGCGCGGAGTTCACCGGCGTTTTTCGCTTTACCCGCAATCTTTACCATCGCTTCCGGCGTATCCTGGCCGGAACGCAGACCTTCTTTAAATTCCAAAGATATCCGTAAGCCGGCAATAATGTCTTTCAGCAATAATTTTAAATCATCCTCGTCAGAATCAGCCATTTCTTTGGCCAGTTTAAAAATCTCGGATGGCTCCTGCCAGGAAAGACCGGCGATGCTCGTAAGGTATTGTAAGCTTGAAACTGTAATTGGCGGTTCCGGCAAACGGATTTTAGCGAGCCGGGAAAGGATAGTGGGCATAAATTCCCGCTCGGTCTGAGAGAGGAGTACGATAATTGCTGTTTTAGGCGGCTCTTCCAGGGTCTTCAGGAAAGCATTGGCGGCTTCGTCCCGAATGGCTTCTATTTCCAGGAGATAAACCCGGTATTCCGCCTGATAGGGTGAAAGGTAAATTTCCGATTTCAGCCGCCTGACCTGGTCGATGGAAAGAAACCCTTTGACACCCTCGCCCTGAATAATAAACAGGTCCGGATGCTTCTCTTCGGCCACCCTCCGGCAGGCGGAACAATGGTTGCAGGGCAGGGAACCCGGCGTAATTTCAGGACAGAAAAGCGCCTGCGTCAAAAATTTGGCCAGGGCGCGCCGCTCATCTTTTTCCGCGCCGATAATCAAATAAGCAGCGGCCAGGCGGTTTGCCTTAACCGCTTTAAGCAATAATTCCTGGCTTTCAATAATGGTCATAATTTTCGGGTCGGATGAATCTAACCGCGCCAAGCAAGCTTGGCAACTACAGTAACGTAATGCGACCCTTTCATGGTTGCCGGGAGGAAACGTACTGCGTCCGCCGAAACCTTGGCGAAGGCAGAGCCCCTCCCCTACATTAATTTGTTTAAATTTTGTTTAAGTATGGCGAAATACGGGAAAAAACTTCTCCGCGAGAACCGTCGGCGGAAATAACCTTAACGCGGCCGGGTTCCTGACCGGCCAAGTCCAAATAGCCTTGGCGGACCTTCTGTTGGAATGCCAAACCGAGCGCCTCGATACGGTCTGTTCCTTTCACCCGGGTCAAACCGACGCCGGGGTCAATATCCAGCAAAAAAGTCAGGTCCGGCTTCAGGCCGCCGGAAACAAAAGAACATAAAGTCCTAAGTTCCGGCAAAGGCAAACCCCGGCCAAACCCCTGATAAGCAAGAGTCGAATCGGTAAACCGGTCGCAAAGCACCAGTTTACCCTGGGCTAAAGCAGGCTTAATTAATCGGGAGATTAAAACCCGGCGGCTGGCAAGATAAAGCAGGGCTTCGGTAACCGAATCAATCGGGTCCCTGCGGCTTTTCTTCGCCAGTAAAATTCGCCGGATTTCCTCTCCGACCCTGGTACCGCCGGGATCCTTGAAAACCCGAACCTGGCATCCCCGGGATTTCAGGTGTTTTTCCATCATCCGAAGCTGGGTGCTTTTGCCGCAACCGTCGGTGCCTTCAACGGTGATGAAAATGCCTTTCAAGTTATGCTTTTCTCTGTGCATAAGTTGTTGAAAAGTTCTGAAAAATCTGTCTAAAACTCTGAAATTTCCTGAATAAACAGATTGTGTAAACCCAAGTCCCGAGCCAGCTTCACCATTTTATAATATTCCCGGCCGACAACCTTGCGATTCAATTTAGGGTGAAACTGCGCCTGGTGCGCGGGAAAGTACTGGGCCATCAAACTTACGGTCACGTCCAAAGAGACTTCCTCAGCCAAAAAACGGAGCACCTCTCCGGTTGTGGAAAGGTCATCCGGCAGAACAAGATGGCGCACAATTAAACCTCTTTGCGCCATGCCTTCGTTATCAACCTTCAAATTACCAACCTGATAATACATTTCCTTGATTGCCGAACCGGCAAAAGCAAAATAATCGCTGACTCCGGAAATATCCGTACCGGCCTTATCCGTTCCATATTTTAAATCAGGAAGGTAAACAGATACAACTCCTTCCAATAATTTCAGAGTCTCTTTCGTTTCATAACCGCTGGTGTTATAAACAATCGGAAGATTAAAACCTTCGGCCGCCGCCTGATGAACAGCCTCCAGAATCTGCGGTACGAAATGAGTCGGCGTAACCAGGTTTAGATTATGGCAGCCGTTCTTCTGAAGCGATAACATCATCCGGGCCAACTCCAAAACGGAAACCTCCCTGCCTTCATGTAATTGGCTGATGGGATAATTCTGACAGAAGAGACAACGCAGTGTACATCCGGAAAAAAAGATGGTGCCGCTGCCCCGGGAACCGGAAATTGGCGGTTCCTCGCCGAAGTGGGTATTGTGGCTTGCTACCTTCGCCAACCGTCCTCCATGACAAAAGCCCTTCTCCCCTTCTAATCGGTTTACCCGGCAACTCCGCGGGCAGAGCGCGCAGGAAGAAAGGATGACGTCGTCTTTTTCCATTAACACCTTTTACGTTTGGACGCAGATTACCGCAGATAATCGCGTATACAGATTAAAAAATAATTTAAAAAATTATCTTTTAGCATTATCCTGCTGTTTCTGCGTATATCTGCGTCCAATTTATCTTTTAAAAAAGATCGACCGGATCGATATCAATCGTAACCCCTTTATCGAAAATCTGCTTGTCCGGTAATGACCGGAGGAATTCCTGAATCCGGCCCGGCTTGGCGGATTTCAAAATAAGATGTCGCCGATATGACCGGTGCATTTTTTTATGGAAACAAGCGGCCGGGCCCAGCACTTCTATCTCCATCTCTCCGGACATTCTGTTCGCCAGGTCGGCCCATTCCCCGGATTTTCGGAGAACCGTCTCCTCGCGTTTTCCGGTAAAAAGAACGTTGGCCAGATAACCAAAGGGCGGGTAACCGGCTTCTTTCCGAAAAAAAAGTTCTTTTTCGTAAAATTCCTCAAATTTAAATCCGGGGAGACTGGAAAAAACGTAATGCTCCGGATAATAGGTCTGGATGTAAACCTGCGCGTTAGGCAGGTTCCGTCCAGCGCGGCCGGCTGACTGGCAGAGAAGTTGAAACGAACGCTCCGCCGCCCGAAAATCAGGCAGGTTAAGCAGGACGTCAGACCCTAAAACGCCGACCAGGGTAACCAAAGGAAAATGATGGCCCTTGGTAACCAGCTGGGTGCCTACCATGATTTGGTATTTTCCGTCGCGGAAAGCAAGCACCGAATCAAGACCTTCTTTCCGGTTAAGCGCGTCGGAATCAAGGCGTAAAATACGGTTATCCGGAAAAAACCGGTTCAGTTCCTTCTCCACCAGTTGGGTACCGACTCCGGACCGGCCCAGTCGGCTCCGTTTACAGGCAGGACAATCCTGCGGCTGGTCTTTTCGGTAACCGCAGTAATGGCAGTAAAGTTCTCCGGTGGTGTGATGATACACGAGCGTAACCGCGCATTCCGGGCAGGCAAAAAGGTAACCGCAGTCTTCGCAAAAAAGATAGGTGGAATGACCGCGGCGGTTGATAAAGATAATCGACTGCTCACCCTTCAGCAGCCTTTCCTCCAGTAGGGCGCGCAGAGTAGCGGAAATTATCGGACGCCGCCTCTTCTGGGCGACGGTCCCGGAAAGACGCGAATCGGAAATATGGATTTCGGGAAAGGAAAGATTTTTGACGATGCGTTCTTTAAGGGAAAAATAGGCATACCGGCCTTCTTTCGCGGCCTGATAAACCTCCAGCGACGGCGTAGCGCTTCCCAGAACGACCAGAGCGCCTTCAATCTCACCTCTTTTTATCGCCACATCCCGGGCGTGGTAACGTGGACTCCGGGTCTCTTTGTAAGAACGGTCAAACTCTTCGTCCAACACAATCAGTCTTAGGTCAGGCAGAGAAGCAAATAGCGCGGAACGCGTACCGATTAAGACGGAAACTTTGCCTTCTTCTGCCTTGCATAAAAGCCGGTAATGCTCCGCCGGAGTCAGACGACCGTGCAGAACCGCCACCCGGTCTCCGAACCGTTCCCGGGCCCATTCTTCGGTTTGCGGAACCAACACGACCTCCGGAACCAGAATGAGGGCCTGCCCGCCGGCGTCAGCCGCGAAAGCCGCCAACTGGAGGTAGATTTCCGTCTTACCGCTGGCCGCCACTCCCTGCAATAAAACAGGTCTTTTCTCCGACGCGGTCAGAAGAACCTTCAAATCCTCCAGGACTGCCTGCTGCTCCGGTGTCGCAACCTGCTGCGCCACGCCGGTCAAAATTCCCTGATAGAAAACTTCTTCCTCAACCGGTTCTCTTTTCGGCGGACGGACCGAAGCGGTTAAAACGAACCTTAAAACCTCGCCCAGGGGAGCACAGTAATAATCGGCCATCCATTTGGCCAATATCAGTACCTTGTCCGAAACAAGGGGCTGCGCGTCAATCAGCCGACTCACCGTTTTAAGGTTGGGTACATCAGGCGCCTGTTCAGAAAGCTCAACCACGAAACCAATACTTTCGCGCCTTCCGAACGGAACAGCGACCCGCTGGCCAATTTTAATTACCCCGGCAAATTCTCCGGTCTGATAAGAAAAAACCTGGCGGGTTGAAAGAGGAAAAACAACGGAGCAGTATTTAGACAAGACGAACACCTCTCTATGCTGTCGTTCCCGCGTGCGATCCAATGTAGGGGCAGGGTTACATCCCCGCCCGCGGGAGGGGACAGAGCCCCTCCCCTACACAAATATATTCCCGTCTAAAAAATACGGGAATGACAAAACATTTTTCAGGTGGCCTGGTATCCGGAAAGAAGTGCCTTCTCGCTAAGCGTAACCGCATCCGGTTTACCCCGCAAGACCGACGGCAACGCCTCTTTTAAACTTTTCAAGGCCGGAAAAGGATGGATTAGATTCGGGTATTCTTCAGCCCGGCGAGCCAGGTAACCGGCCACAACCATATTGGCGGCTCTCTGGTCGCCAACCTTCCGGGCAATTGCGTCGGCTAAAATTGGAAACAACCGCCTCTTTTCCGCCTTCGGTTTAATCAGGTCGGCATTAATAGCAATAACGCCTTTCTTCATTACCATCTTTCCCAAATATTCGTAAGCAAACTGGTCCAAGAAGATACCCAGGTCAGCCTCGGAAACGATGGGAGAAGGAATTTCGGTCCCCGAAATAATAACAGTGGCAAAAGTATAGCCGCCGCGCATCTCGGCCCCGTAAATCGGATAACAACTTATCGCCCGGCCCTCGTTCATCCCGGCAATCGCCAAAAATTTACTCAAGGTAACAATACCCTGACCACCGCTTCCGCCCAAGATTATCCGGCACATGCCTATAATGATACCATCCGGGAGCAGATTTTTACAAAATCCCCGAACTATTGACACCGGGTTTGAAGAGTTATAAAATTGAGGAGAATACAAAAAAATAAAATCCTGTCCTGTTCGCCAGGATTATTTCCCTGAGCCAACACTCTTCTTTTGGGAGTCAGAATTAAGATGCGGACCTCACGCCCCTGAAAAGGGGAAGCGGAAAGTATCTTGCGATGACACCCACCTATCAGAAGGGTTCAGAGGATTTTTTCCAACGGCAGGACGGGATTTTTTATTTACTCTGCGGTAACCACCGAACCCCATGGACACCCTCTTTCCCGAAGCAGAAAAAAAGGGCCTTAAAGAAGCGCCGCTATCCCTCCGGATGCGTCCGAAAACCCTGGGGGAATTTGTCGGCCAGGCGGAAATTTTAGGCGAAGGTAAACTCCTTTCCCGGGCCATCCTTTCCGACCGGGTTGCCTCCGTCATTCTTTTTGGTCCGCCGGGAACCGGCAAAACTACTCTGGCGCACATAATCGCCAACCACACCCGGGGCGTTTTTGAACGACTGAACGCGGTGACCGCCGGCGTCGGCGAAATCCGTCAGGTACTCTCCGGAGCCCGGGAAAGAAAACAAAAACTGAACCGCAAAACCATCCTCTTTGTAGATGAAATCCACCGCTTCAATAAGGCTCAGCAGGACGCCTTCATGGAAGACGTGGAAGAGGGAAATATCGTCCTGGTCGGCGCAACCACCCACAACCCTTTCTTCGCCCTCAACACTCCTCTGCTCTCCCGTTCCCAGATCTTTGAATTGAAAACGCTCGCCGACCATGACGTCGCCAAGATTCTCAAGAGAGCCCTGACGGATAAAAAATCCGGGTTGGGTAATTACCGGGTGGAAATTGCTGATGACGCCTTCCAACACCTGGCAAAATCCGCGGAGGGAGACGCCAGGCGGGCGCTTAATTCTCTGGAGTTGGCGGTCTTGACCACCCCGGCTGATTCCAAAGGCATAGTCCGCATCGACCGAAATATCGCCCGGGAAGTTACGGCCAAAAAAATAATCCGTTACGACCGGGTTGAAGAAGAACATTTTGACACTATCTCGGCTTTTATTAAAAGCGTGCGCGGCTCCGACCCGGACGCGGCGTTGTATTATCTGGCTAAAATGCTGGAGGGCGGCGAAGACCCGCGCTTTATCGCCCGGCGCCTGGTGATTCTGGCATCCGAGGATATCGGCAACGCCGACCCGGCCGCGCTCCCGATCGCGGTCAGCACCTTCCAGGCAACCGATTTTATCGGGATGCCGGAAGCAAGAATCCCGCTTGCCCAGACAACCACCTATCTTGCCTGCGCGCCTAAGAGTAACGCCGCTTACCTGGCGCTGGAAAAAGCATCCGAAGATATCCGGGAAGGGAAAACCCTGCCGACGCCGGCCTATCTCCGGGTCGGTAGTTATCCGGGAGCCAAAACCCTGGGCCGGGGCCAAGACTATAAATATCCGCACCAATTCCCCGGCCACTTCGTACCCCAAGCCTATATTTCGGAAGAACGTCGTTATTACTTCCCCACGGAAGAAGGAAAAGAAAAGGAGATTAAAATTAGAATGGAAAACCTGAAAGAACTAAAAAAGACGCTGGACCTAAAGATGGAAATGCGGGTTGCCACCCGCAAAAAACGGGAAGTCCTCCCGGAAAAAGAAGTTGCCGCGCGCAGTGAACGCATCAAAAAATGCGTCCTGCACGACCCGGATTTCAAGAAAGCCGGAGTTATCGCTCTTTACGCTTCCTTCCGAAACGAAGTGAACACTATAAATCTAATCAAAGAGGCATTAAACTTGGGCAAGAAAATCGGGCTGCCCAGAACAAATATCCGCACTCGCGCGCTCACCTTTCACCTGGTAAAAAACCTATCTGACTTGTCAACCGGCGCATACGGAATTCCGGAGCCAAACGAAAACTGCGAATTGCTGCCGGCCTCTGAAATTCATCTGGTTATCATGCCCGGAATCGCCTTTGATGCGACCGGCTGCCGCATCGGGTTCGGAGGCGGATATTACGACCGGTTCCTTTGCCAGGTACCCCCGGGAATTAAAAAAATTGCGCTCGCCTATGACTTCCAGGTGTTAAAAGAAAAGATACCGGATTTGGCAAAAGACGCGAAAATTGATAAAATAATAACCGAAGAACGCATTATCGTTCCGTAGCGCTCTTTCCCAAAATGTAGTTCTTTGTCATCCTGAGCCGTAGTTGCGAAGGATCTCTCTTTAACAGCGAGATTCTTCGCTATCGCTCAGAATGACATTTACCATTTTCATCCTGAAGTTGGATAACGGAATATAGATAAAATAGCGGGAGTTTATTTCGGGGCGTAGCTCAGCCTGGTTAGAGCGCTTGGTTCGGGACTAAGAGGTCGCTGGTTCGAATCCAGTCGCCCCGACTTCGCCCGCCGTAGTTTTAGAGATTCGGCGGGCAAAGCCCGACTGTAACGCTGGATCCAAACCTCAAATCTATGGAAAAAATAATTGCATTTTGCGGGATGACCTGCAATGAATGCCCTGCATTTATAGCAACAAAAAATAACGATGACAGTAAAAGGAGAGAAACTGCCAAGTCGTGGTCTGAACTATTTAAAACGGATATTAAGCCGGAAGACATAAATTGTGCAGGATGTTTATCGGAGATAAAAGAAGTTTTTGGCCATTGCAAAGTCTGTGAAATAAGAAAATGCGGACAAGAGAAAAAAGTTGAAAACTGCGCTTATTGCAGCGAATATGTTTGCAAAAAACTTGATGAATTATTTAAAATAGCACCTGAGAATAAAACCACTCTTGATAAAATCATTAAAGAACGGAAAGTGAAACTATAATCATTAACCGGAGAAAAAATCATGGGAGCGAAAGGACTTCCGCTCACGACCAGAACGGAAAAGAATTTACCAGCCATCGGAGTCTTTGCCACGTGCGACCCGAGGGTGGATAAACCCTCGCGGGACCGAGCCGCGAATATCGTCAGGACAACCGCGGAAATAATCGCCAAATCGGTAAAGACGCCTGACGGAGGACTTGTGCCAGTAGTCTGGACCCCGGTGTTAATAGACGGAGAAAAAGAGGCCGACATCGTCGCCAGACAATTTAAAGACGAAGGGGTACAGGTCCTGGTCTGCGCGCCGGATACCTGGGCGTTCCCGCAACTTGGTTTGCTTTCCCTGCTCAGCCACTTTTCCGCCAACACTCCGATTAACCTGACCTGCGGCAACAGCGGACCGAAACCGGGCGTGGTCTTCGCGCACGCGGCCAACGGTGCCCTGGCTCAATCCGGACGTCTTTCACATCTAAACGTCGGTTCCTGGCCGGATACCGGGTTAGAGCCAAAAATGACCGGCGAGACCGCCGAGACGCTGATTGACTGGTGCTACGCCGCCTTCACCGCGACAAGCCTGAAGGGCAAACGCCTGGTAATCTTCGGTCACGATTCAATGGGCATGGAAACTGCCCTGGCCCACATCATACCCACTCGAAAGACGTTCGGCATTGAGATTACCCGATTGGACATGAAGATACTGGCGGATATGCTCCGAAAAGGTTCTTACGATAAACGGGAACTCCGGGAATTGCGCGGCTGGATTGATAAATACACCGGCAAACGACTGGAACTGAAGACTCGGGACGACAGCGAATTATTCAACCAAAGCCTGGCGATGTATTTAATAATCAGGGACCTAATGAAGGACCTGAACGCGGTCGGCGGCGGTTTTATGAACCAGTTGGAATGGGGTTCGGATAAACGCGGCATACCTTTGCCGGTAGCTGACGTTATGGAATCGTTGTTCAACTCAACTTTTGACCATAACGGCAAAAAACCGCCCCTTCCTTACGCCACTGAAGCAGATATCCAGGGGCTGTTGACCATGCTCTGCTACACCTGTCTCTCCGGCGGAAACCCGCCGCTCTTCATGGACTTCCGCAAAGTCTGGGAACCATGGGAAATAAAAAACCTGGCCGGGAAAATCAACGTTAAACTAAACAATTCCGCAATCTGGGAAAAGAAAGGTTTTGTGGATGGCAACAACTCCGGCAGCGCGTCTTTTGACTGGGCGGCTCTGCCCGGCGCGGGCGTAAAAGAGATTATGGGCCGGGTAAAAATGCCCCTGGCAAATTCGTTCTATTTCCCGGGCGGCGGCAATTCAGTCAACTTCGTGACTCCGGAAGGCATTTCCGGAATAGCGGGCCGAATGGCTTACAGTTCCCTCAACAACCTCTTCTCCATGGTCTGGGACGAGGCATCAACCGTAGCACTGCCGGAAAAACTCTCCCGGGCCGTCTGTCAAACGTCAGACGCCACCTGGCCGCATACTTTCGTCGTGCCTAAATACGCCAGTATGCTGGAATACAAACAGTTCGCTCCGGCAAATCACTTTCACATGACCTGGAATTTGAAACCGGCCCGGC
Source organism: Candidatus Ratteibacteria bacterium (assembly GCA_041653615.1). Lineage (GTDB taxonomy): Bacteria > Ratteibacteria > UBA8468 > MWAK01 > MWAK01 > JAHJUB01. The sequence goes on from JBAZEZ010000022.1 coordinate 26,821, forward strand.
TTCAGTACTGGATGGATTTGACCAACGTGCTTTCCGTAACGCCCTGGAATGCGCGGCCGACGTTTGTAGAAAAGGTGGACCGGCCTGAACCTCTGCTTTATTTAATAAACGGGGGCGCGTTGGAAACAAAAAAACTGCTCAATCCTAGGTAAATTATACGGACGCAGAAACTACGGATGCTATGCCGGAAAAAATGTTGTCGGAGCAGATTAAAAAAATCAACGAGTCCACACACCTCAGCGAAACCGAGAAAGACCGACTCATTTCGGAACTGCTCAAACAGATTATGCCGCAATCCGGTAACCGAAAATTCAATCCGGCCGGCGGATATATTCTCAGCTTACTTTTTCCTCCGCTGGGCTTATTCGTCGGTGGCCGTTACCTGGTCCGCTACGGAGAAGACGGGGTTAAACCCGGCATAATCTGCATCGTGCTCACCTGCGTTTCCCTGGTAGTCCAACTCCTACTCTTCAAAAACATGCTCCGGCCCCTCCTCTCCGGTCTTTCCTCATTGAAAATACCGGGCATGTAATTACCCGGGCAATACACACGACAGGCGGGCTTTGCCCGCCGAAGCTTGTGTTATTTTGTTAAGCTCGCCTTCGCTAACTGCGTCCGTCATAGCCTTGGCGACGGCGGAAGCTACGAGGAGCGAAGGCGGGACGCCTGTCTTACTACAATACGTCGGATAAATCCGACCGCTACGATAATACATGCGACAAAACGCACCACTACATACTACATGATGAAATTCTTTATCAAGACGTTCGGTTGTCAGATGAATCAGGCCGACAGCGCCTACTTGTCCGGCCGCCTCATTGAAGCCGGATACCGGAAAATTGAAAACGCGGAAGAGGCACAGATAATCATTTTTAACACCTGCGGCGTCCGACAACACGCCGAGGAACGGCTCTTCCAGAACCTGAAAGCGCTGCGACCCCTGAAAAAAAAGAAACCGGGTTTAATAATCGGCCTGATTGGCTGCGTTCCGGTTTTGCACCGGGAAACGCTATTCCGCTCTTTTCCTCAACTTAATTTTCTGGCCGGACCAGAAAGTCTGTCCCTGGTTCCGGACCTGATTTCCCGTAGTAAAAATGAGGAACAAATTGCAATCTTTGACTCCACACTACCCCCCGCCCTTAACCTCCCCCTCAAAGGGAGAGGCGAGGCGGGGGTGAATATCAGCGCCTTTTTACCTATAGTCACCGGCTGCGACAACTTCTGCAGTTACTGCGTGGTACCGTATACCCGAGGCAAAGAAAAGAGCCGGCCAATTAAAGAAGTTTTAAAAGAGGCGGAAAAAATGGCCGAAAACGGCGTCAAAGAAATAATCCTTCTGGGACAAAACGTCAATTCCTACCAGGCCGAAAACAAAATCAGTTTTCCGAAACTTCTGTCCCAAATAGCCGAGTTACCCGGAATTTTGCGTCTGGGCTTTATGACTTCCCACCCCAAAGATGTCTCCCCGGAACTTTTCAAAACAATCGCCGCGCATTCCAACATCTACCGCCATCTGCACCTTCCTCTGCAGAGCGGTTCCGACTCTATTTTGAACACGATGAACCGCGGCTACACCGCGGCTCATTATCTGCAGAAAATAAAAGAGGCCGGGGAGATTATTCCCGGATTAACGCTCACCTCGGATATTATCGTGGGCTTTCCGGGCGAAACTGAAGATGATTTTGAAAAAACCCTCGCAGTGGTTAAGGATGCGGAATTTGACGACTTGTTTGCCTTCAAGTATTCGGACCGGCCTAAAACCAAAGCCGAAAAAATAGAAGACAAAATTCCGGAAAAGATAAAAGAGGAACGGCTGGCGCAACTCTGGAAATTACAGGATGGAATTTCCCTGAAAAAAAACCTGGAGACGAAAGGTAAATCTTTTGAAGTTCTGTTGCTGACTGAAAGTCGAAAGAAGCCGGGTTTCCTGCTCGGTAAGACGGAAAACGAAAAGAAAATCCTCCTTTCGGAAAACACAAATTTAGTCGGTTCCTTAATCCGGGCTCAAGTTACTTCCGTTGACCGCCGCTTGCTTTACGGACAAACTTAAATATCTTTTTATCCCTTCCAGTTTTTTGGGACCGATTCCGCTGACCTTCAACAGGTCTTCCGCCTGCAAAAATCGCTCGCCTGCCCTGTATTTTATTATTCTTCCGGCCAGTTCCGGACCGATGCCCGGCAAAACATCTAATTCTTCTAGAGAAGCGGCATTCGGGTCAATCCTGGCCCGAACCAAACGTGCTTTCAAAACGCGGCGCTCCGACGCCACTCTCGCCTGATTCACCTGCGCCAGGGCCTGACTGTCTGAAACACGGTAACAATAACTTACCTCCGCGGCCTTTTTGTATAGAACCACCGCCTGTCCGAGTAAAAGACTCCCCACCACAAAGAAAACACCGAGCCGTTCGGTCCGGGTTAAATTTATCATTACCGTTTTACTTTGAATTTTATTTAAAGCGAGGACGTTTGGTTAAGTAAAACTTCACGGAGTGACGGAAACAAGACAAGCACATCTGTCATCTATGAAAGGACTGTGTCAAATCGCGTAACTCGTCCCTTTCAAAAACGTAGTTTACATAAATTATTCTTAAACCGGTTAAACCGGATTGTATCGTTGGATTTATGTATCCAGTCATCTA
>JBAZEZ010000023.1:0-22272 GCA_041653615.1 Candidatus Ratteibacteria bacterium
CCGATTACCAGCACCGTCAACATAAACGTCTTTTTCATTCCATCCTCCTTTTTGGTTTTTAATGCCATTGATAAAATCAATCTGCTCTTACTACTCGGAGATTATCCTTGAGAGCGCGCTTGAACCCAGGGCTTCGTTTATATACTCTTCCTTTGCTTCCTGGATATGGAGGCGGACTGTTTTTTCGGCCTGGTCTGGATTGTCTGAATTTAATGCTTTTAATATATCCTCATGGCCGTGACGTTGCTTCCTTAACAAGATACCGTTTCCGTTTACCCGGGATGTGTCGGCCAGACGTGTCAGGCGAAAACCCATTGGAATCATGTGGAAACGGTCGGCCATCTGTTTTAGGTACCGGTTGCCGCAGGAGTTTACTAAATGCTGGTGGAATTTAAGGCCGGCCATCTCAATCCCGGCAAAATCAGGCGATTTGTGTTTTCGCATAAGGCCATACTTCTTGTTTATCTCCCCCAGTTCCTTAAGTATCTCCTGGCTGATTTTGCCTACCAGGAGCCGGGCGGCCATGCCTTCCACGCAGATGCGCGCGTCGTAGACTTCAACCGCTTCCCGCAGCGAAAGGTGGCGCAGTTTGATGCCGGCCTTCTTCTTGCGTTCCAGGAACCCCTTCTCGTCCAGGACACTAAGCGCTTCCCGGATCGGACCGCGGCTTACGCCAAGCCGTTTGGCCAGCTTTTGCTCGGTTAAAAGATTACCGGTCAGCAATTCCTCGGTTACAACTTCTTCCACTTTTTTGATGAAATCGTTTTTCATGGTATATTTGATGTTATTGTTTACCGTATTGTTTATTATGTAAAACATATTATACACAAGATAGAATGTGTTGTCAAGTCAATCGGGGAAAGGAACGCGATTTTGACAGGTCCCATACGTCTCGAGGAATTGACACCAACAGAAAAATTGCATAAAATACTACAAAGGAAGAAACACTCAAAGAAATATCCAGGGAGCAACTTATTTAATACACCAAAGTGATAATATTTTAGTCGTTATAGTTTATTATCCGTTGTAATAGACAGCCTAAGCATGAACAGACAAATTGATTTTTTAAAAATCCGGGTTTTCCTCTTTCTGTTTTTTTCCCTTCCCTTTTCGCTCTTCGCCCAAGAATCTCAAACTCAATCCGCGCCGGATAACTATCTTGACGCGAAAAGCGAGTGGGGATTTCTGGGCGGATACGGGTCTTCACATCCCGGGTGGGGCGAAACCCGTACCAGGGTGGAAACGATTGATTTTGTATATCGATACGGATATTTCTTATCTGAAGAAACCGGGAAAGCGTGGTATCGTGGACGTCAAGAACTGCTGGTTGAAGTACCGTTTTCTTTTGTTCAAAGTCCCAGAGATGGTCAAATGATGGGAATCAGCTTCCTTGCCTGTCGTAATTTTACAAGTTCCCGGAAAATAGTTCCTTATGTTTTTGCAGGCGGAGGACCGGTTTATACGAATCTTAATATCCCTGATCTTGGAACTGAATTAAACGGTAACTACCAGGCAGGAGCAGGATTGCGATTTTTTGTATCGGATAGAATAAGCCTTGACCTTAATTGTCGATTTCATCACATTTCCAATGCAGATACAGCAAAACCGAATATCCCGTTAAACTCTACTAAATTTTTCTTGGGTATATCTTTTTATCAATAACTACGATGGGAAAAAATAAGAGAAAAATAGCTTTGGTTGTCGGAGGCAGCCGCGGTATCGGCAGGGCAATTGCTTTAAGGCTTGCCCGGTCAGGTTTTGACATCTGGCTGACTTATCACACTAATCATACCGCCGCCAAAGAAGTTAAGTTCGAAATCGAAAAAATAGGCAGGCATTGCGAAATCATCTCTTTTGACGTTTCTGACTATAAGCAAACCGAGCAGGCCCTGGCCAAAAAGGCAGAGAACGATACTCCGAAGGTGGTGGTTTATAACGCCGGGATTGCCCGGGATAACCTTTTAGTTTGGATGACTAAAGAAGAATGGAGCCAGGTCATTTCCACCAACCTTAACGGTTTTTTCAATGTGATGCATGCTGTATTATTCCCGATGCTGCGGGACAAGAAAGGCCGAATTGTGGTGGTATCCTCTACGTCCGGACAGATCGGACAGGCAGGGCAAGTGAATTATTCCGCAGCTAAGGCAGGGCTGATTGGCGCGGTAAAAGCCCTGGCTCGTGAGGTGGGCAGAAACAACATTCTGGTTAATGTCGTCGCCCCCGGAGTAATTGAGACGGAAATGACCAAGGATTTATCAAAAGATAAAATCCTTCCCCTTATTCCTCTGCAGAGGTTTGGCAACACGGATGAAGTTGCTTCGGTAGTCAATTTCTTATGCAGCGAAAAGCATTTATATATTCACGGCCAGGTAATCGGGATTAACGGCGGCCTTACTATGTAATGGAGCCATCATGACGGATTTGTATTCGGGTCAGGACATAGAATTCAAAGAACACGAAAAAATAAATGCGATCCAGCAACTGCGGCTGCAGCAGCACCTGAAATATTGTCTTGATAATTCTCCTTTTTACCGAAGGCTGCTTGAAAAGTGTAAAACGGACTTAAAAAATATTACATTGAGGGATCTGCCCAAAATTCCGTTTACGGAAAAAACCGACATTGAGCGGCATAATGAAGATTTTCTCTCCGTGCCGCTTTCGAAAATAGTGGATATCGTGATGTCATCCGGCACAACCGGAAAACCGACCCGGATTATGTATACCGAGCATGATTTAAAAAGACTGGCTTACAACGAAGAACAATCGTTTAAAGGTTGCGGCCTGTCGACTGATGACACAGCATTGCTCACCTGCACACTGGATAGATGTTTTGTGGCGGGTCTGGCTTATTTTTCAGGCATCCGCGCCATCGGCGCGGCAGCGGTAAGAAGCGGGCTGAATACACTGGAAAGCCACGCGGAAATTATCAAACAGACCAATCCGACCGTTATCGTAGGCGTGCCTACTTTTTTAAAAAAATTAGGTAAATACGTTGCCGGAAAAAAAATTGGACACCGGGTAAAAAAACTGGTCTGCATCGGTGAACCGCTGCGGGATGAAAATCTTGGATTTCTGAAATTGGGCCGGGAACTGGAAGAAGTTTGGCAGGCCAAGGCGTATTCAACCTATTCCTCTTCGGAAATTATCACTACCTTTTGCGAGTGTACGGCGCAGCAGGGAGGGCACTTGCATCCGGACTTGGCTGTGGTGGAAATTGTCGATAAAAACAACCGGGTTTTACCTTTTGGCAACACCGGGGAAGTAGTGGTTACTCCTTTGGCGGTTGAGGGTATGCCTCTGATACGTTTTAAGACCGGTGATATGAGTTTCCTGGTTGATAATCCCTGCGCCTGCGGAAGAAACTCCCTGCGTTTAGGGCCGATTTTGGGTAGGAAAAAACAGATGATGAAGATTCGCGGCACTACTCTTTATCCCCAGACGATTTATTCGGCATTAGCAGAAATTGGCGCAGTAAGTGAATACTATGTTATTGTTACCAGTGAAAACTACCTTTCAGACAATCTCGAAGTACATGCATCGGTAAACGACAAATCCCTTACGGTGGAAACGGTAGTAAAAAAACTGCAGGCGCACTTGAGAATCAGCCCTAAAGTATTTATTGAGACAGAAGAAGAAATTCGGCAGAAGGTATATGACCCCAAATTCCGAAAACCGGTCCGTTTTGTAGATAAGAGGTGAAAATGTCCCAGTGTTATGCTGCTTTAACCAGTGATTTTGAATTCAAGCGGGAAGAAATTGATGATGTTTTAAAAAACGGAAGAATTCTTTCCCTGGAAATTGAATTCAGCCGGCGTTGCAATTTTCGCTGTCCTTATTGTTATGTCGCGGATAAAGCAGCCTTTGACTACGAGCTCTCCCGTGAAGAAATCCGTGATACCATCTTGCAGGCAAAGGAGCTGGGCGCCAGAAAAATCATCATTCTCGGAGGAGAACCGATGGTTTACGACTACACTATGGAGATGATTGATTTTATACACAGCTATGGTTTAAATATCCAGCTGTTTACCAACGGCACAAACATTACTTCAGGCGTTGCGAAACAATTACTGGAAAAGGAAGTGGATGTAGTACTTAAGATTAATTCTTTAAAGGAAAAGGTTCAGGATGAATTAGCCGGTAAAAAGGGCGCATTTAAAAGTATACGCCGGGCCTTTGAAAATTTAAAACACGCAGGTTATCCTACCAAGAGGAAAAAGCTGGCGGTAAGCACCCCGATTTGCCGCCAGAATTTTGATGAACTTACGGGGATTTGGAAATGGCTGCGCGAACAAAACGTGGTTCCCTATTTTGAAATTATTACTCCGCAAGGCAGGGCAAAAGAAAATAGCGGGTTGGATGTTAGTTTGAGCCAGTTAAAGAAATTATTTTTCGATATTTCTGAAATCGACCGCACCTGTTACGGACATGTATGGGAACCTCAGCCGCCTCTGGTGGGAATAAGATGCTTAAGACATCAATTTTCGTGCCTGGTAAATTCCAACGGTTACGTATTACCCTGCATCGGAATAGACATTCCCGTTGGAAATATTCGGGAAAGAAAACTAAAGGATATAATCAATGACAGTAAACTCATTAATGATTTAAGAAATTACCGCCGTACTATAAAGGGACCGTGCCGCAACTGCGATAAGATTGAGCATTGTTACGGCTGCCGCGGTAAAGCCTATCAGTTAACCGGGGATCCGTTGGCTTCTGACCCTTTGTGCTGGAGGAATACCGAACATCAGGAAAAAATTGTCTCTCTTTCGGTACCGGTGGACGATATCATACCGCAACGCTTTCCGATGCGGGTAGTCGATAAATTAATACGAATCGCGGAACGTAAAGCCGACGTAACCGCCATCATAACCAGGGAAAATCTTTTTGCGAGGCAGGACGGCACTCTTGATGAGGCGGTTTATCTGGAATTGATTGCCCAGTCGATCGCTGCCTTAGATGGTTTTAAGCATACGGGTGTTCCCGATGTTAAAACAAACGGTTTTCTTCTGGGCGCGAAGAATATCGAAATTTTGGATCAGGCGCGGGTAGGCGATAATCTGAAAATTTCCGTTTTTGAATACGCCCGCTACGGTAATTTCAGCGTCATCGAGGGAACAATTTACCGAAAAAACAAAGTGCTTGCCCGCGGAGAAATAAAGGTTTGGCACGCTGCCTCAAAAAGAAACCGGGAGAAGAAATGAAGATAAAATTCCTACCTTTGTCAGTGCTATTTTGCTTCCTGATTCTAGCAACAAATACAATGGCGGAAGAGGACATTCATACGGTGCTCATGAGGTTAGAATCCAAATCAGCGCAGATTAATTCCATGGAATCGAATTTTGTGCAGACGAAAAAACTGGCAATGTTTGATAAGCCGCTTATCTTGAAAGGCAAAATATTTTTGAAGAAACCGGGACAATTTGCCTGGCATCAGCGTGAGCCCATGCGTTATTCTCTTGTTATCAAAAATAATACGGTTCGACAGTGGGATGAAGAGACAGGTAAGGTTCAGGAAGTTTCCGTTAATGATAATCCTTATTTTTCTGCGGCGTTAAAACAGATGACGGAATGGTTTTCCGGCTCTTATACCGCTTTAATTAAGGATTACGCGGTAACCGTACTTAAACAGAATCCGCTGGTTTTGGAGTTTGTTCCCCGGCAGAATTCTTCTTCCTCCGGCCTGGTTAAAAAAGTTGAAGTTACATTCAGAGAAGATGAGCGGTATATTGAAGAGATTTACATTAAAGAAATAAACGGAGATGCCACCCGGCTGAAATTTACGGAAACCAAACTTAACGCAGACATTAAACCGGATGCGTGGGAAGCCAAGCCGCATGCTGACTAAAATTAACCGGTGGCTGGTTTTTGCGTTGTTTTTATTTGTGATTGTTGCTTCGTTTGTTGGTTTACGTTTTGTTTCCTTTGACAATAATATCGAGTTAATGCTCCCCCGGGACAAAGATGTCCTGCGCAGCCTGCGTTTTTTTAAAGAATCGCAATTTTCAAACAGAGTGGTGATTTCCCTTGGCCTAAAATCATCCTCGTCCAATATCGATGATTTAATTCGGGCAACCGACTCTTTGGCCGAATCCTTGAAATCTCCCCTGATAACCGAAGTCATCAACGGCATACCACAAGAAACCAACACTGTTTCGGAAATGATGGGTTTTTTACGTTATGCCCCGCAGCTATTAGATAAACAAACTCTGGCTGCGGCCGAAGCCAGGATTAACCCGGAAGGAGTTAAAGAATGCCTGCGCAATGATTACCATAAACTCTTAACGCCGGCCGGTACATTTTTAGCGCCTTTTATCCGTTTTGACCCTTTAGGAATAAAATTCTCTTTAATTGATAACATCGGAAAAATTTCTTCTTCATTTGGCTACAAGGTAAAAATTATAAACGGACATTTTATAAGCGCTGACGAAAAACACGCGTTGCTTATCCTGAAAACACCGGTGAAAATTACCGATGGTTTCGGTTCTCGCAAACTCATAAATTATTTGCAGGAAAAAACAACGGCTCTGCCTGATTATATCGGCGCGGATATTATTTCCGGACATATGCACACGGTAAGCAACGAGGATGTAATCAAGAAAGATGTTTGGTTGATATCCGCTATCGCCCTGCCGCTATTTTTATTGCTGTACGTTTTTATTTACCGCAACCCGCAGGCGCTTTACATTTATCTTCTTCCTGTTTGCTCGGTCATTGTCGCGACTAACATTTTGCAGCTTATTTTTCATAAATTGTCATATTTTATTATCGGTATGGGTGCTTTGGTCGCCGGTGTTGCCGATGATTACGGCATCCACGTTTATACCGCGGTGCGCCGTTCCGGAAAAACGGCGTTACAGCATCTGGCAAAACCCATGTTTACCAGCATGCTTACTACCATAGCTGTTTTTGCGGCTTTTTTCTTCTCAACCATTGAGGGTTACCATTATTTAGCCGTTTTTTCCATTGTCAGCATTGTTTTTTCCTTTATGGTCGCCCTGTTTGTTCTGCCTCACTTTCTAAAATTCAGGGACAATACTTATTCCGCAGGCCCCAGGATAAACGCGGGATTTAATTTTCGACCCCGGCAGGCACGGCTGATTATTGGTTGCTGGTTGATAATTATCTTTGCAGCCCTTGTTTTATCATTGCGGGTTAAGCTTAACAGCGACATCAACCGTCTTGACGGCACAAGCTTTAAAATTCTACAGGCCGAACAACAGTTTGAACAGGTGTGGGGAGAAGGACGGGAAAAACAAGCAATTTTTGTGGTTCAAGCATCCACGGAAAATGAGGCGTTGGAAAAAAGCGAGCAGATTTATCACGAAGCAGTCTCGGTCTTGGGCCGGGATAATTTTCTAAACCTGGCGATGATTTGGCCTTCTTTAAAAACACGTAGAGAAAATACGTCAAACTGGAAGGTGTTTTGGAGGGAAGACAGGAAAACAAAGCTCGAAAAACTTATTCGTGAATACGGCCCGCAATATAATTTTTCCTCCGATGCCTTTTTGCCTTTTTTTGAAAATCTTTACGAAACAACAACTTGGGAAGGAAAACCGGAATCAAAGTTTTTTCAGGGATTAGAAGAAAGGTTTGTTCAGAAAGGACGGGGCATTTATCAAGTCTTGTCCTTTTTCCCGGATAACGATTCTTATGTTTCGCAAATGGCCAAAATAAGCAAGCGACATCCCGATACATTTCTGGTTTCCCTGAATGCTCTTCCGCGCCAACTCTCCCGCTCGGTTTCCAGTGATACTATTTCTTTGCTCGTAATCGCCTGGTTGTTAATCATCGGCATCACTATTTTGTCCTTAAGAAACCTTAAATTAGCGCTCCTTGCTTTAATGCCCGAAGTTACGGCTGTCCTTGTCTCTCTGGCGGCGCTGTCGCTGCTCGGCTTATCTTTAAATGCGCCCAGCATCATGGCGGCCATAGTGGTTTTTGGCCTGACTAACAGCTACGGCATATTCATGGTTTACAATTGCCGGTACGAGTTTAAAACAAACACGCCCCTGTCATTGTTTATCGCGGCGCTTACTACCATTGCCGGGGCAACCGTACTCTTGTTTGCCCGGCATCCGGTGCTTTTTTCAATTGGTGTTACTCTTTTTGTGGGGCTCATTTCCGGTTATTTAGTGTCACAGCTTGTGGTGCCGATTTTATATAGACTGTGGTTTAAGAACAAATGCGAATCTTGCTGATAAGCCTGTTATTAACCTGCTTCGGTGGTTGCGGCAGTATATCATTCGAACCAACGGCGTTGGTTTCGGTCCAGAATACCACCCCCGAGAAAATAAGAAATGATTTTGCAAAAAGTTTGCCGGGGAAATTCGAGCTCTTAAACAGCGTTGTTTTTCAATATGGCACGCGTTCTTTTGTTGCCTTAGGATATACTTCGGTGGACATAAAGAACAAAACCTTTGCTGTGACCGGATTAAATCCGGCCGGAATCAAATTGTTTGATTTATCCGGCAATGACACCGAAATTGAAGCGAAATTTATGCTTCCGGAACTTAGCGCAAAAGATGATTTTGCCAAAGCGGTTGCTGAGTCTGTAAGAAAGATATATTTTGACCGCATCCCTCCGGCCTCAGCCAGAATCATTCAAACGAAAAAACAGCTGATTTTTCAGGAATTAATTCCGGGTGGTATGGTAGAATATATTTTTACCGGAGCCGATAACTTGTTGACGGAAAAAAGTTATTATCGGAACGGCCGTCCGGTTTTCAGCATTTTTTATTACGAATATTTAAGAGATGATTCCAAGTTGTATCCGCAGGAAATCGTTTTTAAAAACCAGCAATATCATTACCAGTTAAGGTTACGCTTAAAACAAATAAACCCATGAGCAAAATTTTTCAAGAAATAGAAAAGTGCATGTCTAGTTTAAAACATGATTCGGAAGGTAAAATCACTGCCCGTTTTGTTTTTCCGCCGGAGTTCAGCGGTTTTAAAGGGCATTTTCCCGGTCGGCCGGTGTTGCCGGGCGTATGCAGCGTACAAGCCGTAACGGCAATCTTTAAAGCGTTAAAAAAAGAAGAGGTAAAATTACGGAAGATTGTTTTGGCTAAGTTCTTTACGCCTGTTTCCCCTGGTCAGGAATTATTTTTTGCGTGCCGGAACGCCAAAGAAGAAAGCGGTCAATCGCTGATTAAGGCTTCAGTGGTAAACGGTGACGGAAAAAAAATAGCGGAATTGCAACTTAAATTATCATTTCGCAACCCCCTTGCTGCCAAGAAATAGGAGTTTTAATATGTCGCGTCATAAAAAGAACGGTTATTTTGTACGTGCCAAGGAAGTACCTAAACCCCTGGTCGTTAAGATAAAGAGAAGAGCGTATTTCAGTGAAGTGGACGCTCTTGGTATTGTGTGGTATGGAAGATATGCGCAGTACTTTGAAGAGGCGGCGGCCGCTCTTGGCCGAAAATGCGGTTTGTCTTACCGTGATTTTTACCGGTCAAAATTGGCCGCTCCCATCGTTGAATTTCATATCGATTACCATCAGCCGCTTTATCTGGATGAGGAATTTACCGTGACCGCTTCTTTGATTTGGAATGAGGGCTCAAGAATTAATATTGAGTTTGAATTGCGTAAAAAAGATAAAGGTCTTGCCACCAGCGGGTATACTGTGCAGATGTTTATGAACGCTAAAACCGGAGAGGTTTATTTAAATTCCCCCGCTTTATTGGAACATTGTCGCAAGCGCTGGAGGAAAGGCGAATTCAAATGTCCGGAGTAAAAACGGTGGTAACTGGCGGCGATATTGTTACCGGATATGGATGGGGGCTTGCTCTCTGCTGGCAAGGACTTTTAGATGGAAATACCGCCATAAAACCGATCAAGCGCTTTGAAACCGAAACATTTCAGTGTGGTAACGCAGCAACTATTGAAGGTATTGATCTGAATCCGGATAAGTCTTTGGTTATGCAGATGCTTTCGCCTCTGTTCAGGCAAACCGGCGTAACCATACCTGAAGATGCTTTTTTAATCCTGGCGGTTACAAACGGTGAGATAGATTTTCTGGAGCGCAGTATTTTATATGGCGATAAAGATATTTCCGCAAGCCGACTGGATTTATTACTGGAAAAGGTAAAAAAACTTATCGGTTTAAAAAGCGGCGGTACGATTATTTCCAGCGCCTGCGTTTCTTCAAGCGCGGCCATTGCTCTGGGCGCCTCGATGATTAAAAGCGGAAGCAGGGATTGCGTATTGGTTGTTGCCTGCGACAGCGTCACTGAATTTGTTTTTTCCGGGTTTTCCGCGTTAATGGCGCTGGATAAAGACAAGGCTAAACCGTTTGATAAGAACCGCAACGGTCTAAGTTTAGGAGAAGCGGCGGGTTTTGTTTTATTGATGAGCCGGCAGCGGGCCGAAAAAGAGGCGCGGCCGAAAATAGGAGAAGTAATCGGTTGGGGTTTAACCAACGACGCCAATCATATGACCGGACCTTCCCGTGATGGAAGCGGATTGGCTGCCGCTATCGACAAAGCCTTGAAATTAGCCGAAATAAGTTCCGGGTTAATAGGCAGTATCTGCGCCCACGGCACTGGTACGGTATATAACGATTCGATGGAGATGAAGGCTTTTAAGGCAGTTTTTGGCAAAAAACCTGTCCCCACTTATTCGATTAAAGGAGGCACCGGGCATGCTTTGGCGTCCGCGGGTTTAGTTGAGACCCTGATATCCCTGAAATCTTTGGAGCAGAATGTCATACCTCCAACCGTAAACCTTTCAGTTGTTGATGAAGAGGCAAAAGGCTGGGTTTTTCCCGAAACGCGCAACAGTGAAAACGGGATATCTCTTTCTACTAATTCCGGGTTTGGCGGTGTAAATACCGCTTTAGTACTCAAAAAGTAATAATTTATTACAACAAAGAAAAGGAAAGGTATATTTGCGGACTGAAATTATGGTATCTATCACCGGAGTCGGCTGGCTTACAAAAGATAAATACGGCGTCCTGAAGCGGAAAATTTTAGACGGTTATCCTGATTTAAGGTCCTTCTATTCCTTGCTGCGACAGAAATCAGTTCTGTTGTATCCGATGCAAAGTTGGGGCAGGTTTGATGGTATCTCCAGGACAACCTGTTTAGCCGGCGGCCTTGCTCTGTTCGATGCCGGCATAACTTATTCCCGGAAGAAGAAACAGGATGTGGGAATAATCGGAACGAATAAAAACGCCAGCCTGCAATCCAATCGTAATTATTTTAAAGATTACATAAAAAACGGAAGGACGTTGGCCAGGGGAAATTTGTTTATCTATACCCTCCCTTCCAGCCCCCTGGCGGAAGCAGCAATTTATTTCGGGCTGACCGGCCCGCTTTTTTATGTATCTTGCGCAAATAAAGGCGTGGTGGAATTATTGGATTGCGCCGCACGTTTAATAGAGGGAAAGAATACCGATACCGTGCTGGCAGTAAGGGCTGAAAAGGCGGAAGCCGTGGCTTTTGTTTTGGCGGCAAAAGAACAAACGGTCACCAAAGAGATTTGCGGCCTGGAAGAAGCAAAAGAGATTTTGAAAAAGGCATGCGGCGTCCGGGAGATACTATCGACGTTAAGCACGATTAATAAATAACTGGAGCGCAATGAAAATAAAATTAATCTACCCTAAATGGCCGAAACTAAAGAATCAGCCGGTTTTTAACCTTCCGCCGCACGGGCCGGTATGTTTTGCCGCGGCGGTAAGCGATGATATTGAAATCTCTTTCTGCGACGAAAACGTGGAAGCGGTGAATTTTTCCGAACCCGCGGATTTAATCTGCCTTTCGGTTATGCTTACCTGCCAGATACCGAGGGCATGGGAAATCTCCGATTTGTTCCGCCGTCAGGGCAAAAAAGTCCTGTTTGGGGGTATCGCCACTATGCTGCATCGCGAAGAAACCCTGGCCCATGCTGACAGCGTATTTTTAGGCGAAATAGAGGGAAGATTTAACCGGATTATCGAAGACCTCAAAACGGGTAAATTAAAAAAAGTATATGATTACCTGAATGATTTCCCGGACATTAACCTGGTCGGCACTGCCCGGCGCGGTATCTTAAAAAAACATCTCTATAATTTCCGCGGGATTCAGATGGTTGATCTTGTGCATGCCTCTCGCGGCTGCCGCTTTAACTGTTTTCCCTGTTGCGTTCCATATTTGGGTGGTTGCCGGTTTCGCCCCCGACCAATTGGCAAGGTGGTCAAGGAACTGAAAAGTATCAACAATAACCGCCTTTTCATCGTGGATAATTCCCTGTCCCAGGATGACAAATGGGAAAAAGAACTGTTCAAGGCAATGGCTCCATTAAAAAAGAAATGGGTTTCTCATCCCATCAAGGACGACGACCATATTTTGGACCTGGCGGTAGCGGCCGGATGCTGGTATGTTTATCAAGCAGTGGTGGATACATCCGAGTACATGCGAAATAAAATAAAAAGAATGAAAGAACGCGGTATCGGCGTTGAAGGCACAATTATCCTGGGTATGGATAATCACGATGAGGATTACATAAAGAGACTGGTGGATTTTCTGCTGGAGATAAATCTTGACCTTGCGGAGTTCACGGTGTTAACTCCTTTTCCGCATACACCGATCAGGGAGCAGCTTGAAAAGGAAAAACGCATTCTGAATAACAACTGGGCGGGTTATACCGGAGGCGAGGTAGTTTTTAAACCGGCAAAAATGAGCGTTAAATCCCTGGAAAAGATGTACGACTATGCCTGGAATACTTTTTACCGCGATGCTTCCAAGGAAGTAAAAATGGCCAATCTTTATCTCAAGGTGATTGAAAAAGAGAAAAAGGACGGTACCTACCAGGAACCGTCCGTAAAACCCGGAAGAATACGCAGGCATGCTTAAAAAAAAACGCAATGCTAAAGGATGGTTTTGGTTTTTTCGCCTTGTTTTGATTCTATTCGGTTTACGCGGGGGCTATCTTCTGCTCTCTTTTGTTTGCTTGCACTATCTGATTTTTGACCGTGCCGCGGTTGAGGCGACCTTAGCCTATGTGCAAAGAAGGTTTCCGGACGACGGATTATTAAAAAAACGATTACATGTTTACCGTATCTTTATCAGCCAAGGCAAGGGGATAATTGACCGGTTTGCAGCCACAGCCGGCAGCAAAACATTTCGAATCCGTTTCAAGGAACAGGAAAAAGTTCAATCCTTAATCAAAAAAAATGATTCGGGGTTTATTTTGCTGACCGCGCATGTAGGCAACTGGATGTTGGCCATGACCGCGCTGGGTAAACTGAACCGGAAAGTGTATCTGGTCGTGCGGCCCGAAGATAACCCCGTGGCCGTTCGTTCTTTGAACCTCAGCCGAGAAAACGAATTCATAAAAATTATTTCTCCCGAGCAGGACTTGGGCGGAGTTGTTGAAATGATGAAAGTGCTCGGAGAAGGCGGTATCGTTTCCATCATGGGCGATCGTTGCTATGATTTTACAGCCGTGAAGGTTGATTTTTTGGGCGCCAAAGCAATGTTTCCCTGCGGGGCTTTCAGCATTGCCGCCGCCAGCGGTGTTCCCGTAGTGGTGTTGTTGTCGGCGAAACTTTCAACGTATGAATATATGGTGGATATGTCCCATATCTTTTATCCTCGTTACGAAGAAGGGGTAAGCAAAAGAGAACAGATTGCGGCGTGGGTACAGAATTTCAGTTGTTTACTGGAACAATACGTTAACCAACACCCCTACCAGTGTCTTCTATTTTATGATGTCTGGAAACGGGCAAGGGAAAAGGAGACGGAACATGGATGAGAAAAATAAAATGGAGTTAGCCCAAATTCGAGCAAAACTTAAAAAGTTGTTAGTAAGTCAGTTGTCTTTGGAAAACGTAAAAGCCGAAGAAATTAAAGACGACGAAGTTCTTTTCGGGGAAGGCTTAGGCCTTGATTCGCTGGATGCGGTGGAAATTGTGGTTTTACTGCAGCGTAATTTCGGGTTGGACGTAAAAGATATGAACCAGGGTAAAAAAATATTTTATTCCGTGGATACTTTGGCGAAATATATTCACGAAAATAGGAAAAAATAATTGAAGACGGCTAGAGTAAATGTCGCTGTAACCGGAGTAGGCGTAGTTTCGGCCTGCGGCAATAACTTGGTTCAAACGCTTGCCTGCTTTGATGAAGGCAGAAGAAATGCCTCAAAAATTACGCTGTTCCCTTCGGAATTCATCTGTCCGGTTTTTGAAGCCGGAGATTTTACCGGAGCAAACAATAAAGATAGGATGCGTACTTTAAACCTTGCCCTGGCTGCGGCTGGACAGGCGCTTGATGATGCGGGATTAAAAAATAACCTCGATGATTTACGCTTGGGCGTATGTCTGGGCACTACCGTTGCCTGCCAGTTAAATGATGTGGATTTTTACGCCGCTCTTCGCCGTGGTGAACTGGTGTCTATGGATTCCGTGGACCGCTATTTAAAAGGAAACCTGGCCGAAGCGGTGGCCCGTTATTTTAACTTAAAAGGGGTTTGCTGCACCATAACGAATGCCTGTTCTTCCGGTACCGATGCCATCGGAACGGCCTTGTCGTGGCTGCGCAATGATTATTGTGACATCGCGCTTGCCGGCGGTGCGGATGAACTAAACCGTATTCCCCTGGCCGGTTTTTCCTCCCTGGGGGTGGTAAGCAATGATTTGTGCGCTCCCTTTGACCGCGACCGCCGGGGATTAAATTTAGGCGAAGGCGCCGGTATTTTAGTCATGGAAAAAGAATCGCTGGCCCGTAAAAGAGGCCTTAAACCGAATTTGTTTCTTGGGGGTTACGGCCTATCGGCTGATGCCTACCATCTTATTGCCCCGCACCCCGAAGGACTAGGATTAGAGCAGGCCCTGGTTCGGGCCTTGGATGAAGCAGGCATTAAGCCAAAAGAGGTGGGTTTTGTCAATGCTCACGGCACCGCAACTTTGGATAACGATAAAGTGGAAGGAAAAGCTCTGGTTAAATTTTTTGGTCCGGAGATTAAAGTCCTTTCCACGAAAGGGTTTACCGGGCACACGCTGGGAGCCGCCGGAGGCCTGGAGGCTGTTTTTACGGTTACCGGATTAAAAGAAGGCTGGCTTCCCCAGAGTATCGGGTTTGTTAATAAGGATGATGAAATTCCGCTTACTCCACTAACCAGACGGACGCAGATAAATTCCGGTTATGCGGTTTCCACCTCTTTAGCTTTTGGTGGAAATAATTCAGCTCTGGTTTTTTGTCGGAGAGATACTTAATGAATGTTCTGGGCGCAGGCATTGTATTTAATCGCGGCCGGGGGATTAGTTGTTTGGAAAATGCGCTCATAGAAAGATGGGTTGCTCCATCGGACTCGGTTTATGCGGTTAAACCGGAAATTATAAACGACCAAGTGGTTCTGAAAGATTCGCGGCGGGCGGATAAATTCAGTAAAATGGCGATTCTGGCTGCTTATGACGCCCTGGAAGACAGTGGTATTAAAGTGGATAAGAAATCTTTAGGTATTATTATGGCCACGGGATTTGGGCCGCACGCGACTACTTATCGTTTTCTGGACGATATCCTCGATTACGGAGACCGAAATGTTTCTCCCACAAGTTTTTCGCATTCGGTGCATAATGCCGCCGTTTCTTATATTGCTTCGGTCCTTAACGTAAACGGCCCGACCATCACGCTTGCCCAGTTCGCCTTTTCTTTTCAGCAGGCGCTTATTCTTGCCAAGTCTTGGCTTAAAGAAGGAAGATGCGAATATGTTTTGGTAGGCGCCGTTGATGAATTAAGTAAAACCATGGAATATATCTTCAACCGTAAACTACGGGTCGCCGAAGACGGTAAGATTAAACCTTTCCGTTTTTTGCAAAATTCTGAGGCAGTTGCCGGAGAAGGGGCTGTATTTTTTCTGGTTACGAATGTCGATACCGGTAAGAGGTATTGCCGGTTTGAGAAAGTTTATTTCAATAAGGATGTTTGCCGGGATTTGCCGGATATATATATTTTGGATAATGACGGCATAATAGAAGACGAGACAGCATACCGCAAAATATGTGCGGAGAAAAAACCTTTAATCACCAGTTATACCCCTATTTTCGGCAGCATGATGACGGTAAGCGCTTTTAACTGCGCTGCGGCTTCGCTTATATTGAAAAATCAGATCTGTTATGCCAACCCCGTACTAATTAATCCGTACAAGGTAAACATATGCGCCAACACGAAAAAAATGAAAATAGACAGCATCAACTGCGTAAGATATAATTGCAGCAAGGTTAATGCGGTGGTGGAATTAAAACGATAAATCGATTCTGCGTTAGGCAATTAAGATAGCTATCCATATTAAATAGCCGTTACCGCTATCGCCATTTTTTCCTTACGGAACGTTACTACGCTGAGCTTCTTTCCGGAAAATTGATGAAATTGCTGCAAACGGCCGCCGGAAAGTTCCACGTCTATCCTCTTACTGTCAGTATCCAATCCTACCACCACAATTTCTTTAGGAGAATAAACGATTCCGGTGCCCAGCGCCTTTCCAATCGCCTCTTTTGCGCACCACATTCTAACCAGCCATTCTTCGGCCTGCTTATCAAGACCGGCGGCAAGCCTGAATTCTTTTTCGGTAAAAGCGCCTTCCAAAAAATACTTCCTTAAAGGCCGAACTGGTTCGATATCGATACCGACGCCGGTCGCCGTCTGGGATTCTCCGGCCAAAGCAACAGCTACTCCTTCCTTGTGTGCCAGCGAAAGCTTGATGGCGCCGGGTAACTTATTCGGCCAAATGACTGAGACTTCTGGTTTACCGCTCTGGTCATTATCGATAAGAATATCTACCGGGGAAATTTTAATATCATAGTGCTCTTTCAGGTAAAACCGAACCGCGTCTTTAGCGACCAACCTGCCTAAAATCCGATGAACCCGATACTTTTTACTGCCGGATGAATACCAGGCCTCTTTTTCATTAAGGTTAAAAATTGAGTTTACCAGCGTATTCAGGCAGATTTTATGGGAGTCATCGAATATATCAAAAGGTAATTCAGCCAGATATGCGCAGACAAAACTACCTTCGCTGGATAAAGACCGAGAAACCTCAGGCAAAAAGGAACTTAAGAACTGATTAGCTGTCTTCATGGTGGGTAATTCTACCTTAATATTGCCTATTTTTTCAATACTAAGATAGAAATTTGTATGGACGAATGTCATTTTTCCGTCTATAATATAAATAAGAATGAATGAACAAAGAAAAAACCCAAAGGGTGAAAGTAAAAACGGCTATTCCGGCCTCACTGAAGTACAATTTACCCCACAAGACCGTATCCTGATCTTCGCTCCACATCCGGATGACGAAGTTCTTGGATGCGGAGGAATTATTCAATCCGCGTTAAAAATGCGCCTGCCGATAAATCTGGTCTTTTTTACCTACGGCGACAGTAATAAATGGTCGTTTGTTTTATACCGAAAACGACCGATAAGTCTGCCTAAAAACTTTCGAAATATCGGGTTAATTCGTTACAAAGAAACCATTAAATCGGCTAAAATCTTGGGACTTTCACCGCAACAACTGATATTTTTGGGTTATCCTGACTTTGGTACGCTAAAAATATGGAATGCATATTGGGACAGGGAGCTATCATTCCGGAGCACGCTTACCGGGGCAAGCGCGGTTTCTTATGAAAACGCGTTCAGAACCGGCGCGCCTTACAAGGGAGAGGAAATACTTCGGGATATAAAGGTAATTATAAACGAATTTCAACCTACGAAAGTATTTATTCCGCATCCGGCCGATCACAGTCCAGACCACCAAGCTCTCTATCTTTTTACCCGTGTTGCCCTCTGGGATTTGGAGAAAAACATCGAACCGGAGGTCTATCCCTACTTAGTCCACTATAAAGAATGGCCCGCACCCCGGGGTTATCACAAAGATGAATCGTTAAAAGCACCAACAGCCATGGAACAACAAATTCTATGGCAGGTTCATTATTTGAAATCAGAAGAGGTTGAGCTAAATCACAAAGCGCTCAAGGCCCATCGGTCGCAGTATATCTCTAATGCCAAACATCTCCTTTCCTTTGTCAGAAATAACGAACTCTTTGGAGACTTTCCTACAATTGAATTACATCCTGGAAAAGTACTCCAATTCTCATATAATCAAACAGAGGAATTTAAAAATGCGACGGAGGAACCGGTAGGTTCTGGAAACAAGGTGTCTGTTGGTATTAAAAAGAAGTTTATAAAAGTTGGGGAAAACTCTTTGGCTTTTTTCGTAAAATTACCTCGATTTCTGGGAAAGGAAACAGGAATTTCGATATATGCCTTTGGTCGTCGCGCAGACCAACCGTTTTCGAATAAGCCGAAACTACACATCAAATTTGGTGAAAGGATGTTTGTTGGGATTGAAACGGAATTTATAAAGCTTAAGGACAAATCTTTGGTTTTTTCCGTAAAACTATCCCGGTCCCTGACAAAAGAAACAGAAGTCGCGATATGTGTTTTTGGTTATCGCGCAGACCAACCGTTTTTGAATATGCCAAAACTCCATATCAAATTTAGTGAGTTCGGACACACCGTAACAGACAGGAACCATTTATTGCCACCAGATACCGTCCAAGTGATTCGGGAAACAAGGCAACTTACGCTTGAGGTGCCGTTGAAAGCGTTGGGGAATCCCCAAAAAATTTTTACCAGCGTCCGGACATATCTTGTTGGCGACATCCCGTTGGACTGGTTCCCATGGCGAATAATGGAGATTAATATTTAGAAATATACAACTTCAGTACTGTTTTTTGGTTTAACCCATTTCCTGTACCATCCTGATTAGAGTGTGTCACTTATTGCCAATCAAGAAATAGAGTACCATGCCTAAAACAGGTAAAACGAGTATCAGGATAATCCACAATGCTTTTTTGCCTGTATCCATAGAACTTTTCAGGACATCAACAATGGCGATAATGTCCAGAATTAGCACGAAAAGCCCTAATATTCCTCCCATAACCCCTCCTTTTTCCGGTTTTTTTCTTCACCATAAATAAAAGGGCCCTACCCAAAATGGCGGACAGGGCCCTTTATTCGGTTCTGTTGTTTTACTCGAAGATTATCTCAAAATGAACCTTTCGGGCAAAAGGCCAGGAGGATTCAACCGCCTCCAACTCACCCATCGGCTTTACGGTAAGGATATTTTCCGATATTCCCGCCGTAACTAGGTAATCCTTGACTGCGACCGCCCGGCGTTCGGACAATGCAAGGTTGTATTCATCGGTGCCTTCAGGCGAGGCGTAGCCGACCAAAATCGCCGTTAGTTTCGGGTATTCCTTTAATACCTTCGCGTTTTGGTCCAAAATTCCCCGGTTGAAGGGCCCTAATTCTGAGCTGTCATAAGGAAAATAGACATCCTGAACATTAACAGCGAGCGGCTTTTCTACTGTATTGTCTACTATTTTATCTACGTATACTGTTTTCTCAACAACTTTTTCGACAATTTTATCAACCGGTACTTCCACTATCTTTTCCACAATCCGGTCAACCGGCTTTTCTACTATTTTATCTACGTATACCGTCTTTTCAACCGGTTCGGGCACAACTACTTCCCGGATAGGAGCCGTGGTGGACTTACCGCCAAACGCAATGGATATTCCGATGGTGGCGCTGATATTATTGTAGTCCTCCTGAACAACTTCACCGATTACATTATCTCTTAGATCGAACCTGACGGCGACGTTTTCCGCCAGCCAGTATTTCGCTCCTATGCCAAAATTCAAAGCAGGCATGTCCCCATCCGATATGTTCGGATTATAGGCGGCGCCTCCGACACCAAGAACGACAAAAGGGGTAAACTTACTGTCAGGCATGAAGTGATAAAGCGCGTCGAGATGATAAGCGTAAAGCTCCACGTCATCCGTGGGGCTTCGAAACCGTCCTTCCTTGGCGCCGATTATTGATGTATCATCAACGTTGGTGCTGATATATTCCAGAGCGGCTTCCAGGCCAAAATGCTTCGTAAAGTTGTAGCCCAGCCGGGCGCCGTATACCAGGTTGTTTTCCAGATTTTGGGTATCTTCGAACCAATTGTAACCCACGAACGGACTTAATTCAAAGCTTCCTGCTTTTATCTCCGCGCCGACAGATGAGGGAAAAAGAAAGACAGAGGCGAACAACATCATCGCCATTGTCCCGATAACCGAAACGACTAAAAATACCTTTTTCATCTGAAACCTCCTTATTTGTTCCTGCCTTTTTGGTTCTTGGAAGGAGAGACAGGCTGATTCAGCCTGTCTCTCCTTTTTCTGCTGAATACCTTACGGAGCAGGAACGTTAACCGTGTTGTTCAACAAAGTAATAGCGCCAGCTCCGCTCGCTCCACTCAACAGTCTGCCGTTTATCGTGACGTCAGTACCAACCGAGATATCGATGCTAGCCAGTACGTTTCCGTTGAAGGTAGTACCCGTTCCTCCTATGGTCGCACTCGAGCCAACAATCCAAAACACGTTCTTGGCCTGAGCGCCGCCAGCCAGCAAAACATTGCCGGTCGTAGTAGCGGTAGTCAGTGTGGAAGAAGGCATCTGGAAGACCCAGACGGCCTTCGGGTTGCCCCCGGCATTGAGAGTGAGCGGGGTATCTATTTCCATCGAACTACCAGATGTGTAAGTACCCGGAGGAAGAGTACCCGCTCCGTAAGGATTATCTACAGGTCCAGCCCACAAACCAAGGTCCGAAGTAGGCGTGTCTATTCCCGGCGGTAGGTCTCTGCCGAAGATAAACGCGGCCGTCAGGTCGGTTTGAGCCTGCAGAGCCACGCCGGCAACAGGAACGTCATTAACGTATATCGTGCCGTTAACCATTGCCGGAGTTAATCCAGTATGGTCCGTGCCTTCGCGCAATGCAACATCACCATTTATCATAGTGGCGGCACCGGAGTTGGAAATCGAGTCTCTTGCCACAATTCCGAAAGCGCCGGCTGAACCAAGGTCTATTGCGCCCTGGGCAAGTTCCGTATCCGTGCCGGTCCAGAAATTCCATGGATCCGGTACCGGTGTAATTTGAGGTACCACCAGGGTATCGCCGTCCAGGTCCTCAACCATATTGGTAATCGTGGCGATATAATGGGTATTTTCCAGGAGGTCGCTGTCCGGGGTGAAGGTCGCAATGGTAGTATCAGCATTGGTGACGAACGCGATTGTTCCCAGCACAGTATCCCCGGTGTCAAATTCGTTCACGATAAAGGTTACGCCCGCGATGATGGTGGCCGGGTTCATCGGTTCGCTGAAGGTTGCGCTGACCGCGTGGTTAATCGCCACCGGTGTGTCACCCTCGGTATCATCCACTGGGTCTGTA
Source organism: Candidatus Ratteibacteria bacterium (assembly GCA_041653615.1). Lineage (GTDB taxonomy): Bacteria > Ratteibacteria > UBA8468 > MWAK01 > MWAK01 > JAHJUB01. The sequence continues at coordinate 21,252 of JBAZEZ010000023.1, forward strand.
AAGGTAATCGTGGGAGCAGTATTATCCGGGGTCGTACCAACCGTAAAGCTCCATGAATCCGGTACCGGAGAAATTTGAGGTACGTCCAACGCATTACCTGCCAGGTCCTTGGCCCCGACTGTAATTAGGGCGGTATAGACCCCCGCGGCAAGATTTGTGTCTGCTTCAAGACTGTCAATCGGCGTGAAGACCGCAGTGGTACCGGCGTACTCCACCCTGCCTGAGACCACACCGCTAGGACCTATTAATGTAAAGGTTGTTGTGTCAATAGTCGTCGGGTCCATCACCTCGCTGAAAATGGCCGTGATTTTCTGGTTGGGCGCCACATTTGTATCACCATCCGCAGGGTCTGTGATGGTAATCCAGGGAAGGGTTTCATCCGTGGTCACACCGGTGGTAAAGGTCCAGACATAGTTGCTTGCCAGTGCATTGCCGATATCATCCTGGGCCGCGGTGGTAATTGTGGCGGTATATAAGGTTGTGTCCGAAAGATCGCTGTCCGGTGTGAAGAGCGCAGTAGTGTCGGAGTAAGAGACCGTGCCGGAAACAGGCGTCGAGCCAGGTCCGGTCACCGTAAAGGTTGTAGCCGGAGACACGATGGTCGCCGGGTCCATCACCTCGCTGAAAGTTGCCGTAATTTTACTGTTGAGCGGTACATTCGTGGCGCCATTAATAGGGTTGGTGGAAATCACGGTGGGTGGGGTGGTGTCTGTAATGATCAATTCTTCTCCCCCTCCATCCCAAATTGAGGTTCCGTTGCCACCGCATCCGGCCATAAAACCGGCCAGACCGACCAGAAGCAATCCCACAAAACATCTTCTAAAAATCTTTTCCATTTCTTTTCCCTCCCTTTTTAATCCTTAAATTCTACTTTAAGCAGCATTAACATCAATCTTTTCCGTTTTTCCACTTTCACGCGTGAACACTTCAAGGTTGTTTATTTCCCGGAATTTTCAATCGCGTTTCCGGTCTTCTCAACATCCGTTCCAAATCCGTGCCAGGTATTACAGCCGGCGAGAAA
>JBAZEZ010000024.1:0-21073 GCA_041653615.1 Candidatus Ratteibacteria bacterium
ATTTAGCGCTTTTTCAGGTGTTTGATAAAGTAAAACGCCCTTCGTGTCAGACAAAAACTACGCAACTCCGGTTTGAGCCTCTCCGTGTTCTCGCCTACAATTCAAGGCGAGCCCTGGATATTCAAACCTCCGTATTGCTTGTTTTGTGGCTGACACTTCGTGAAGTTTGACTTTATTAAACACCCTCGTTCGCTTAGGTTTATTTCAAAGGAGGAAAAACGATGCAGAAAGCGGATATTGGATTGATTGGCGTGGAAGTTATGGGAAGGAGTCTTGTTCTCAACATGGAGGGCAAGGGCTATACGGTGGCGGTTTTCAACCGGACCGGCGCGAAGACCGAGGCGTTTGCCGAAGGTCCGGCCAAAGGCAAGAAGATAATCCCTACTTATGAATTGAAAGACCTGGTGGCGGCGCTTGATAAACCGCGGAAAATACTGCTGATGGTCAAGGAAGGCGCGCCGGTAGACAGTTTCATTGAACAACTCCTGCCTATGCTGGACAAAGGAGACTTGATAATTGACGGAGGCAATTCTTTTTTCAAGGATACGATTAGGCGGAACGCCTATTTGACCGAAAAGGGAATCCTTTTTATCGGTACCGGAGTTTCCGGCGGAGAAGAAGGCGCGCTGAAAGGACCGGCCATGATGCCGGGCGGGCAACGGGAAGCGTATGCCCTGGTGGAGAAACTCTTTACCGCCATCGCCGCCAAGGCTTATGACGGAGCACCTTGCGTCTCTTACATGGGTTCCGACGGCGCCGGCCATTTCGTGAAGATGGTGCACAACGGAATCGAATACGGCGACATGGAGATGATCGGCGAGTGCGCCTGGGTTTTCCGGAACGCCCTGGGAATGAACTCCGGTGAAATAGCCGACATAATGGCCCAATGGAACGGCAAGGATGATATCCTCCGTTCCTATCTTGTGGAGATTACCGCCGACAGCATGAAGGAGAAGCACAAGGAGACCGGTGAACACCTGGTGGACCGGGTGGCTGACATCACCCGGATGAAAGGCACCGGTACCTGGACTGTCCAGAGCGCTTTGGAACTGTTGGTTCCGATACCTTCGATCGCGGCCGCGGTCTTCTCCCGGGAAATGTCCCAGGACAAGGATTTACGGCTTACGATGTCAAAGATATTAACCCTACCCGCTCAGAAGACCACGGGAGATAAAAAGGAACTACTGGACCTTGGCCATGACGCGCTTTATATCGCCAAGATTGCGTCTTATGCCCAGGGGATGGCTTTGTTGCAGGCGGCGTCCAGACAGTATAAGTTCAACCTGAACCTGGGAGAGATTGCCAAGAGTTGGCGCGCCGGCTGCATTATCAGGGCGCAGTTCCTGGACGAAATCAGCAAGGCGTACCAGGAGAATCCGAATCTGCCCAATCTTTTGGCCGCCCCGAAGTTCGCCGGATTTGTTTCTCAAAATTTAATGAAACTGGTCCGATTCATCGGGATTGCCCATAGCGCGGGATTACCTGTCCTGGCTTTGACCAGCGCCTACGATTATATCGCCCAGTTGGCTAGCCCGGCCATGTTCTCGGCTCAGGTGGCGGCGCTTCAGCGTGACTATTTCGGCGCCCATGGCTATTTCAAAATCGGCGGATCGAAAGACCCGAAATTGGTTGCCAACGTTGAAGGTAAGGTGCGGGAATATCACACCGAATGGCTCTTTGACGGCCGTCCGGAAAAGGAGATAACCAAATGAAGAACGCGGTTATCGCCCAGTCCGGAGGACCTACCGCGGTCATCAACAACAGCATCCGCGGAGCGGTTGACGTCCTGAAAGCATCCGGTAAAGTCGGGCGGCTGTACGGCGCCCGGATGGGTATTATCGGAGTTTTACAGGAAGAATTGCTGGATATTACCGAGCAAAGTTTCGGCCAGGTCGCTCTTTTGGCGAAGACTCCTTCGGCCGGAGTCCTCGGCAGTTGCCGGTACAAGATAAAGAGCGAAGAGGACCTGAATCGGGTGGTGGAGGTCTTTGCCAAACACGACGTCGGTTATTTCTTTTACTGCGGCGGAAATGACTCCATGGATACGGCGGACAAGATTAATAACCTGGCGAAGGAAAAGGGTCTGGACCTGGTTTGCGCCGGAATTGCCAAGACGATTGATAACGACGTGGGCGGCGGGTTGCAGCCGGACGGCACCTTTGCGATTTGTGACCACAATCCGGGTTACGGCAGCACCGTGAGAAGCCTGGCGGTCAATATCCTGGAAGCGAACCAGGAGAATAAGGCCAGTTATACCAGCGACCCGGTCCTGGTAATCGGCGTGATGGGCAGGAAAATCGGTTTTATCACCGCCGGCGCCCGGTTGGCTGACCCGGAGCGAAAGATGCCCCTGGTGCTTGTTCTGCCGGAGGCGTTCGGCAAGACAAACTCGGAAGAGAACCTGGAATATATCACCCGGAAAGTTAACGAGAAACTGGAAGCGTTCGGGCGCTGCATCGTGGTTGTCAGCGAAGGCGCAAACCTGGGCGACCTGGATATTCTGCGCGATAGTTTCGGCCACGAGCAATTCAGCGGTTCCGGCAAAACCACCGAGGGGGTTCTGGCCAACTATTTCAACGGTCTGGACCGGAAAGACAGTCAGGGCAGAGCGGAAAGCCGGCTGAAGGTTAGAGGTATCGCCCGTTCGGAAAGGCCCGGCACCAAACAGCGCCGGGAAATCGGGACCGTGTCCGAAGTCGATCTGTTTGAGGCCTATCAGGTAGGTGCTAAGGCCGCCCGGATTGCTTTGGAAGGAGAGGGCGGTTTTATGGCTACCATTATTCGGGCGCCCGGCTTAAAATATCAGGTGGCTTTCGACAAGGTTCTTTTGAAAACGGTGGCTAACGCCGAGAGAAAGTTCCCGGCCGAGTGGATTGCGAAGGACCGGATAGATGTAACCGAAGATTTCATAAAATGGGCCCTGCCCCTGCTGGGGGGTCCTTTGCCGGTCTTTGCTGATTTTAAAGAGGTCTTTGCTCCGAACCTGTGCGGCAAGTATATTCCTTTTGCCTATCGAAAATAAATTACAGTTATGCAGGGGAGGGGCTGCGTCCCCTCCCGAAGAAGAGCGGGGATTCAACCCTGCTCCTACAGTATTTTGGAGACTATTATGCCTTTAGCCAAACTTACCCAGAGAGAGATTAAGGAAGACCCGGAACAGCAATTGAGAAATTTCAAGCGGACCAAGGATTTCCTGGTGACCATCGATACCGACGGCTGCGTGACCGACAACATGAACGGGAAGCAAATCCTTATCTTTCATCCCCAGTACCTGGAATTTTACCAATTATGGGGGATTGAATCTTATTTTCGGGAATTGTCCGAGTACTACAATCTTTTTTCCATTCACCGGGGATGCAACCGGTTTCTGGCTACCCAGTTTATCCTGAAAGCGCTGGCGGTCCGAGAAGACATTGCTGTTGCCGCGAAAGAAAATGAGGTTTTGCTGCCGGAGGTAAAGCCGCTTGATGATTACATTGCCTACTGTAGCCAGAATAACTTAGGATTAGGAAACCCGAGTTTGGAAAAATTTCTTGCTACCCGGCCCCTGGACCTTGCTCTTCATAAACTTTTGGGCTGGAGTGAAGCGGTAAACCGGACTTTTCCGTTTGTTAACCCCAAAATTCCGCCCTTCGATAACGTAAGAGAGTCCCTGAAACTGATGGCGGAGAACGCGGATGTTCTGGTTGTTTCCCAGACGCCGTATGAAGACCTGGTTAATTACTGGGAAGCCCAGGGGATTTCCGAGCATATCTGTTTTATCGCCGGTCAGGAAATGGGCAACAAGACACACCACATTCAGGTTATTAAAGAGGCCGGCGGGTACGAGGACGACAAGGTGCTGATGCTGGGCGACGGCGACGGTGATTATAAGGCGGTTAATAAGAACAACGGACTTTTTTACCCGATACCGGCCGGGTTTGAACAGGAAGCCTGGCGTAAATTTCCGGAAAGGTTTGAACTGTTTTTGAAAGGGAAATACAAAGGAGAGGCTGCCGACAAACTTTTTTCCGAATTTTCCAAGGTTTTACTCACCACGCCGCCCTGGGAAATGCCGGGCTACGACCACAAAAAGGCATACCGGGAGAAACAGGAAATCAGAAAATCACTGTACGCCAAATTGAATCCCAACGGCCGGTTGCTGATACTTTGAGCTATTTTCGTATCTTAAAGATTTTAATTAACATATCCTGAAACGAACTAAAAATAAAATTTGCGTTTTCAAAATGCAAAAGGCAAAAATGGATTTTCGGGAAAGTTCTGAGGGGCAAAATTCACGACTGGCAGAACAGGTCCGGAATGTAAGAGGATATTTGAAAAAATTAGCGGATGAATCCGATAATTTTCGAAAAAAGAATTGGGCTATACCCAAAGGAATTTCTCCGGAAGGATACCGGAATCATATCAGGCCGTTTCGAACGAGAGTAGGTAAAATGCTGGGTTATCCTCCTTCGGGGAGAATAATTAAAAATATAAAACCGGTTGTGCGGAAAATTGGCCGGGATGAAGACGGGACTTTTTTTCGGGTTAGGATACCGTTGTTGGAGGAAGGTTACGAGGTGCACGGCCTTTTGATTAAACCCAACCCTTCGGAGAGTTCTCTAAAAAAACCTCTTGCGGTTGCGATTCACGGAGGAGGCGGAACACCGGAACTGGCTGCCGGAATCCTCGAGTTGTCCAACAACTACAATGATATGGGTAGAAGAATGGCAAGACGGGGACATGTTGTGTGGATGCCGTCATGTTTCGAAAGAACTGGATTTCACTTTTCTCCGGACGGCGTACTTCAGCCGGAACCGGAAAAATCTTCGGTGCACCGGACACTTGACTGGAGGGCGAAATTTGTTGGGACCACTCTGCCCGCTCTCGACTTATTCGGAATAATCAAGAGTACCGAAATCCTGTTGGCTTCGCAAGGTTTTACGAAACGGAAGGCGATTGTTATGGGCTTATCCTACGGCGGTTTTCGGGCTCTGCTGGCGTGCGCTCTTTCCGAAGTTTTTATCGCTTGTATCTCATCCTGTTATTTTAACGACCGGCGTACGGAACTGGAACGTTATTCGGAAGAAGGGGCTTTTTCCGACTGGGTTTTTAATAACACGCTGGGTATTGCCACAGATGTTGAATTTTGCCAGTTAATCTGCCCCCGCCCACTGTTTATTGAAGTCGGTAATAAGGACGAACTTTTTCCGGCTGCGGGTGCCCGGAAAGCAGCTTCCGAAGTCAGAAAGATATACCGGAGTTTAGGGTTGGAAAATTTGTTTGGATTTGATGTTTTTCCCGGCGGACACGAGTTTTCCGGCGTAAAGGCGTTTAGGTTTCTTGACCGAATTTATAACGAATAAGCCCGGTGCTTTTAATAGGAGAAACTATGCTATTTGGTAAAGGCAGTTTGGAAACTTTCTTCCCAGACGCAGAGCTGAAATCTCTTTGTGTCGAAGGACTGAAGAAAGGTAATTTCAACGGTAAAAAAGTTCTGGCAATCATCCCGGATACCACCCGTTCCGGTCCGATTAAACTGATTTTTCAGGCAATTTGCGATGCTTTGCAGACACAAGCCGAAAAGCTTGATTTTATCATTGCCCTGGGTACCCACCCGGAGATGTCCGAAGAAAAGATAAACCATCACTTGAGGTTGACGGTTGAGGAGCGGAACGGCAAATTCCGTAACGTCGGTATATTTCAGCACCGCTGGTCTCGTTCGGAGGAGTTGAGGCAAATAGGCATTATTAGCGCGGCCCGGATGACGGAGATTTCCGCCGGTCTCTTGCGCGAAGATATTCCGGTAACGATAAATAAAAAAGTTTTTGACTACCAGGAAATCATTTTAGTCGGACCGGTTTTTCCCCACGAAGTAGTCGGGTTTTCCGGCGGTTATAAATATCTTTTCCCCGGTATCGCCGGTCCCCAATTCCTTCATAAATTTCACTGGCTGGGCGCGCTCATCACTAACCCCAAGATAAACGGAACCAAAGATACCCCGGTCAGGCGGGCGCTTAATGAAGCCGCCTCATTCCTTAACGTCCCCATTACGAACATTTGTTACGTTGTTAAGGAAAAGAAGACTTACGGTTTTTACGTCGGCGGGCAGGAGGCGTGGTCAACCGCCGCCGACCTTTCCGGTCAACTTAACATTCAGTACGTGGAAAAAAGTTTTCACACCATTTTATCCATGGCTCCGAAGATGTATGAAGATATCTGGACCGCCGGAAAGTGCATGTATAAGCTGGAGCCGGTCGTGGCGGACAACGGGACTCTGATAATTTACGCGCCCCACATTACCGAGGTTTCCTATACTCACGGAGATGATATCAAGAAGGTGGGTTATCACACCCGCGATTTTTTCTTAAAACAATGGGATAAATTTAAAGACACTTCGGGGGCCATCCTGGCGCATTCCACCCACGTTAAGGGAATCGGCACTTTCAAAAACGGCAAGGAAAATCCCCGCGTCAACGTAGTTCTGGCGACCGGAATTCCGGAGGAAGAATGCCGGAAAATCAACCTCGGTTATTTGGATTTTCGGAAGATGAAGATTGAGGATTATACCGGCAAGGAAGACCAGGGAATTCTGAAGGTGGAAAACGCCGGAGAGGTGCTTTTCCGCCTGGCCGGTGATATCGTTCCGGACATAGACCGGCTGGAGTAGCGTGACCTTTTCCGGTTCGCCGCTCTGAATCCTTTTCCCCACCGGGGAAAAGGGATTAACAACTTTTTGGCACTAATAGGTTGCGTTCCTTTTGTATGCTTATAAAACAGAGCCAGGATGAGATCCAAAGTTATCTGGAAGATGCTTCCAATTTTCGGTCCGGGAGCGCGGAAGCGCTCTACGTCCCGGAAAACGAGGCGGAGATAGTTCAAGCGGTCACAGAATGCGGCCGGCAGAAGATTCCTTTAACTATCACCGGCGGTGGTACCGGAACCGTTGCGGGTCGGATTCCGGCGAGCGGCCGTATTCTTACCGTAGAGAAACTCGACCGTATTCTCTCCGTTGAGCCGGAGCGCAATCGGGCGTCGCTGCAGGCCGGCGTGGTTATCGACAACTTTTTAAAATTTTTGGAAAAGGACAATCTTTTTTATCCCCCTTTCCCCACCGAAAGAACCGCGTTTATTTCGGGAAACGCTTCCACCAACGCTTCCGGAGAGTACAGCTATTATTTTGGGCCGACCCGTCGTTACGTGGAACGGCTGAAAATTGTTTTTTCCGACGGAGAGGTTGTGGAGGTAAGGCGAGGCGAGACGTTTGCCGGCCGCGACGGTTTTTTAAAAATAGGTTCCAAAAAGGTTAAGATACCTTCTTATGTAACCCCGGACATTAAATGTTCCGCCGGATATTTCTGTAGGCCCGGCATGGATGCCATCGACCTTTTTATCGGTTCTGAGGGTACCCTGGGTATTTTTACTGAAGTGGAGGTGTCTCTTATCCCGGCGCTTTCCAACCGGGTAATCATGCTCTTTTTCTTTTCCGAAAAAGAGCGGCTCTTTGAATTTCTTTCCGCGGTTAAAAGCGATAAAGCTCTTTTTGCTCTCACCCTGGAATATTTTGACAGCCACAGTCTGGATTTTTTGCGGCCGGACTTTCCCAACATACCCGAATGTAAGTTCGCTTTGTATATTGAGGTACTGGAAAGCAGCCTGGAAAAGTGGTTGAACCTGCTGGAAGGATATCCGATTATTGATACCTGGGTGGGCCAGGACGCGAAGTCTTACCAGACGTTAATCGATTTCCGGCATCGCCTGCCGGAAAATATCAACGCCTATTTTAAAAAAATCGGTTGCACGAAAGTTTCTCTGGATTTTGCGGTTCCGGCAGACCGTTTCGCGGAACTTTATGCTTACTACCAGAATGTTCGGGAAGCCAATAGCGACGTAGAAACCATTCTTTTCGGCCACATCGGTGAAAATCATCTCCATTTTAACTATTTTCCCAAGGACCAGAAAGAAAAGGAGCGGGTTATTTGTCTTTATGAGGAAGCGGCGCGCAAGGTTATTTCCATGGGCGGGACGATTGCCGCGGAACACGGTATCGGAAAATTGAAGCATAAATATCTGGAGATGATGTACGGCAGGGAAGGTATCTTAGAGATGGCGGCTGTCAAGAAAGTGCTGGATCCGGCTTGTATTCTGGGCCTGGACAATATTTTTCCCCGCAGCCTGTTTAAAAAAGGAGGTATAAACCATGCTAAAAGTACCGTTAGTGAAACCAAAGCCGGATATTGAAAAATTTCTCCGGGTTATCCGGGGTGAAGAGACACCGGAACGGCCGCCCCTGGCTGAACTTTTTCTTGATTATGAAATAGCGCGGGAGATTTCCCGTACTTATCTCGGCCGTAACTGGGTTGAGCCGGCCGCGGAACGGGAATCGCAAGCTGTCTACCTGAAGAACTGGATAGAGGTTTACTATCGGATGGGTTATGACTATGTTCGGATGTCCGGCGGCCTTGATTTTCCAGTTCGGTCCCGACCGGCCGAGAATACCGCTGCCCTGGCGGCTAATCCGAGGCAGTGGGCCGAGGAGGGCCGCGGTCCGATAAGCACCTGGCAGGATTTTGAATCCTACCCTTGGCCTGACCCGAAAAAATCAGACCTGCGCGATTATGAGTTTGTGGCGCAGAACCTGCCGGAGGGGATGGGACTTTTTGTCTGTCCGAGCTCCGGTTTTCTGGAAATACCTCTGGATGCCCTCTTTGGTTACCAGAATCTTTGTTACCTTATTTACGATAACCCGGAACTGGTGGCTGCCGTATTCGATAAAGTTGGTAAAATAATATATGGTTTTTACGAAAGGCTGCTTGGACTACCCAATCTCTACGGGTTTTTCCAGGGAGACGACATGGGTTATAAGACCGGCACTTTGATTGCGCCGAACGAGATTCGCAAGTATGCGCTGCCCTGGCACAAAAAACTGGCCGAACTTGCCCACCAGTATAAACTTGTTTATTTTCTCCATTCCTGCGGGAAGTTGGACCAGATAGTTGATGACTTGATCGATGATGTTAAGATAGACGGGCGTCATTCTTATGAAGATGAAAGCAACCCGATTGTAGATTTTAAGCAAAAATACGGAAACAGGACAGCGGTTATCGGCGGTATTGATGTTGACAAGCTATGCCGCCTGCCGGAAGACGCTTTACGTGTTCATGTGCGGCAGATTATCGAAACCTGTTTGCCGGGGGGGCGTTTTGCCCTGGGTTCCGGGAATACGGTGGCAAATTACGTACCCATCTCCAACTATTTCGCGATGGTGGAAGAAGGCTTGAATTTCCGCGGGTGAAAATTATTTTCTTGGACGCAGATATACGCAGAAAACACAGGATAATGCTATAAAATAATTATTTTGTAGTCGCCAACCTTGGTTGGCTCTTTTAAAACGCCGAGCAAGCTCGGCGACTACATTTAGTTTTTAAATCTGTATCTGCGGTTATCTGCGAAAATCTGCGTCCAAATAATTTAAAGTATGATAATTTTAGGAATTGAAAGTTCCTGCGATGAAACCGCAGTCGCCCTGGTAGCAGACGGCCGAGTAATACTGGCTTCCGAGGTTGCCAGTCAAGATGATATTCACTCTCTTTACGGCGGGGTGGTTCCGGAACTGGCCAGCCGGCAGCACCTGGAAGTAATCGTGCCTCTTTTCAAGCGTTGTTTGCGGAAATCCGGCATTTCGAGTTCGGAGATAAGCGCGGTGACGGCCACCACCGCGCCCGGTCTTTCCGGTTCTCTGCTTGTCGGTGACAATTTTGGCCGCGCCGTTGCCCTTGCCCTGGAAATTCCTTTTGTATCGGTTAATCATATTGAAGCGCATCTGGCCGCAAACTTTTTTCCTCAATTGCCGGAATTTCCGGCTCTCGGACTGGTTGTTTCCGGCGGCCATTCCTCTCTTTTTCTTGTTTCCGGTCCGAATAATTTCCGGGTTTTAGGCGAAACCCGGGACGATGCGGCCGGTGAGACATTTGATAAGATAGCCCGGGTTCTTTCCCTGCCGTATCCCGGCGGACCGCCCCTGGAGAAGTTGGCGGCAACCGCCGAAACCGCAATTCGTTTTCCGTTGCCCGGCGTAAACAATTCGTACGATTTCAGTTTCAGCGGCTTAAAGACCGCGGTCGTCTATTATCTGAAGGAACATCCGGAGGCTGATAAAGCGGCGGTGGCTGCCGGATTTCAGAATTCGGTGGTGAAAGGTTTGGTCCGAAAACTTGATTATACCTGTAACCGGCATAAGGTTCGTTCTGTGTTGACCGGCGGCGGGGTTCTGGCGAATAATTTCTTGAGATGTAAACTTAAGGAATGGGCGGAAGAGAAAGGGATGGAATTGCGGATACCTTCAATTGCTTTTTCCTTAGACAACGCTGTTATGGTTGCGGTGCGAGGGTTCTACTTGTGTTAAAAACTCCTTTAGTAGCTTCAACGCTTCAAGACAGGCGGACTGCCTGATTTCCTGACGGTTTCCGGATAAGTTAAACTGGCGGACTATCTTTACCTTGCGTGCTTCCAGGCCGATGTAAACCAGGCCGATTGGTTTGCCGGTTGTTTCTCCGGAAGGTCCGGCAATCCCGGTTATGGACAGGCCGATTCCGGCCGTCGTCGCTTTCCGGGCGCCCCGGGCCATGGCGACAGCTGTTTCCGCGCTTACCGCGCCGAATTTACGCAGGCAGGGCGTAGTTACTTTCAACACCCTTTTCTTAACTTTGTTGCGGTAAGCCACGATACTGCCGTTAAAATATCCGGAACTGCCCGGAATGTCGGTTATCGCGGCAGCCAAAAGTCCGCCCGTGCAGGATTCGGCAAGCCCCAGGGTTAATTTTTGGGCAAGCAGCAAACTGCCGACTTCTTCCGCTAAACTTTTTAGTTTTTCCATAACAGACTAAACCTTTTATCTTTTAAATTTTAGTCTTTCGCAACCATGAAGGTCAAATACCTTGCCTTTTTTCTTCATTTTGGGTTATAATTTCCCGGTAATAAGGATATATCTGACCTGATTTCCGCTTATTTAAGTGGTATTTAAAGAATTACGGGAGGCGGTATGAAGATAATGGCAAGAATTCTGGGTGTTCTAGGTCTGTTAGTTTTGGTGGCGGCGATAATTGCCTGTTTGATGGCCGGTCAATACAAGAAGGCTTATCTGAACGAGAAGGCATCCGGGACCGCGGCCGCGTCAGCGTTTCTTACCCTTATCCAAGATAATCTTTTAAAGGCAAGTCTGGCGGTTAATCAGGGTAATTTTGGGGACGCCAAAATAGAAATCGCGGCCGCTAAAAAGAATCTCAATACTTTTTCCGGCCTGTCGTTTTCCAAGGAAATCAAGGAAACTGCCAATCTCAACGCTGCCATAATGGAGATTGAAGTTGAATTGGCCGGCGCTAATCCCGATGTGCAGAAGAAGATTTTGGCTTTGGCGGGTACGATTACAGACTTACTTAATTCTTCCGGTAAAAAGTAGCATATTGGGGCGTTGGTCCAGTGGTCTAAGATAACGGCCTTTCACGCCGTCGACACGGGTTCGATTCCCGTACGCCCCGCCTTCGCCCGCCATAGCGGGCTTCGGCGGGCAAAGCCCGCCAAAAACGCGACGGCGGGATTCGCCCGCTGAAATTATGTTCTATGTTTACATTCTGAAATGCAGAGACGAAGATTGTTTCATTGGATGTACTTCTGAGTTGAAGCAAAGGTTGGAGAGGCATAACAAGGGAGAAGTTTTGGCAACAAGAGATAAGTTACCGGTTAGACTGGATGTGCAGGTTGTTTTTTCGGATAAGTACAAAGCGTTTCGGTTTGAAAAATACCTTAAGTCCGGTTCCGGCCGGGCTTTTTTAGAAAGGCATTTATGACCATTCTTTTTTCTATTTTTGCTTTTGTGTTGGGCGCGGTATTCGGCAGTTTTCTTAACGTCTGCATCTACCGCTTGCCCAGAAGCTTATCCATTGTAAAACCAGGTTCTTACTGTCCCAACTGCCGCAAACCTATCGTATGGTTTGATAATATCCCTTTTTTCGGTTACCTGTTTTTGCGCGGACGCTGCCGGTACTGTCACAAAAAAATAAGCCCGCGGTACGTCCTGGTGGAACTGCTGACCGCTTCCCTGTTTCTGGCTCTTTACCGCTATTTCGGCCTTTCGGCCTCTTTCTTTATTTTCGGTTTATTTATTTTTGTGTTGATATTGGTAACTTTCATAGATTGGGAGCATTATCTGATTCCTGTTTTGGTGGTTTATCCCGGTATCGTGCTGGGTCTTCTCTTTAATTTCTTTTTTCCGCAGATGGCGTTTTCTGCCAGCCGGTTATTTGCTTTGAAAGAAGCGGTCATCGGCGTTTTGTTGGGTGCCGGTCTTATTTATTTCCTTGGTGTTTTCGGGAAATTGATATTTAAAAAGGAAGCGATGGGCGAAGGGGACATCTATCTTTTGGCGATGATTGGCGCATTTCTAGGTTGGAAAGCGGTTCTTCTAACTATTTTTTTTAGTTCCCTTGTCGGTACCGTCATTACTCTCCTGCTGGTTTACGTCGGTCTTAAAAAGATGACCGATCATATCCCTTTTGGCCCTTACCTTTCGCTGGGTGCGGTAATCGCTCTTTTTTGCAGGGGCAGCGCTTTTGTAATAAACTACTTTGATCAAATAAAGTACATTTTTAACCAATAAATGTCAGGCTGGAACCTGTCGGTACGCTACATCAAGGGTGTCGGCCAGAAGAGAGCCGAGATTCTCCAAAAAGTTGGTATTGATAACTTTTTTGACCTCCTCTATTATTTCCCCCGCCGTTACGAAGACCGCAACCAAATCGGTAAAATTTCCCAGGCAGCACCCGGCGAGAACATAACCGTGCGGGCCGAAGTCCTTACCGCCGGACAAAAAAAAGGCTACCGGGGGAAAAGTATTTTTACCGTGGCCGTAAATGACGGTACCGGGATTCTTTTTGCCACCTTTTTTAATCAGCCTTATCTTCAGGATATCTTCAAGCCCGGAAAGGAGGTCGTGCTTTTCGGACGTCTGGAAATTTACAGGGGCGAAAGGCAGATGGTTCATCCGGCATTTGAAATTACAAGCGGCCCGGAATCCGGACCGGGGGAAACCGGACGTATCGTAGCCCTTTACCGGGTTCCCGAGGGGTTGAGCCAGCGCAGTTTCCACCAGATTATCTGGACGGCCCTGAAGAAGGATGGTGATTACCCGAAAGAGGTGGTCCCGTTTTCAATCCGGGAAAACCTGAATTTGGGCAATCTGCGGGATGCCTTGAATAATATCCATTTTCCCGTTAGTTTCGTTGATTTGAAGAAAGCGCGGGAGTATTTGATATTCGAAGAATTTTTTCTGCTGACCGCGGCCATGTTGAAGCACCGCATGCAGACCGCCCTCGCTTCTTCAAGAAAGGATGTCACTTCTCCCCGACGGGGAGAGGGAAAGGATGAGGGGGATTCGGGTGACAACTTTGCCGGATTTCTTTCTCAATTTCAGAATCTTCTTCCCTTTTCCCTGAGCGAAAGCCAGCAGACCGCTTTGGACGAAATCATAACCGACCTCCGACAGCAGTTTCCGATGCAGCGGCTGCTTACCGGCGAGGTTGGTTCCGGCAAAACGGCCGTGGCAGCCGGCGCTATTTTTCACGCGATACTTTCCGGTGGCCAGGCCGCGCTTCTGGCGCCGACTGAAATTCTGGCCGAACAACATTTTTTGATTTTCCAGCGTATTTTTGCCCGGGCCGGTTATGAGGTTGCGCTTTTGGTGAGCGCGGTTGCTAAAAAGGACAAGGAAAGAATTAAAAAAGAAGTGGCTGCCGGAAAAATATCTTTGGTAATCGGTACGCATAGTCTTCTTTCGGAAAAACTGAACTTTACCGCTCTTTCACTCGCGGTTATTGATGAAGAGCATAAATTCGGCGTCAACCAGCGGGAGCTGCTCGGTGAAAAAGGGAGAGGCGTTCACGTTCTGCTGATGAGCGCTACGCCGATTCCCCGTACTCTCGCGCTTACTCTTTACGGAGGCCTTTCCCTAAGTAATATTTCGGAACGCGGCCAGCGCAAGGTAGCCACCTATCTTTTTACAAAAAACGAACGGGAGGTTGCTTATCATCTCTTTGACACGCTTTTACGGCAGGGGAAGACCGGGTACATCGTTACCAGCCGTTTGAAAAAGAGCGAGGACTTAGTCGGCGCCCGTCCGCTTTTTGAAGAAATATCCGGTCGGTTTCCGCACTGGAATCCGGCTCTGATTTACGGCGGGCTTCCGCTGCCGGAAAAAGAGAGGGTGATTGATGGGTTTCGCGGTGGCGAGTATAAGGTATTGGTGGCTACTTCGGTTGTAGAGGTAGGGCTTGACTTGCCGGAGGCAAATCTCTTAATGGTGGAAGATGCCGAGCGTTTTGGTTTATCACAGTTACACCAGATGCGCGGACGCATCGGGCGTAAATTCCAGGATGCTCTTTGCCTGGTTATCGGAGACTCGGAATCCGGTATAGGCGGAGAAAGACTGAATATTTTTGCCTCCATTGACCAGGGAGAGCAATTGGCTGAAGATGACCTGATTTTGCGCGGTGAGGGTGAGGTGTTGGGCGAACGCCAGCATGGTCTGCCTCCGCTGCGTATCGCAAACTTACGGCGAGACCTGGCGTTATTGCAGGTTGCGCGTGATTCCGCCCGGGAAATACTTTCAAAAGACCCGAGCCTTACTTCCCATCCGGAGCTTTCTCTTCGTCTCCGAATGCAGGATATTCGGAAAAATAAATAAACCTCCAAGGTGTGGGTCCCCGTTTACCACATACGGGGAAGACAAAGTATTTGTAGGGGAGGGGTTACATCCCCTCCCGCAAAAAGATGGATTTCAAAAAAGAGTTACTAATCTTAATTCCGGCCTACAATGAGGCCCGGTTTATCGCGGAAGTAATTAAAGAGTCTGCGCCGTACGCCGCGGAAGTGGCGGTGGTTGACGACGGGTCCATTGACGGTACCGGGGATGTTGCCGAAAAAGCCGGCGCCACGGTTATCCGGCATTCGGGGAATAAAGGCAAGGGTGCCGCGCTTCAGACCGGATTCAACTATGCTTTTGATAAGAGATATCAAACGGTTCTGACCATGGACGGGGATGGTCAACACCGGTCGGAAGACATCCCTGTGCTTTTAGAGCGTTACCAAAAATCCGGCGTCGGCATGGTGGTCGGATGTCGGCCGCGGAACCTTAAAAACATGCCGTTGGACCGGTTTGTTACCAACTGGTTTACCTCCGCGCTGGTTTCTTTTTTAGCCCGACAGAAAATACAAGATAGCCAGAGCGGTTTTCGAGTCATGGATGTAAGAATTGTGCCGTCGCTTTCTTTTTCCACCAGCCATTTTGACTCGGAATCGGAGATTTTAGTTGATGCGAGCCGCGCCGGATTTAAGATTACGGAAGCGCCGATTCAAACCGTTTACGGCACCGAAAAGAGCAAGCAAAATCCCCGGCGCGACACCATCCGGTTCTTCCGTTTTTTCTTCCGCCAGCTATTTAAATAAATAATGTTATTGCGAGGCCGTGTTATGGCCGCGGAAATCTCAACCAATTATGCCCCAAACCGATTTTACCAGGGCCCGCGAATTGATGGTCAAAGAGCAATTGATTGGCCGGGGGATAAAAGACCCTGCGGTACTCTCCGCGTTTCGCCGCCTTCCCCGGGAAAGGTTTGTGCCGTCGGAATACCGGAAAGACGCTTACGGAGATTTTCCTCTGTCGATCGGGTTTGACCAGACCATCAGCCAGCCTTACATCGTTGCTTTGATGGTGGAGTCGCTTTCTCTGACCAAACAAGATAAAGTCTTGGAAATTGGTACCGGGAGTGGTTATCAGACTGCATTACTGGCGGAAATCACCTCTTTTGTTTATTCCGTTGAAAGGATACCGGAACTGGCGCGCCCGGCCGAAAAGATTTTAAAGGAATTAGGTTATAATAACATCATCATCAAAACGGCCGACGGAACCCAGGGCTTGCCGGAGTATCAACCCTACGATGCGATTATTGTCAGCGCGGCCGCGGGCAAGGTTCCGTCAAGTTTTTTGAAACAGTTAACTCCTAACGGCCGGATGGTCATTCCGGTCGGCAGTCTCTGGGAGCAGGAACTGATTTTTTACCGGAATACGAAATCCGGTATCGTTTCCCAAAATCTGGGCGGTGTCCGGTTTGTCCCCCTTGTCGGCAAAGGATGAAGAAGCGTTTGCATCTTTATATTTACGGTTCGGTTCAGGGAGTCGGTTTTCGCTGGCATACGGAGCGAATCGCCCGGCGCATCAGCGGCGTCACCGGTTTTGTGCGCAACCTGAACGACGGCCGGGTGGAAGTTATGGCCGAAGGGGATGAGATGCTGTTGTATCAGTTCAAAAAAGATTTGGAAGAAGGCGTTATGCATCGGAACATCGACAATATGGAAATCATTGACGAGCCATACACCGGAAAATTTTCCGATTTTTCCATCGATTTTCAATAATATGGAGACGATACAGGTCAGAACCGGGAGCAAACAGGAGTTTGTGGAGATTACCGGAGCGGTCAGGGAAAAGGTCCGGAGTAATGGTTGGCGGGACGGCGTAATTTTTATCTTTGTGCCGCACACCACCGCCGGCATATTTATCAACGAACACGCGGACCCGGATGTGGCAAAGGATATTTCGGCTTTGGCCAACCAGGTTGTCCCGGACCGGTTTCCCTACCGGCACGCGGAAGGCAACAGTCCGGCGCACGTCAAATCAGTCCTGTTTAATAATTCGCTTTACGTGATTGTGGAAAAAGGTGACCTGATTTTAGGGACCTGGCAAGGGATATTTTTGGCGGAGTTTGACGGTCCCAGGAGCAGAGAGGTGCGTTTAAAGTTTATCAACCAGTCGTAGTGTCATCCTGAGCCGGTTTTGCGAAGGATCCCGCACTTTACAACGAGATTCTTCGCTATCGCTCAGAATGACAAATTTTGGAGGTAGATTATGAAACCGGAGAGTTTTAACCTGAACAAGGAGATTAAATTTTCCAAAGGCGGGATTGTAAGCAAAGTCATTGCCGAAGGAAAAGAATCGGAAATTTCTTTATTTTGCATGGCCAAGGGGACTGCCATGTCCGAGCACACTTCCGGACGGGAGGCAACGGTTTTGGTTCTGAAGGGTAAAGGTGTTTTTAATCTTGCCGGGAAAGAGATAGTGTTGTCGCCCGGAGTTCTTGTTTTCATGTCGGCCAAAACCAGACACAGCCTGGCGGCCGAAGATAACCTGGCGTTTTTGTTGTATCTGGCGTAAGAACGAATATCAACATTTTGTAGGGGCGGGGTTACATCCCCGCCCAGGGAGGGGGCGTAGCCCCTCCCCTACATTTTTTGGAAAGGTACGATGGATATAGAAGCGGCGGAAAAGAGAATCGCGGAGTTGACCGGGGAGATAAATGAGCATAATTACCGGTATTACTCGGAAGATAACCCGGTAATCGGCGATACCGAATACGACCGGCTGGTAAAAGAATTAAAAGACCTGGAAGAGAAATTTCCCAATCTCCGGCGGCCGGATTCGCCTACCCAGCGGGTCGGCGGCCAGCCGATCGAGGGTTTTGTGACGGTGCGCCATTTGCGGCCGATGTTCAGCTTGGAGAACGGTAACTCCGAGGAAGATGTCCGTGATTTTGACCAGCGCGTCCGGAAACTGCTGGAGGTCCCGCAGATTGAATATACGGTGGAACTTAAGATTGACGGCGTCGCCCTGTCTTTAATTTACCAGTCCGGGCGGTTCCTCCGGGCGATTACCCGGGGTGACGGTGTTCAGGGGGATGACGTTACCGAAAATGTCAGAACGATATCGGTTGTACCCCTGCGGATTGATTATGGCGGCTCGCTGGAAGTGCGCGGCGAGGCGTATTTGAGCCACGATGAATTCGCGCGTATTAACCGTCAGCGGGAGAGTGAGGGAGAGCCGGCTTTTGTTAATCCGCGCAACGCCGCCGCCGGTTCGCTGAAACAACTTGACTCCCGGGAAGTTGCCCGCCGCAAAATTCTCTTTTTTGCCTGGGCCGGTTTTTTGCCCGAAGACCTCAAGGAGCACCGGCTGGTTCTGGAATTCTTACGCGACCGGCGCTTTCCGGTCAATCCGAACATACGTACTTTTAACGGTATAGACGCTGTTATTGAATACTGTAACTCCTGGCAGGAAAGGCGGCATACTCTTCCCTACGATACCGACGGTATGGTCATTAAGGTCAACCGTCTTGTCTGGCAGGACGCGGTCGGGTTTACCTCCAAAAGTCCCCGCTGGGCTCTGGCGTATAAATTTCCCGCGGAGCAGGCCACGACCCGGGTTAAAAATATCGTTGTGCAGGTGGGAAGGCTTGGCACCATCACGCCGGTTGCCGAATTGGAACCGGTTTTTCTTTCCGGCAGCACGGTCAGCCGCGCCTCACTCCACAACCAGGACGAAATTAAACGGCTGGGCGTAAAGATAGGAGACCGGGTGTTTGTCGAGAAGGCCGGCGAAATAATTCCTCAAGTTATGAAAGTAATTCCGGAATTGAGGACCGGGGAAGAGATTGATTTTGCAATGCCGAAAAACTGCCCGGCCTGTGACGGCCGCCTTCACCGGGAAGAGGGAGAGGTGGCGGTGCGCTGTACCAATATTCGCTGTCCGGCCCAGGTAAAGGAGCGGGTTCTTCATTTTGCCGGCCGGGACGCGATGGATATTGAAGGCCTGGGGGTAGAGATGGTTACGGTCTTGGTGGGCAAAGGATTGATTTCCGATTTTAGCGACCTCTATTTTTTAAAGTACGAAGACCTGTTTAACCTGGAGCGGATGGCGGAAAAGTCAACTGAAAATCTCCTGGCCGCCATCGCTAAAAGTAAAGAACGTGATTTGGTTAACCTTCTGTTTGGATTAGGTATTCGCCACGTCGGTACCCGCGCCGCTGAAATTCTGGCGGAGAACTTCTCCACCCTGGAGGAATTGAAACAGGCGAAGGCGGAGGATTTAACCGCCATCAGGGAAATCGGTCCGGTGCTGGCGGCAAGTATCGCGGATTTTTTCCGGGACGCGGAGACGATGAAAGTTATTGACAAGTTGAAGACCGCCGGCGTGAATATGGTTCAAAAAGAAAAAAAGGCGCCGGCCATAAAACAGGTTTTTGCCGGGAAGAGTTTAGTGGTTACCGGAATCTTGGAAGGTATGGCCCGTTCCAAGGCGGAGAGATTGGTCAAAGAGTCGGGCGGAAGGGTGTCAAGTTCCGTATCAAAGAAGACCGATTACCTAGTCGTGGGTAAAGACCCCGGCTCTAAATTGGACAAAGCCAAAAATTTTGGCGTTAAGATTATCACGGAAATCGAGTTTCTGAATTTAATAAATAATGCTGGGCATGAATGATGTTTTATCCTTTTTTGGAGGGGTATTATAAAGGAAAACCAGGTATGCTGAAAGTAAAGACGATAGTGGTGGGTTTGTTGGGTACGAACTGTTATTTGGCGATAGACCCGGAGACTAATCAGGGTATTATCATTGACCCGGGCGGCGATAAGGAGAAGATATTGCGGGCGGTTAACCAGAGCGGCGCGATATTTACGGCTGTAGTCAATACGCACGGTCATTTTGACCACATCGCCGCCGATGTTATCAAGACGGAATTGGGTATTCCCCTGCTAATTCCTAAGCTGGATATGCCCAGATTCAAGAATGGAGTTGCCGACCAGATGCTGTTGTTTGGTTTCGGCCCGTCCGAAGAGATACCGGAACCGGACCGGTTTTTGAAAGAAGGCGATGAAATTAAGGTGGGGAACGAAAAACTCATTGTCTGGCACACGCCCGGCCACACGCCCGGCGGAATCTGTCTTTTGGGCAAAGGTCTGGTTTTCACCGGGGATACGCTTTTTTGCGAGGGCGTCGGCCGGACCGATTTAGGGGGTGGCAGCGATGATGATTTGCGTAAGTCCCTGGAACGTCTTCTCCGCCTGCCCGGGGAGATGGTTGTCTACCCGGGCCACGGACCTTCTTCCACCATTGAGCATGAAAAACCATTCGTATAATAAATGCCGACCGCCAAAGTTTCGGAAATTGAAAAATTTTCAAATTACCTGCTGACTGAACGCGGTCTCAGTAAAAACACGGTTATGGCCTATCGCCGCGACCTGGATAAACTTTACGCTTTTTTGGAAAAGAAACAGATAAAAATTTCCGGTTTGACGTACCCTGTCTTTACCTCATTTCTGATGGAAATGCGCCAGACTCTTTCGGCCGCCTCCTGTGCCCGGACAATGGCGGCGATCTCCACCTTCCTGAAGTTCCAACTTCAGGAAGGGGTTTTAAAAGAACACCCCTTGCCTGATTTGGAAAGTCCCAGACTGGAGAAGAATTTGCCGGAAGTTTTGTCCGCCCAAGAGGTGGAAGCGCTCTTGTCCGCGTCTGACGACTCGCCCGCCGGAATCAGGGATAAGGCAATCCTGGAACTTTTGTATGCCACCGGAATGCGGGTCAGCGAATTGGCCGGTTTAAAGACAGAGGATGTGAATTTAGGTGAAAATCTGTTGCGGGTAAAAGGCAAGGGGAACAAGGAGCGTCTTATTCCTTTTGGTGAACCGGCCGCAAGAGCTGTTCGGAGTTACCTGAAAATCCGTCCGGCGGTTTGTGAAAACCTTTTTTTGAGCCGGCAAAAAAAAATGTTGAGCCGGCAATCGGTTTGGAAGGTTATCCGCAAGGCGGCCCTGGTCTCCGGTTTGTCAAAAAATATTTATCCGCACATCCTGCGCCATTCGTTTGCGACGCACCTTCTGGAAGCCGGCGCCGGCATCCGCATCGTTCAGGAATTGTTGGGTCATCAGAGTCTGGCCACTACCCAGATTTACACGCACTTGGACCGGAGCCGGCTGAAAGAAATACACACGAAGTACCATCCCAGACCTTAAAATCATGAGTCATTGCGAGGAACGTTTTTTGTAACGTGGCAATCTCAAGCTTTGTAAAACGGGATTGCCGCGCATACCACGCTCGCAATGATATTATGAAAGGACTACCTCCAGAGTTCTGATTAATGTTACAATCAGTCCCAAAATACAAGGAGGCAGCCCTATGGAACAAGGATACCATATCGGTATTGATTTGCACAAAAGA
>JBAZEZ010000025.1:0-19468 GCA_041653615.1 Candidatus Ratteibacteria bacterium
CTTTTGTGCAAATCAATACCGATATGGTATCCTTGTTCCATAGGGCTGCCTCCTTGTATTTTGGGACTGATTGTAACATTAATCAGAACTCTGGAGGTAGTCCTTTCATAATATCATTGCGAGCGTAGTGTGCGCGGCAATCCCAATTATTCCAATTAGGGATGTTCTTCCAGCTTCTTTTTTATTAACTCCCATTCACTTTCAGTTACTTGAAAGTTAGTTCCTTGGGCTTGTTTAAGAATGCTAATATTTTTAAGTCCTTCGGTATTCTTAATTTCGTCACGTAAAATGGGTTTGTCTATAAGATTTTTGGTGATTTTTATTTTCACCCACTGTTCCGCTGTCGGGCCAAGTACAAGCATAGAGTCTGGATCAGAAACAATTTTTGCTGTAGCGTATATACCCGCCCTATCTCCCGATTTCCACATAAGTGCGATATCGCCATTTCGAATTTCTTTTTTATATTGCTTAATTGTGAACGTTTTTACATTTTCCCTTCTTAAGTTATCAAGTAAATCGTATTTTTCGGGTTTAGATTGAAATATCCAAACATTTGAAGTTGATTTTAAAGGTTTGCTTAACCTTGGGAATCCCTTCTTTAACTGTGTACCTTCTTTATCTTCATCAGAGAATCTATAATTGTTCTTTACGGCGATTTCTTTAATGAGGGATAAAGGTAACTCCTTACATTCGATGCCCGCGTTTTCTAAAAATATTCTCCTTTCATGGGGAATGATATTTGCACATAGTATTAACTCTATGTTTTGATTTGAATTCTCTTGCTTAAGTAATCCATAATACTCAGTTATTTGTCCGGCGGCGTCTCTTGTCAAAACTCCTTGCTTAATTTCCAAAACGATTGTCCTGCCATATTTATCAGTAAAAATTATATCTGCACGCCGGCCGGCTATATTAATTTGTTGACCTTTTAGTTTAAAACCATCTTTTGGAAAGAATTCGTCCGGGTAAAGTGACAGCAAATTTTCTATGTCTTTTTCAACCATTTAAAAACTCCGGGATTGCCGCGTCACACAAAACGTTCCTCGCAATGACAACAAAATTTTCAGCGCATTTCTTGGCCACCGGTGACATTTATCGCTTGTCCGGTCATGTAGGAAGACTGTTCTCCGGCCAGGAAAACGACCGCGTTGGCGATGTCTTCGTAGGCGCAGGACCTTCCCAGCGGGACCTGGTCAATGTATTTTTTGCGCACTTCCTCTTTACTGATTCCCCACTTTTTGGCGTATTGGTCGAAAAGGCTGTTTACCCAGAGAGGAGAGTCCAGCAGGTTTCCCGGGCAGACGGCGTTTACCCGGACTCCATATGGGGCCAGGTCCAGGGCGATGGACTGGGTCAGGCCGATGCCGCCGAATTTGCTGGCCGCGTAGGCGCAATTTTTATAACTGCCTTTTTTGCCGCTCTTGGAGTTGATTTCGATAATGGCACCGGATTTTTGTTCTTTCATGATTCGGGCCGCGGCTCGGGCGCAGAGAAAATATCCGGTAAGGTTGACCTCAATGGTTTGTTGCCAGTCGGCCAGCGGAAAGTCGATTATTTCGTATGCTCTTACGATTCCGGCGTTTGCCACCATAATGTCCAGCCGGCCGTATTTTTTTCTCACTTCTTGCGCGGTGTCGTCAACCTCTTCTTCTTTGGTGACGTTTACGACGTAACCGGAGGCTTGGTTGGGGAATTCCGCGGCGATTTTTTCCGCAGTCGTAAGCACCGCGTCGTTGATATCCCAGAGCGCTACGGAAGCGCCTTCCTTTACCAGGCGTCGGGCCAGATGTTCGCCCAACCCCTGCGCCGCGCCGGTGACGATGGCTATCTTATTTTTTAATTCCATAGGCATCGGTCATTGCGAGACGTGTTTTTCGTCGCGGCAATCCCATTTTCAAGGTTTGAGATTGCCACGTCGCCTTCGGCTTCTCGCAATGACATCAAATGAATGTTATCTCTTTACCGTCGGAATCGACGATAATTTTCTCCCCGCGCTTAATCGTCCCGGAGATTAATTGTTTGGCCAGGACGTTTTCCATTTCCCGCTGGATAAGCCGTTTAATGGGTCTGGCTCCGAAGACCGGGTCGAACCCTTTTTGGGCAAGGTAATTTTCGGCTTTTGGTTTGATTTCGACCGTAATCTCTCTGGCGGCCAGCCGTTCCTTTAGGTATCCCAACTGCAGTTCCACGATTCCCTTTATTTCGTCGGGACCCAGCGGGTGAAAGAGAATGATTTCGTCGATCCGGTTGAGGAATTCCGGCCGGAAGGTGCGTTGTAGTTTCTCCATGACCAGACCGCGGGATTTTTCTTCCACGCCGCCCATCTCCTGGATATATTCGCCGCCGACGTTGCTGGTCATAATCAGGATGCTGTTTCTAAAATCAACCGAGCGGCCCTGTCCGTCGGTCAGTCTTCCGGCGTCCAAAACTTGTAGGAGGACGTTGAAGACATCCTGGTGCGCTTTTTCAATTTCGTCCAGGAGGATTACCGAATAAGGTCGGCGCCGGATTATTTCGGTTAACTGTCCGCCTTCTTCGTAACCGACGTAACCGGGCGGCGCTCCGATTAAACGGCTGACCGTGTGACGTTCCATGTATTCCGACATATCCAGGCGCACCAGCGCTTTTTCACTGTCAAAGAGGAACTGCGCCAGGCTGCGTGCCAGTTCTGTTTTACCCACCCCGGTCGGGCCCAAAAAGATAAAAGAGCCCAGGGGTCGGTTCGGGTCCGAGAGCCCGGAGCGGCTGCGCCTGATGGCGTCGGAGACCGCGGAGACCGCTTCATTCTGGTCCACCATCCTTTGGTGGATTCGTTCTTCCATGTGGAGTAGTTTTTCCGTCTCCATTTCCATCATTCGGGAGAGAGGGATTCCGGTCCAGCGGGAGACGATTTCCGCGATATCTTCTTCGTCTACGCTTTCCTTCAGGAGTTGCGTGTCTTTCTGAACTACGGCCAGTTTAGAGCCGGATTCTTCCAATTTTTGCTGAAGTCCGGGCATCTTGCCGTATTGAAGTTCCGCGGCCTTCGCCAGGTTTCCTTCTTGTTTGGCGCGTTCTGCCTCGTTCCTTCTTTTTTCGATTTCCCCGCGGAGGCGCTGAATTTCCTGAATTATGGTTTTTTCTTTTTGTTGCTGGGTGTTTAATTTCTGGCTTTCTTTTTCCAGTTCCTGCAATTCCAGTTCAACCTTTTTGAGCCGTTCTTTCACGGCTTTGTCTTCTTCCTTTTTTAAGGCTTCCCGCTCAATTTTTAACTGGTCTATTTTGCGGTCTATCTCATCCAGTTGGCTCGGTTTACTGTCAATGGCCATGCGGAGCCGGCTGGCCGCTTCGTCAATCAAATCAATCGCTTTGTCCGGCAGGAATCGTTCGGTAATATAGCGGTTGGAAAGGTTAGCGGCGGTAACCAGCGCCGAATCTTTTATCGTCACGCCGTGGTGCATCTCATACTTTTCGCGCAGGCCGCGCAGGATGGAAACGGTATCTGACACGGAAGGTTCTTTGACCAGAACCGTTTGAAACCGCCGTTCCAGTGCCCGATCCTTCTCGATAAATTTCCGGTATTCGTTCAGGGTGGTGGCGCCGACCGCCCGTAATTCTCCCCGCGCCAGGGCCGGCTTAAGCATGTTTGACGCATCCATCGCTCCTTCCGCGGCTCCGGCGCCGACCAGGGTATGGAGTTCATCAATGAACAGGATAATTTTTCCCTGTTCTTTTTCGATTTCTTTCAGGAGCGATTTTAACCTTTCCTCAAATTGGCCGCGGTAAACGCTGCCGGCAACCAGGGCCCCGATATCCAGGGATAGAACCCGGTGATTTTTTAATGTTTCCGGCACGTCACCGGAAGCTACCCGTTGCGCCAGTCCTTCTACGATGGCGGTTTTGCCCACGCCGGCTTCGCCGATGAGTACCGGATTATTTTTGGTTCGCCGCGAGAGTACCTGGATGACCCGTCGAATTTCTTCGTCCCGACCGATAACCGGGTCCAATTTGTCCTGGCGGGCAAGCGCGGTCAGGTCCCGGGTGAAACGCTCCAGGGCCGGCCGCTTGTCCTGTTCCATTCCGGAAGCGCCGGAAGATTGTTGTCCGTCCATATAAGTGCGGTAAATGGTGAAAGATTACCGATTAAACGCGCAGTTACCGTTCACCATTTACCGTAGTTAAGCAAGTCCCCCTATTTTCCGTATCTCGCCTTTGCCCAGTGGTTTCAGAAGACGAATTTTCCGGTCCAGTTCTTCAGCCGGGGTGCCCGACTCAATTACTTCGCCGTAGCGCACCGTGGCCAACGGGATTATAAGCGGCTTATTTTCGATGCCGATGGGCCGTTCAATCGTGTCGCCGGATTCGTCGGGAACCTGCTGGTAGAGTCTGCCTTCTACCCGTATGATTGTTTCGCTCTCATCGGTTACCATTCCCCGGACCACAATCACGGAACCTTCACCGCTGGCGCCGGTTCTCCATAAGACCAAACGCACCCTCTGTCCAGTTAACATAAATACCTCCATTAAATCAATCGGACGCAAATTACCGCAGATAAAGATTAAAGATTGATTTAGAGAATCGCTAAGAATTACTCTAAAGAAATATCGTTAAGCACTATCCTGCTGTTTCTGCGTATATCTGCGTCAAAAATTTCTGTTTGATTGAGTTACCGTATTAATCTTATTATTTCCCGAACCGCTTCTTCCAGGCCGAGAAAGATTGCGCGACCGATGATGGCGTATCCGATATTAAGTTCCTCAATTTCCGGTATCCGGGTTATCGGCATAACGTTGCGGTAATCCAGGCCGTGCCCGGCGGCGACCTTCAGCCCTAAACTTTTTGCCATTCTGGAACCGGCTATAAGTTTTTTCAATTCAAAGTCTCTTTCGTTTTTGGTTACGGCGTCCGCGTATCTTCCGGTATGAAGTTCCACGATTTTCGCTCCGGTTTTGGCGGCAGCTGTAATTTGGTTTGCGTCCGCGTCGATGAAAAGACTTACCGGGATGTCAAACTTCCGGAATTCCGAAACCACATTTTTTAGATAGTTTATCTGTTTTTTAACGGCCAGGCCGCCTTCGGTCGTCAGTTCCGCCCTTTTTTCCGGTACCAGTGTTACCCAGTCCGGTTTTTCCCGGCAAGCGATTTTGATAATTTGGGGATTGGCCGCCATTTCCAAGTTAAGCTTCGTTTTGACGGCGCGGCGCAGGAGGGAGAGGTCCTGGTCCTGAATGTGGCGCCGGTCTTCCCGAAGGTGACAGACGATGCTGTCCGCGCCGGCTGTTTCAGCCAGCAATGCGGCTGAAATCGGGTCCGGTTCCTTGCCGCGGCGCTGTTGTCTTAAAGTGGCGACGTGGTCAATGTTGATTCCTAATTTTATCTTATTTTTGTGCTTCATGGGTTGATTTATTTCTCATTTGCGGCAGATATATTTCTACGTGATAAACATAAAGCCAGGCTAATATGGCGACCACCACCGCTAGAATTTTCAGTTCCAGGTTATTTTTAACCAACCCCTTGAGGTTTTCTCTGGTTATCTTCATTTTTTCTCTGTATTTAATCGGTAATTTCGGCTGTTCCCTATTTACCGTTTTTTATGTCCGTCCCTAACGTTTCATTCAGTATGCCGGTTATTTCTTCCACGGAAAGGTTGTAGGAAATGTTTCCGTTTCGGGCGCAGGAAACAAAGCCTTTTTCTTCGGAGACAATCAGGACCAGGCTGTCGGTCTGTTCGGAAAGGCCCAGGCCTGCCCGGTGACGGGTGCCTACCAACGGGTTGAAAGTCATTTTTTCCGAGAGAGGCAGTATGCATCCGGCGGCCAGAATCTTATTTTGCGCGATAATGACCGCGCCGTCATGCAGCGGGCTGGTCGGGTTAAAGATGGCCAGCAGCAATTCTCGGCTGATCTCTCCGTTAATTATTTTACCGGACGGAACGTAATCAGCCAGCCCCACTTTTCCTTCCAGGGCAATCAGCGCTCCGTGGCGTTCTTTGGCCATCCGGAAGATCGCCCCGACAACTTCCGTTACCTTTTCTTTACTTAAACCGGCGGTTTTTTCGAACGGACTGCTTTCCCCGATTTTCACCAGGGCGTTTCGGAGTTCCGGATGGAAGATAACCAGGAGAGCCAGGGCGCCGAAGGCCAGAACTTTTTCCAGAATCCAGTTTAAGGTGCGCAGGTCCAGCATCCGCGAGAGAAAGGTTGCCAGAAAAATAATAATCATACCTTTCAGCAGTTGGACGCTTTTGGTGCCCCGGATAATCAGGAAAAGATAGTAAAATAGGACGGAAAGGAACGCGATGTCCAGGAGGTCCAGCCAGTAGAATTCAAAACCAATTCCGGTATTTCCCATAATTCTTACTAAATTTTTGGACGCAGATTACCGCCGATAATCGCAGATACAGATTAAAGATTATTTTATAGCAATACTTTAAATTATTTTTTAAGTATTATCCGATTTTTCTGCGTATATCTGCGTCCCAATAAAGTTTTTGCCGTATTTATTTTAATATCTCTGCCAGTGATTTTAAAAATAACGTATTTTCTTCCGGTGTACCGATGGTGAGCCGGATGTATCGTTCCTTCATCTTGGGATTATCGATCGGCCGGACGATGACTCCTTTGTCTTCAAGCCGGCCGCATATCTTCGGCGCATCCTTTGCCAGGTCAATCAGGATGAAGTTTGCTTCGGTCGGAACGTAAGCGACTTTTAGGTTGGAAAGCCCTTGGTATAGGTATTTTTTGCCGGTCCGGTTATTTTCCAGGCTTCTGGCCACAAACTCTTTATCCTCCAGGGCCGCGGCCGCGGCCAGCTGGCCGGGAACGGTGGTATTGAACGGCGGCCGGATTTTATTCATTTCCGCGATGATAGCGGCGGCGGCAATGCCGTATCCGATGCGCAGGCCGGCCAGGCCGTACAATTTGGAGAAAGTTTTAGTCACAATCAGGTGTTTTCCGGAGAAGAGCGAAATTCCGTTTACGAAGTCCGGGCTTTCCGCGTATTCGGCGTATGCTTCATCCAGGACGACGATCACTTGTTTCGGCAGTGCATCTAAAAGCCGGGTCAATTCATTTTTTTTGATGATGGTGCCGGTCGGATTGTTGGGACTGTTCAGAAAGAGAAATTTGGTCTTTTCGGTAATCGCTTTTAATATCCGGTCCGGGTTGTAACTGAAATCAGGGTTAAGGGGCACCTTCACCGGAACCCCGCAACACATCAGAATCAGTATTTCGTAAATGGTAAAAGTCGGTTCCGGCAGGATTACTTCTTCTCCCGGGTTCAGAAAGGTCAACAGCGACAGGGATAAAACCTCGCTGCTGCCGTTGCCCAGGATGATTTCTTCGGGTTTTATGCCGTAAATGTTCGCCAGTTTTTCGCGCAAGGCCGGTCCGCTGCCTTCCGGGTAGCGGTTGAGCTGAGAAAGACCTTCCCGGACCGCTTTCAGCGCGAGCGGGGAAGACCCCAGCGGGTTTTCATTTGAGGCAAGTTTGAACGCCTGCTCTAAACCCTTTTCCTTCAGGAGAACCGCGATCGGTTTTCCGGGACGGTAAGGGCAGATTCCCCTAACCTGTTGTTTGACGAGGTTTTTAATATCCATAAAGGCCCATCTTTCTTTTTGTTTCCGCTAGAACTTCCGAAACTATCTGCCGGGTTTTTTTGTTGCCTTGTTCGATAATCCGGTCAAACCCCGCGCTGTCTTTTACCAGCTTTTCGCGTTCCTTTTGGTAGGGAGCCAAGTATTGAACCAGAATCTCGGTCAGGTTTTTTTTGCATTCGGTGCAGCCTAATTTCGCAGCCAGACAGTCATTTTTGATGCTCAGGCTGTTTGCCTGGTTGTATAAAACATTGATGCCGAAGACCGGGCAGGCATCCGGATGACCCGGGTCCTTGCGGTATGGCCGCAAAGGGTCGGTAAACATCGTCGCCAATTTCTTGCCGATATCCTCCGGCGTGTCGGATAGAAAGATTGCGTTTCCGTATGACTTGCTCATTTTGCGGCCGTCGGTTCCCAATAGTTTCGGGGTGGCGGTCAGAATCGCTTCCGGTTCCGGAAAGAGTTCTCCGTAAAGATTGTTGAAGCGGCGGACAATCTCCCGCGCCAGTTCCAGGTGCGGAACCTGGTCTTCGCCCACCGGTACTTTTTCCGCTTTTACGGAGATGATATCGGCGGTCTGCAGAATCGGATAACCCAAAAAACCGTAATTGGTAATCTCTTTATCTTTCAACTGGAGCATTTGTTCTTTATAAGTCGGGCAGCGTTCCAGCCAGCCCAAAGGCGTAAACATTGACAACAAAAGGTGGAGTTCCGAAATCTCCGGTATCTTTGACTGGACAAAGACGGTTGCTTTTTTGGGGTTTATGCCGAAGGCGAAGAAGTCCAGGAGCATCTCGGTAATGTTTTCCCGGATGCCGAATGGATTTTGATATTCGGTCGTCAGGGCGTGCAGGTCCGCCATTTCGTAAAAGCACTCGTACTTATCCTGGAGATTTATCCAATTGGTAAGCGCGCCGGCCAGGTGTCCCAGGTGTAATTTTCCGGTTGGTCGCATACCGCTGAAAACCCGCCTCATTTTTTCTTCCATATATTGTGATATTATACCTTATCGCCGAATATACTTGCAATGTAACCGGAATAACGGTAAAATACTCTAATCCAAAATGTAGGGGTCGGATTCATCCGACCCGAAAACGTTAATGTGGGGGAGGGGCTTCGTCCCCTCCTGGCATCGGAGGTTTTATGGCATCACTAAAAGGCACAGAGACGGAAAAGAATTTGCTTAAGGCGTTTGCCGGGGAATCCCAGGCGCGGAACCGGTATACCTATTTTGCCGGCGTTGCCCGCAAGGAAGGATACGAACAGATAGCCAACATATTTATCGAAACGGCCAATAACGAAAAAGAACACGCCAAGATATTTTTTAAACACCTGGAAGGCGGCGAGGTTGAAATTACCGCAACCTATCCGGCCGGGATAATTAAAGACACCAAAACAAATCTGGAAGCGGCCGCGGCCGGTGAAAAAATGGAATGGACCGTTCTCTACGCGGATTTCGGCAAGATTGCCGGGGACGAGGGGTTTCCGGAAGTGGCGCGGTCTTTTGCCGAAATCTCCAAGGTTGAAAAGTTTCACGAAGCGCGGTATCGGAAACTAATCAACAACATTGGGAAAGGCGAGGTTTTTCAGAAGCCGGCTCCGGTAAAGTGGCATTGTTCCAACTGCGGTTATGTTTTTGAGGGCGCCCATGCGCCGCAGGAATGTCCGGCCTGCAAACACCCGCAAGCCTATTACGAGCTTCTCGCCGAAAACTTTTAATGCCCCTAAATTCCTCTCCCCGTCGGGGAGAGGACGAAGGTGAGGGGTGGTTTCTTATGGAAAAACGTCTCTACCGTTCTCCTACGGAACGCCGTATCGCCGGAATTTGCGGCGGCCTGGCCGAATATTTTAACGTTGACCCGGTTCTGGTGCGGGTCATCTTTATTGTTCTTTTGCTCTTAAGCGGTATCGGGTTGCTGGCCTATATCGTTCTTTGGCTGGCTTTGCCGGTAAGGGAAAAAGAGGAGGGTACCGTTGAGGTTATTACTCCGGCCGGTCAGGAAGAATTGGTGAGCGAACCGTCAAAAACCGAGGAGTCAACTAAAGCGATGAAGAAACACAACCTCTTCGGCGGGATTATCTTAATTGGTCTCGGCGTTATTTTTCTGGCGGAGAATTTTTTGCCGGTTTACCGGCTCAATAAATTCTGGCCCCTGCTTTTGATTATTTTTGGCCTCGCCATTCTTTGGAAATCCGGCAAAAGGTAATGTCATTGCGAGGCGTAATTCGCCGCGGCAATCTCGTTTTTGTCATTTTACTATGAAACCTAAACATCTTATTCTCGGCCTGTTCCTTCTTTTTCTCGGGGGTCTTTTTTTCCTGGACAACCTTTACCCGCTGAATTTCAACTGGGATATAATTTCACGGCTCTGGCCGGTACTGCTTATTCTCTTGGGAATAGCGGCGTTGAGTACCAAGCCGGATGTAAAATCAATCTTTTTTGCTTTGACCGCAATCCTGCTCGCCTTCCTCGTTTTTTCTTCGGTTAAACACGGCCAGTTTGATATCAAGGAGTTCTTTAAACCCGCCCCCAATTTTCCCGCCGATACAGTGTAGCGTTATTTGCCGATGGACCAGCTGGCGGAGCAGCCGGCAAGGACTACGACGTAAAACAGCACAACCACAATCCAGAAAAGATTCTTTTTCATAAAACCTCCGTTTTGTTAGCGCTTGTATTTCACCGCAGAGTACGCGGAGTGCGCAGAGAATTACTAAAATTTTTTTAAGTTTTTTTCTGCTTTACACTTCTCTGCGTTCTCTGCGACCTCTGCGGTGTATCCTGTGTTTATTAATATTATAACATTTTTAAATATTTGTCGATGGCGGCGGCGGCTTTGCGGCCGGCGCCCATCGCGGTGATAACGGTCGCCGCGCCGGTTACGATGTCTCCGCCGGCGAAGACGCCGGGGATGGACGTAGCGCCGTTTTCGTCCGCCTCAATTGTGCCCCATTTTTTCACCTTCAGTTCCGGCGTGGTGCGCTGGATAATGGGGTTGGGTGTGCTGCCGATGGCGACCACGGCCTGGTCGACCTCAATTTTGAATTCGGAACCTTTAACCGGCATCGGTCTCCTTCTGCCCGAAGAGTCCGGTTCACCCAATTCCATCCGGATACATTCCGCCTGCCTGAGAAATCCTTTTTCGTCTCCGATGTAACGGACCGGAGCGGTTAAAAGCTGGAATTCGATGCCTTCTTCTTTTGCCCGGACAAGTTCTTCGATACGGGCCGGCATTTCATGTTCGGTCCGGCGGTAGATAAGGTAAACATGTTCCGCCGCGAGCCGTTTCGCGGTCCGGGCCGCGTCCATCGCTACGTTCCCGCCGCCGATTACCGCCACTTTTTTTCCGATTTTAACCGGTGTGTCATATTCCGGGAATTTGTGCGCTTTCATCAGGTTGACCCGGGTTAAAAATTCATTGGCGGAATATACGCCGTTCAGGTTTTCGCCGGGGATGCCCATGAATTGGGGCAGGCCGGCGCCGGTGCCGATAAAGACAGCTTTATATCCTTCGTGAAAAAGGTCGGAGATGGTTAGCGCTCTTCCAATCAGGACGTTGGTCGCGATATTGACGCCAAGCGATTTGAGATAATCAATTTCGCCGGAGACAATTGCTTTGGGCAGGCGGAATTCCGGGATGCCGTAGATGAGTACGCCGCCCGCTTCGTGAAAACCTTCGAAGATGGTTACGGCGTAACCCATTCCGGCAAGATCCGCGGCGCAGGTGAGGCCGGCGGGACCGGAACCGACGACGGCGACTTTGATTGCCCCCTCACCTTTTAGGGGAGAGGACTTTTTCTCACCGTTGACGGGGGAAGGAGTAGGCAAGGTAGTATGGAGGCGGTGCCAGTCCGCCGCGAATCTCTCCAAAGCGCCGATAGATATCGGGTCGCCTGCCCTGGCCATGACGCAAACTTTCTGGCACTGGTCTTCCTGAGGGCAGACTCTTCCGGTAATTGCCGGCAGACAATTTGTCTCGCGAATAATCCGGAGCGCTTTTTCAAAATCTTTTTCCTTTATCGCTTTAATAAACCCGGGAATGTTTATCATGACCGGGCAGCCGGAGACGCAGGGCTTCTTGACGCATTGCAGACAGCGGCTTGCTTCCCGGACGGCTTCTTCCTCGGTGTATCCCAGCGGTACTTCGTTGAAGTTTTTGATGCGGTCCTGAGCCGGCTGTTCCGGCATGGGTACGACTTTTTTTTCGAGTTTCATAGTTGTTCCCTCGTCTTTGCTTTCTTCCCTTCGGGGAGAGAATTTTCCTTTTTCCAATTTTCAAAAACAACCTTTTCTTCTTCTTTGTAGGTGTCAAGCCGTTTCATTAATTCTTCAAAATCAACCTGGTGCCCGTCGAAATCAGGTCCGTCCATGCAGGTGAAACGGGTTTTGTTGTTTACGGTTACCCGGCAGGCGCCGCACATCCCCATGCCGCAGACCATCAGGGAGTTGAGGCTGACAATCGTTGTGATTCCGCTTGTACGGGTAAGGTCTGATATCGCTTTCATCATAATGGGCGGTCCGATGGTCAAGACCCGGTCTATTTTTTTACCGGAGGCCATTATCTCCGCCAGGACATCGGTGACAAATCCTTTTTTGCCGTAAGAACCGTCATTGGTGGTAATGAGCGTCTGGTCTGAAACCGAACGAAGTTTTTCTTCCCAGAACAGGTACTCTTTCGAGCGGTAACCAAGGATAGCTGTTACGTAATTGCCCGCCTCCTTTAATTTTCGGGCCAGGGGAAAGACCGGCGCCACGCCGATACCTCCGCCTACCACCACCACATTTCCGAAATTTCCGATTTCGGTAGGATTGCCCTGGGGACCTAAAAGGTCGGGGATGGAATCGCCTTCATTCAGCATCCCCAATTGGTGCGTGGTCTTACCGATTTCCTGGAAGACGATGGTGATGGTATCCTGCCGGGGGTTGAAGTCGGCCAGGGAAAGCGGAATCCGTTTCCCCTTTTTATGCACCCGTATCATTACAAATTGGCCCGGTTCCGCCTTTCGGGCGACCAGCGGCGCGTCAAGCACGATGCACTGAATTTTGGGTCCCAGGAGTTGCTTCTCTAATATTTTAAACATAGTTTTATTTTAACAACGGTTGTCAACAAATCCTCGGTAGTTGTTCTCCGGAAAATGGTTCCAGCAGACGCGTTCCGGAAATCCGCGTGCGCAAGATGGTCCGGCCGGCCGGTTCCGCCACAACTTTTCCGATGATGGCCGCGCCTTTTCCCAGCGGGTGTTCCCGCATCAAACGTAATGCTTTTTCCGCTTCTTCCCCGGCTACAAAGATGACTACTTTTCCTTCGCAGGTGAAGTAAAGCGGGTCCAATCCCAGTATTTCGGCAATGCCGATAACTTCCCGGCGCAAAGGTACTTTCGTTTCGTTTACTTCAATTCCCCATTTCATATTTTCGGAAACTTCGGAGAGAATTGTGGCCAGGCCGCCCCGGGTGATGTCCCGGATAAAGCGGACGGTCTTAAGCTTGGTGAGGAACCGCTGGAACAGGTTGTTTAACGGCGCCGCGTCACTCCTGATTTTACCGGAAAAAGAAAATTCGTTCCGGGCCAGCATCACCGCGGCCGCGTGGTCTCCGACCGGTCCGTTGACCAGTACCGCGTCTCCAACCCTTATCTTGTCGCGGCCGAGAATAATATTGTCCGGAATCAGGCCGCAGCCCGCGGTGGTGATAAAAAGTCCGTGGGCCATGCCCCGGTCCACCACCTTGGTATCTCCGGTAACTATTTTAACGCCTGCCTGTTTCGCGGTTCGGGCGGCAGACGCGATAATTTTTTTAAGGTTTGTCCGGCTGAATCCCTCTTCAATGATAAGCGCCAGGGAGAGGTAAAGCGGTATCGCGCCGACGCTGACCAGGTCGTTGATGGTGCCGGAAACGGAAAGGGAACCGATGTCGCCGCCCGGGAAAAAAAGCGGATGGACCACAAACGAATCGGTGGTGAAAGCTGTTTTTCCGCGGAGCGGAAAGATCGCGCTATCTTCCAGGCGGTTGAGTATCGGGTTGTCCAGCGGTTTGAGAAATTCCCGGATTAATTCGGCGCTAAGCCTGCCTCCGCCGCCGTGACCCAAAGTTATCGCATCTTCCATATTATTTACTGAAATTGTACAGTTTGTAAGAGAGTGTCCTTCACGAAATTCAAAAAACCATCATGTATTAATCATTTCCTCCTCTCCCTATCGGGGAGAGGATTGAGGTGAGGGGGTCTTCTTTTCCAGCACCCCTTGAATTACCTCCCAGGTACCTTCAATATTATTCAATATATCCAAATCGCTAAATCGCAATATCTTCACTCCTAACCGCGATAATTTTTCCGTTCTTATTTTATCCCGTTGCTTCCCGCTGTTTTCGTAGTGTTGTCCGCCGTCGGCTTCTATACCAAGTTTATATTCCGGAGAATAAAAATCCAAAATATATTTACCGAGTGAAAACTGTCTCCTGAATTTTACTCCGGTCAGCTGACGATTTCGCAATATTGACCAGAGTTTTTTTCTGCGTCTGTTTGGGTTCTTCGGAAATTCCTGCACCTTGCAATATTGTTTCTTTTCATTCTCCTTGCTGGTTTTCACCCCTCACCTTCACCTCTCCCCTGAGGGGAGAGGGATCCGAAATTGAGTATAGGGAATTCTTTTCATAAGTAACTTTGTGAAGCCCTGTTTGTTAAGATTATTTATTATATTTATAATGCGCGGCGCAGGTGCCTTCCGCGCTCACCATACACGGCCCCAGCGGGTTTTCCGGCGTGCATTTCCGGCGGAACTGCCGGCAGTTTTCCGGCGTGATGGCTCCGGTAATCACTTCTCCGCAGCGGCAGGCCGGGTTTGACTTGATTGTTTCGCCTTCCGGCAGCTTGAATTTTTTTTGCCCGTCAAATCTTTGAAATTCCGCTTTTAATTTCAGGCCGGTTTTCGGAATTAGGCCCAGGCCGCGCCAGGAAGCCGGTCCGTCCGTGAAGACCCGTCGGATAAGTTTTTGGGCGATTTCATTTCCCTCCGGGCGCACCGCCGCGCGGTACTGAATTTCCACTTTTGGTTTGCCGCGCTTAAGCTGCCTTAAGATAAGCAGCAGTCCCTCCGGATATCTTCCGGTTGAAAACCGGTGATGACCGCCGGCCGGTGGTACTTTTCCGTTATAAATCGGTAGGGGCGGGAACCGATTATTATGCTCACGTGGCCGGGGCAAAGATAACCGTCAATCCGGACTTTGGGAAAATTCAAGAGCGCTTCCATTGCCGCCGGAATCGTTTTGAGCGCCGAGAGCAGAAAGAAATTTTTGAGATTCTTTCGTTTTGCCTCCAGGACCGCGCCCGCGATTGCCGGGACAGTCGTTTCAAAACCGATTCCCAGGAAAACAACGTTTTTGCCGGGGTTTTTTTCCGCGACGGTAAGCGCGTCCATCGGGCTGTAAACGATACGGACGTCGGCGCCTTTCGCCCGCTCTTTTTCCAGGCTGGTTTCCCCGCTTTGCCCGCCATAGCCTTGGCGGAGGCGGGCGGGTACGCGCAGCAGGTCTCCGAAAGTGGTGACGATTACCCCTTTTTTCCGGCTTAAGGTAAAGAAACGGTAAAGGTCTGATTCGGAAGTTACGCAAACCGGGCAGCCGGGTCCGGAAATAAGCCGCAGGTTTTTAGGCAGCAGACCCGCGATTCCGCTGCGGTAAACCGCGACGGTGTGCGTGCCGCAGACCTCCATAACGGAAACCGGTTTCTTGTCGGTAAGCACCCGGATTTCCGCCAGGATTTTTTTAACCATTATTCGCTTTTAATAATTTCAGCGTTTTTTTCGCGTCTTTCGGCTCCAATTTCTGGATGGCAAAACCGGCGTGAATCAGGACATAATCGTCTTTTGCCGCCGAAGGCAGCAGGCCGAAACTTATCGTGCGCTTGATGCCGAACACCTCCACCAATCCTTGCGGAAAAGCGTCCGGTTCGACCGGCTTTCGTATTTCAATTATCTTGCCAATTACCGCGAGACACATATAGATTTATTGTCATTCCCGAATGTATTAATCGGGAATCCATTTTTTTTGGTGTAGATTCCCGCTTACTATCCGCCTTCGCGCAAGGCTACGGCGGACACAAGTCCGCGGGAATGACACCCCTGCATTGATTTCGCAATCAGTAACTGTCCCAGACAAATGCCCGCATCGTTAATGGGCATTTTTTCCGGCAAAAATACGGAAAATCCGGCGGCGTTTAGTTTTTCCACGGTCAGCCTCATAAGCAGTTGATTTTGAAATACGCCACCGGCAAGAACCACCTTATTTATTTTACTCTTTTCGGAGAGTTTGAGGCAAGTAAATCGGATGATTTCCGCAATGGTCAGATGAAACCGGGCCGTGATTATTTCCGCGTTTTCCTTTTTCTGCAATTCGCCGACTATTTCCGCAATCATCGGTTTCCAATCGACGCGAAGAATCCCGTCCTTTTCCAGGGTGAAAGAGTACGGTTTAAGCCGCGTTAATCGGGACTCTGCTCTTTCGGCCGCGGCCTGCAGGCGAATCGGCGCTTCCGCGTCATAAGTTTGCAGACGGCAAAGTCCCAGGAGGCCGGATACGGCGTCAAAGAGTCGGCCGGCGCTGGAAGTTTTAATAAAGGGATAATTCTTATTCAGTGTTTCCAGAACGGCAATTTTTTGTTTCCGATTTATTCCTTCCAAAAATTTCAAGTCCGGTATTTTTGACCCGAAAACGGAGTGAAGCAAACCGAGCGCGGTTCGCCAGGGCTGCAATACCGCCTGGTCTCCGCCAGGCAGGGGAAAGGGAAGAAGACCGCCGACCCGTTCCAGTTTCTGTTGGTTTCCGCGGAAGAATTCGCCGCCCCAGAGTGTTTTGTCTTCGCCGTATCCGGTGCCGTCAAAGGCGACGCCGATAACCGGATTTTTAAGGTTGTGTTCCGCCAGAACCGAAGCGACGTGCGCTTTGTGATGCTGAACCAGAAAAAGCGGCAGTTTCTTTTTTTTTGCCATTTTTTCGGCGCTGCGCCGGCTCTGGTAATCCGGGTGCAGGTCTGCTACCAAAAATTCCGGCTTAATACGGAAAAAGCGCCGGTAGCAATCAAGGGTCTTTTCAAAAAATCGGAGGTTTTCGTAATTTTTCAGGTTCCCGAGATAGGGTGAAGGAAAGACCGTATGTCCGGCCGCGAGCGCGAAAGTTCCTTTATCCTCCGCGCCGAAAGCCAGGGCGGCCGGAAATTTAACTTCGGTGATGACAGGCAGGGGAGCGTAGCCGCGGCTCCGCCGGACGAATGTGAATTTTTCCCCCCACCTATCTCTTCCCCGGCGGGAGGGGTGAGGGAAGGGGGAATTTACCGGTAACATTATGGAATCGTCCGACTGGTTGGCAATTTCCCGGTTATGCGTCAGGAAGTAGTCCGCGATGCCGGCGAGTTTTTTTTCCGCTTCTTTATTATCGCGGATAACCGGTTCTTCCGATAGATTGGCGCTGGTTGCGACCAGTACCTTTGGTCCGCTTTCCAGGAGCAGGTAATGGAGCGGCGCGTAAGCGAGGAAAAAACCGTAATAATTATTGTCCGGGGACAGGGAGTTCGATAAGTTATTCTTGCCGGGTTTTTTCCGCAGAAGTAAAATGGGCCGGTAAGGGCCGGTCAGCAACTTTTCCGCTTCCGTTGAGAGAAGCGCGTGTCGCCTAATTGTTTCGACGGAATCCGTCATTAAAGCCAGAGGTTTGCCGGGCCGTTTTTTTCTGCCGCGCAGACGCTTTACCGCCGCTTCATTTCCGGCGTTACAAATCAGGTGAAAGCCGCCGATACCTTTGACCGCGATGATTTTGCCTTTCTTAATCAGCGCGATTGCTTTTTTGACCGCCGCGTCTTTAGTGCTGATTGTTACGTTTTTATGCCGGAGAGAGATTTCCGGGCCGCAAACCGGACAGGCAATCGGTTCCGCGTGGTAGCGCCGGTCGGCCGGGTCGCGGTATTCTTGGCCGCAGTTTCGGCAGAGCCGGAATTCCGTCATTACGGTTCTGGGGCGGTCGTAAGGCAGGTCTGTGATGATGGAGTAACGCGGTCCGCAATTGGTACAGTTGATAAAAGGGTATCGGTAGCGCCGGTCGGCCGGGTCAGCCATTTCCGACAGGCAGTCTGCGCAGGTGGCGATGTCCGGCGGCACGAATAATTCACCCTCTTTTTTGCCGCGGCTTTCCTCTATCTTGAAAGAAAGGCATCCAACCGGTTTAATTTTTTTAACTTCAACGCGGAATATCCGGCTGGCCGGCGGCGCCTCGCGTTCTAGCAGGACCAGGAATTTCTTGAGAATTTCTTCCCGGCCTTCCAACGTGATGCTAACGCCGTCCCGCTGGTTGCGGACAAATCCGGAGAGGGAGAGCCGGCAGGCAAGCCGGTAGACGAAGGGTCGGAATCCGACGCCCTGTACCAGTCCGGTTACCTTAATTCGGAAAGCATTCATTATTTTTATTAACTCCCACCCCTGATTGGCGGGTCGTGCCCGCCGAAGCTTTAGCGTAGGCGGGAGGGGTAAGGAAGGGGGTCTTATTTTGCCTGTATTTTATTAATCAACCACTCAACAAATTCTTTAATCCCGGTTTCTTGCGTGGCGGAGACCGGGAATATCGGCAGGTTGGTGTTTATCCTGCGGACATTGTCCAGGCAGGCTTCTTTGTTAAAATTCAGGTACGGCAGTAAATCTGTTTTGGTGAGAACCAGGGCCGCGGCTTCCCGGAAGAGCAGGGGGTATTTGAGCGGTTTTTCCTCTCCCTCCGTAACGCTGAGAACCGCAATCTTCACTTTTTCGCCGACGTCAAATTCCGCCGGGCAGACCAGGTTCCCGACATTTTCCACGATGACGGCATCCAGTTTTTTCAGGTCAAAATCAGCCAGGGCGTAATATACCATCTTTGCTTCCAGGTGGCAGGCGCCGCCGGTCAATAACTGGCTGACCGGTATTTTCAGGTCGGCGAGCCGTTCCGCGTCCCGGGTCGTTTCAATGTCGCCCTCCAGGACCGCGAAACGTAATTTTTCTTCCAGCTGTCCGACCATTTTTTCCAATAGCGTTGTTTTTCCGCAACCCGGTCCGCCGATAAGATTGAACATGACGCAACTGTTTTCCGTCAGTAATTGCCGGGTTTTGTTTGCCCATTTTTCGTTTTCACCCATCAAATCCCGATATACCTTAATTTCCATAGGTTTTATCCTTGGACGCAGATTTCCTCAGATAATAGCAGATACAGATTTTAAAGATTACTTTTAAAGAAGTACCTTAAAATTATCTTTAAATCTTTATCCTGTAGTTTCTGCGTACATCTGCGTCCAATTAAGTTTCTTACCTCTCCACCGTTAAATTATTCAAATACAGTTCCATTCCGCCGGATAACTCAATCTCCCCGGAACCGCATTTTCCGCACCGGAAATTATTCTCCGTAATCTCGCCTTCCCAGGCGCATTTTGGGCACTTTGCCAGAATAGGCGCGCTTTTAACTTCAATTTTTGAGCCGGCTATTACTGTTTTTTTGGTCAGTATTCCGTAAGCGAATTGAAGCGTTTCCGGTATAATCTGCCGCAGACGGCCAATTACGACGGATGCTTTCAGTAATTTCGGATTGGGCGGGTCCATTTTTTCCAGTTCGGAGAGAATCGCCTTCACCAGGCCCTGACAGATAGAGAACTCGTGCATATATATTTTAGGGTTGCGAAAGCATAAACCCCATATATCTTATCCCATTTTACGATTTGCGGTCAATGTTATGTTTATGTTTTTGGTGAGGTAATTCCCTACTTTCCTGTCAACGCAAAATGAATATGTCCGGTTCTCTGCAAAATGAATATGTCCGCTTTTCATTTATTTAATCTCGCGTATACAGCCCTGCCTTCTACCCGCCAAGGATGGTCTATTGCGGGCTTCCATAT
>JBAZEZ010000026.1:0-17960 GCA_041653615.1 Candidatus Ratteibacteria bacterium
CTGTCAATCTCTCTCTTGCTCATCTGGATAATGTCCTCTCGCATGTTGTCCTCCTTTGCTACTTAGTATAGCAAAAGAGGACGTTTTCATTTTGCACAAAGGAGACATTATCATTTTGCTGCGACATTTCCTTGACTATCTTTTAATTGAGTGGTAATATTTAATCGTTAATTCTAAAAAAGAGGAGGTGAAATACATGAAAAAATTGAATTTTATCGGTTTGCTTCTCTGCGTTGTCGCAGTTTCAGTTCTGGCCGGATGCGCTACTCCAATACTGAAGTCTTCTTCCAGGGCGAAACAGTATAAGGGCGGAGATACGTCTTGGTATGGCAAATCAGGCGCGAAACCTGCTCCGGTGAAGGACGCGGATACGGTGGTTCCAAGCAACGACCCGGCAAAGAAAGGGTCTTGGTGGATGCCGGAAAAAGCGCCGAAAGGCAAGAACAACACCGTTTGGGGAAACAAAGGGTATGTTTATCTGGATGGGAAGGCTGCTAAGAGCCTGCCGGTTGAAAAGACGGCGCTTCAGGTTGTCTACTTCCCTTTTGACAGCGTAGAGTTGACGCTTCCCGCCAGGAAAGTCCTTAACGCCAACGTAAGGGTTCTGAAAGAA
The DNA here is from genome assembly GCA_041653615.1 of Candidatus Ratteibacteria bacterium. Lineage (GTDB taxonomy): Bacteria > Ratteibacteria > UBA8468 > MWAK01 > MWAK01 > JAHJUB01. Next base: position 614 of record JBAZEZ010000026.1, read on the forward strand.
TATCCGCAGGCGAGGATGATTTTGATGGGATATGCTTCTCCTGAGGGTTCAGACGAGTACAACATGAAATTATCCAAAAACAGAGCCCTCGCGGTTAAAAATTATCTGGTGAAAAACGGGATACCGGTTGGTTCCATTTCCGTTAAAGCTGAAGGCGAAATGGAAGTGAATGTATCCGCCTATCCTTCTGCCAGAAAAGTTTATTTTAGATTAACTTCCCGGTAAGCGGTATGTTGAAGTAAATAAGGGCCCTCACCATTTTCTGGAAGGGCCCTTATTTAATTGCGCCCGTTCCCGCGCAGGTAAATATGGACAAGACGATTATTATCTATTTTTCCCTCACCGGCAATACCGAACGGCTGGCGCGTCTCGCCGGAAATTTTCTGAAGGAAAAAGGCAAAACAGTAGATTATTTTAAACTTTCCGCGGACCGGACCGGCTCTTTTCTCAAGAACTGCCGTGATGCTTTTACCAAAAAGACAGTTAAGGTTAAAGAACTTCCGAATCTTTCCGGTTACGACCTGGTTTTTCTTGGTTCTCCAATCTGGGCTTGGAACGTGGTGCCGGCAATGAGAGCGTTATTGGAACAAGTTTCCCTTGTCGGTAAAGAAGTTTTTATCTTTGCTACCCACGGCGGCGGTCCCGGAAAGGCTCTGGCCGGTTTCGCGAAAATGGTGACGGATAAAGGCGGCAAAGTCATCGGCACATACGATGTAGCGGATAAGCGTATTTCGAAAGATTTCCCCAACCTTCAACCCTTCCTCGAAAAATTGGTGTAGTTATCGCGGGCGTCTTTAACGCGAAGTCCAATTTTTATTCCTGTAACCTGTAAAATTCGATAAAAAGTCCGACCTTGTTGGGCGGGGTTTATCTGCTTTAGCCGGTTTAGGCTAAATCTACGGCGGATAAATTTTAGCGCAAGCGGGCCGTTAAAAGACAAGGGGTAATGAATTACGGCGAAGAGGCGCAGCGGAACCCGCTGTGGGCGCTTCCGTTGGACGGAATGAACCAGCCGCGAACCGCCGAACGGCAACTGGCGAGTGCGAAGAGCCAGCAACCGCCGCCGCGCAACACGCGGAATTGTCCGTTGGCCGGACCTTTGGGGTTATCGGTTGGGCTGTTTGAGTAGTAGTTTGCGTCGTACCAATCAGAACACCATTCCCAGACGTTACCGTGCATATCGTAGAGACCGAAGGCATTGGGTTTTTTAGTGCCGACCGGGTGGGTTTGCCTGTTGGCGTTAGCGGAGTACCAGGCATAATTTCCCAGGTTCGTCTCCGAGTCACCGAAACAGTATTTGGCGGTGGAGCCGGCCCGGGCTGCCTTTTCCCATTCTGCCTCGGTGGGAAGGCGTTTGTCGTAGTATTGAGCGTAGGCGACGGCGTCGTCCCAGGTGACGTTGATGATGGGATGGCTATTCTGCCAGCCCCAGTATGGGACAGGCGGCATTTCCCTTTTGGTTGCCCGGCAGAATTTCCGGTACTGGGCTACAGTTACTTCGCGTTTGTCTATGTAATAGGCGGAGAGAAATATCTTGTGTTGAGGGTATTCGTCCGCGTATCCTTCATTTCGGGGGGAACCCATGGTAAATTCTCCGGCCGGAATCAGGACCATGGTTTTGGGGGCAGATACAGCCGGGATAACCAGCCGTAAAGAGAACAAGATAGAGATGACCGGTACCGCGTATTTTTTTACTCGCATAGATGTTGAATTTTAACATACGGAAGGAATTTACGGAAAGGTAACGCGGGGAATTTTGGCGGTTGTAATTTATTTTTTTTTACACCCTCTTGACATCGGGTAAAGCATATTTTATAATGTATCCAATCGGACGGCCCGTATGTGGCAAGACGGGTGAAATTTATTGAGAAGCCGCTTAGGCGCGAAGCCGGGGCGGACCATGGGAGGAATGTATGAAGAAAGGCTTGCTGTGTGGTGCGGGAGTATTTGCTTTGTTATTGGGTGTTACGGTAAGCAGTCCGTTATATGCCAGGACGCTGGGCGAGGTAATGACCAGCGTGGAAAAAGGGGTAGCCACCCTTAAGGATGTTACCGGAACGCAGACGATAAAGTTTGTTTTGGGTAACGATACGATAACCGCGGAAAACATATTTATCACTAAAGCTCCGGATAAGTTCCGCGCCGAAACAATTCTTCCGATCCCGGGGAAGGCAAGCAAGCAGAAAGTATTGACCGTTTGCGACGGAAAGTATATCTGGCAGCATATTTTGCCTCCGGAAGAACAAAAAATTATTAAGATGGACCTTGCCGCGGCGCCGGGAATGGTCGCGCAGTATCAGAAAAAATTCATGCAGACCGGTTACGGTGTTGTCGGGGTGGATAGTTTAATGAAGATGATCGGGGCCGACTATGACCTTAAAGTGTCGGGCGCGACTAAACTAGCCGGTAAAGATATGGATGTGCTGGAGGGTGTGCTGCTGAAGAAAAAGCCGGCAAAAACTCCGGGCGCAAAGGCTGTTGCCGGATGGAACCTGCCGGTTCCCGCCAAGATTAAATACCTGGTTGGCGTGAAAGACGGTTTTATTTATCAGACCCAGGGTTTTGATAAGGACGGCAAGGTAATGTTGGATATCGCTTACAAGAATTTGAAATTCAACACCGGCGTTTTGGATAAAGTTTTCGTTTTTAAACTGCCTAAGGGCGTGCCGGTTTTTGAAGCCACCGAGGTTGTTCCCAGCCTGGTAAAATAAGTAGAAATATTTAGCGGTAAAAAAGGGGGTGGAAAATATTCCACCCCCTTTTTTTTATTGTCCATCCTGATTGTTATACCGTTCGAATTCAATCAGAGAGCAAGGCATCCAAGGATGAGGCCGGGAGGCGTACAACGATGTACGCCGACGCAGCCGAAGACGCAGGGCAACCCTGCCAGAAGTTGCACCTGCTTGCGTCTCTTCGGCGGATGGCAGGGAGTCTGCAGTTGCCGAACCTGCCGTTTCCGCAGGTACGGCGCAGTCGACAACGATGCTATCTGATTGAAGGTGAATGGTATTAATCGAAGGTCCACCGCATTTTCATTATTTCATCGTACATCTTATCGAGTATTTTGAAATTTTTCGCGATAGGCATATAGACCATGAAAATATCCGCGGAATCGGTTCCCGACAGTTCTTTTTCCGGCGGTACCGAATTTACGAAGATGAAATCATCGCCTTTACCCAACATGGCCGGGCAGATTAATCCGATGCCCGATCCTTTACCGTTGTGGAGATAAATCCATTTGGCGTATCCAATTTTGTTTCCACCGGACTCGTCTTTGAGGCGGTAGGTTGAAATCTTACCTTCTTTCGGTATCGTGTAATATTTGTAGGGGTCGGAATCAGAGGGGGAACTTAGCCCCCAGTTTATCACGCATTTATGAACGTCGTTGCCTAAATAGAAAAATTTAGAATAAAGCGCGAGGAAGGGATACCCTTTTTTTATTTCCGAAAAAATCTCCAACCGGTATTTCGGGTCGATATTATTATCGCCCAGTTGTATGGTGGTTTTGTATACCTTCCGTTCCGGGGTGTTGACCCGACACTCGATTTTCTCTATTTTTTTAGTGACAAGGTCTTTGTTGTCGGTAAAGTCCTTGGCGGCAAAATACATCATATTTCCGGCTGAATTGATGCCTTCCGCTTGAATAGTATACATTATTCCACCGGTGTAAAAAATAATACCCTGCTTATCGGCTTGCGCGAAAAGTTTTTCGTTCTTCGCCGGTACTTTTACCGTTTTTTTAGAAACAGGCGCCGTTTCTTTTCCGTAACATAACGTGCCGGAAAGCAAAAATAAGCTCAGCCAAACTACGAATACTTTTTTCACACAATACCCCCTTTGGTTTTGACAGCCTTGGCGGGCTATCCCTTTCACTCCTGATTTTTCCTGCGGGCGGTTTGGACGGCGTCCCGAAAGGCAAAAAAGACTGTGAGAATGGCAAAGATTGCGCCCAGACCGGTCAGCGCCAGTGCTTTAATAACGGCCTTCTGTTCTTTACCCACCTTTTTGGTTTCCGATGTTGGTTGCGCCGCCTGACCCGCTTGCGTCATCTCGGTGTTAATTTCGCCCGGCACGATGCCTTCTTCGTTCATTTCCACCGGTTTTGCCTGCGTAATGCCGGCACTGCTGGCAATGTTGAAAGAGGCGCCGGAGGAAGGACCCTTGACCAGGGTGACCGCTCCCAGGGAAAGGACGGAGAGACCGATAATGAAGCAGAAAAAAAAGAAGCTCGCTTTGCCTATTTGCCCGTTATATATCTGTCCCAGGCCGGGGCATAATGTGGAGAGAACCCCGGCTACACCCGAAGATTTTTGTTCGTACTTCCGGCGTACCTGACTCCGGATTTCTTCTTCCTCCGCAATCTCTTTCTTATCCTCTTCACTTAAAAATCCCATAATTGCTCCTTTCATCAGTCAAAAAAATATTTTTGCCCGATAAACTACCCCTATTTATTATGTTATACTCCGTTGCGGCTATTTGTCAATTTAACGAATGTTGGTACGTGCTTGACAACCCCGAAGTTCGATATTATAATTTCATCAATAATGAAGATGAAAATCAGGGACAATTCCCTAATTGTTGTGGTAGGGGTATTATAAAAGTGCGGCAGAAAAGACGGGAGGAAGCATGAAACGCCAGGCGTATCTTTACATTTCTGGTTGTATCTTTGGAATTGTCAGCGTATTGCATTTTATTCGGGCCACCCTTAAGTTACCGGTGCAACTCGGGACATTGTCGTTTCCGGTCGGGTTTTCGTGGCCTGGCGGAGTTGTGGCGCTTATTCTCTGCGTCTGGGGTTTATGGCTGGCAAAGAGAGGATAATCTCCCTCACCTTCGTTTTCTTCCGGTTGGGTAGAGAAATTAATAATCAATGAATTAAAAGTTGAAGGAGGGTGGAGGAGAGGGCTTTGACGGCGCCGGCCGCTTCTTTTGACAAGGGCTGGTTGAAGGCGAGGGTTTTGGGTTGGATGACGACGACGGTTACTTGGCATTTGATAAATTTCAGGAGATAGTCAATCATGATTCCGGTAGGGAGCTGGTGGGTGGAGAAGGAGACGCCGATTTCTTCTTCCGGTCCGATAACGGTGATTGCGCCGGGGTCTTTGCCGGTGTCGCCGGAATCGATAATGATGAGGTGGGTTGGTTTAAACTTTTTTATCTCGCCGGTCAGGTTTTCCGGGGCGGTTTCGCCGAAGAATACCTTGACTTCCGGTTTTCTACAGGTTGGTTTGAGATTTTTTTCAACTTTCTCCGCCACCAGCATTCCGACGGCGTCATCGGCCCGCAAGAGAGAACCGATACCCAGGACCGCAATCCTGTCGGCGTCCTCAAGCCGGTTTTTCAGGCTGGTCTTCAATCCGCTCATTTGATTACAGGTTTTCTGCCTTGTCTGTTTGTGTAGGGGAGGGGCTCCGCCCCCTCCCGGCGACCCTGAAAGGGTCGCACTACGTTTTGTGCAGGGGTTCGATGAATCCGATCCCTGCTATAAAACTATTTTTTCTTTGCTATAGTCCAGTTGGGCGAGCTCTACGTTGTTGGTGGTTTCAAGCGCTTTTTTAGGGCAGGTGTCCACGCACTGGCCGCAGTAGATGCATTTTCCCAGGTCCACCTCCGCGACAAACTGTTTCTCCCCGACTTTTTTGATGGTTATGGCGTTGCTCGGGCAATCCCGCATGCACAGTTTGCAGCCGATGCAAAGTTCCGGATGGAATTTCAGTTTTCCCCGGTATCTATTCCCCATATCCAGTTTTTCGGCCGGGTACAGGTTGGTGGCCGGTTTCTTGGTCAGCGAACGCAGAACCACGTTAAGTATCTTTCCGGGCTGCATTTTAGAGCACTCCTTTGAGAACAAGGTTGATGAGGATTTGCAGTAAGGCCAGCGGCGCCATAAATTTCCAGCAGAAATTAATCATCTGGTCTATGCGCAGGCGGGCGACGATGGTGCGAATCAGCGCCATCAACCCGACCACGAAAAGCACTTTGATAATGAACAGGATAAAACCGATTATCGGTCCGAGGGTCAGGCCGAAGGGCAGGAAGACCGCGGCCAGCAAGGCGGCGCCGACAACCATCTCAATGTCAATCGTGAGGTGAAACAGGGCGAAGAGGCGGCCGCTGTACTCGGTAAAACTTCCGGCCACGATTTCGGTCTCCGCCTCGGGTATGTCAAAAGGCGTCTTTTCCAGCTTGCCCAGCAGGGCAAGCAGCGATACCACAAAACCGATGATGTTGAAGAACGCGTACGACGGATGTTGGCTGTAAAAGAGGGTGATGTCGGTCAGCGACCAGGTGTTGGCCAGCAGGGCCGCGGCCAGGATGCTCATGAAGAGCGGGACTTCGTAGGCAAACAATTGGGTGATGCCGCGGGCCGAACCGATTCGGGCAAAAAGAGACGTTGAATACCAGCCCCCCAGGAAGAAGGTGATGGTGGGGATGGTTAGAAGATAGAGTACCACAATCACGTCTCCGGGGAACGGATAGAGCGAACGGGTGCTCCAGACCGGCAGATAAAAGAAGGCGGTAGTGGTGGCGGCCAGGGCGAAGATAGGCATAATCCGGAACATGCCCGGAACCGCGCATTCCGGCACGATGTCTTCCTTGGCCAGCAATTTTATGAAATCGGCCAAGGGCTGAAACCAGGGCGGGCCGACGCGGTTCTGGAGCCGCGCGTATAGCCTCCGGTCCACGAATTCGGCGTATGTGCCGAAGACGGACAGGAAAAGGAATCCGGGGAAAATCAATAAAAGAAAGAGTGAATGTAGCATAGTTTGTTTAGATTCCCGCTTACTATCCGCCTTCGCGCAAGGTTACGGCGGACACAAGTCCGCGGGAATGACAATGTATTTTGTAGGGGATGGGGGCTATGTCCCTTCCCGCGGGCGGGGATGTAACCCCGCCCCTACCTTTGCCCTACATAATCTTTACTTTTGAGAAATCGATACCCAGGCGGCGGTAATGTTCGATGCCTTGCCGGCGCAGGGTTTCCCATTCCATAAGCCGATTGTTTTTGCTTTCCGCGTCCCGGACGTTTATCATCCGGTCGGTGCAGGAGAAGCAGGGGTCGATGGCGGCGATGACAATCGGCATATCCGCCAGGTACCGGTTTTCCAGCATCTTTTTGACCGCCTGGATATTGGCCAGGGTGGGCGCGCGCACCTTTACCCGCTCCGGTTTTTCGGTGCCGTTGGCTTTGACGTAGTGGACGTCTTCGCCGCGCGGCGCTTCGTAGCGGCTTACCGCTTCTCCGGCCGGAATCTTGCGGGGCGCTTTGATTGCTATCGGTCCGTCCGGCAGGTTTTTCAGAAGCTGGCGGACAATGCCGTAAGATTCCATCAGTTCTTTCAGGCGCACGACGGTGCGGCCGAAGACGTCGTTGTGGTTATCCGTGATGACGTTAAAGGAAATTTCAGCGTAGGCGGCATACGGGTCGTCGCGGCGGACGTCGCGGTCCACGCCGGAAGCGCGCGCGGTGGGACCGACCGCGCCTAATTTCACGCAATCTTCCCGGGAGAGCACGCCGACGCCGGAGAGCCGGGCGGCCAGGGTTGCCTCTCCGAGAGCAAGTTCAATGTAATATTTGGTCTGTTCTTCCAGTTTGTCGATGGCTTTCAGTACCTCCCGCGCCTGTTCCGGGGTGATGTCGCGGCGCACTCCGCCGAGGGTATTCATGCCGTAGTTGACGCGGTTTCCGGTAAGCGCGGCCAGAATGTCCATTACGATTTCACGATCGCGCCAGGTGTACATCAGGAGCGTGTCAAACCCGATTTCGTGTCCGGCGACGCCCAGCCAGAGCAGATGGCTGTGAACCCGTTCCAGTTCGCCGATGAGGGTGCGGAGATAGAGGGCACGTTTCGGCACTTCCAGACCCGCGATTTCTTCAACCGCCTGGACAAAACAGGTCGCGTGGGTGTGGGAGCAGATGCCGCAGATGCGTTCAATGAGGTAGATGTCCTGAATATAAGTTCTTTCCTCGCAGGCCTTTTCAATACCGCGGTGGTTATAACCGAGCCGGATGTCGACTCCCATGATTTTTTCTCCGGCCAGGGCGACGCTGAAACTCTCCGGTTCTTTCAGGGCCGGATGCTGCGGTCCGATCGGAACCTTGAAAATATCCGGTTTACGCATTTTGGTCACCTCCGCTTTTTTCGGAAACATCCTGCTTCTCCCGGGGTTGCTCGAAAGTAACCCCTTCCTGCTTCCAGTCTTTTCGGAGCGGGTACTGGTCGTTCGGCCAATGGTCCGATAACGGATACCGGTTGCCGGGCGGCAAGCCCTCAACCTTGATTCCGAAAAGGTCCATCAGTTCCCTTTCGTAAATATCCGCGTTGGAAAAATCCGGGGTAATCGTTTTCAGGGTTGGATTGTCCCTGGGTATGCTTGTTTTAATATTCAGGATGGCGCCTGTTTCCCGCGCCAGGTGGTAGATGACGCCGAACCGTTCCTGTTCGTCAAGGCCGGTGATGGTGAGGAGGATTGCGAACTTCAACTCTTTTACGGAGAAGTCAAAGACCTCCTTGAACTTTTCCTGACTAATTTCCAGGAATATCCGTCTCGGCCTCGGAATCCGGATTGTTTCTTCCGGGAGGTTGAACTGTTTGATTAACGACTGTTTAACGTCTTCTTCCATTTTCATTTTAACCTTTCAAACTGGCCAGTAATTTTACCGCCCCGTCGATGATTGCCTTGGGACTGGCCGGGCAACCCGGAATATAAGCGGAGACCGGTATGGTGGAATTGATTCCGCCCTTCACGTTGTAACAACCGGAGAAGACGCCTCCGGAGCAGGCGCAGGAGCCGACCGCGATTACAAACTTCGGTTCCGCCATCTGCTCGTAAATCCGGATGAGCCGGTCCTCAATCTGCCGGGTTACCGGGCCGGAGCAGACCAGGATGTCCGCGTGCCTGGGCGTTCCTTTTAAGAGTACGCCGAAACGTTCCAGGTCATAGCGCGGGGTCAGCGCGGCGATAATCTCGATATCGCAGGCGTTGCAGGCGCCGGTGTTAAAATGGATAATCCAGGGCGATTTGATTCGGGCCCAGGTTACGATTTTTTTGGTCAGTCCCATAAAAGTTTTTGTCATTCCCGAATGTTTAAATCGGGAATCTGTTTTTGTAGGGGAGGGGTTACATCCCCGCCCGCGGGCGGGGATGTAACCCCTCCCCTACATACCAGCTTTACTTTCTAATCAAAATAAATAGTCCGACGATGGCCCCGCCGATGTAGATGAAGGCGACCGAGAAGGCGGAAATTGTCTCCTTGGGAACGGTCGTCATCATCAGGGCCGCGACGTGCGCCAGGGTGAAAAAGAAAGCGAACGGAAAGAACTGGCTGTAGTCCGGGTGTGCCGTGTTGTTATAGTTGCTTTCACCGCAGGCGTATGCTTTTCCTTCGCCGGCCGTGTGCTTTGCCGGGCGGAAGGAAAGCCGGGAAAGCAGCCGGGAAAGCAGCCAGAACATCGCCAGCAGGATGAGGAAAGCAAACGGCGGCGCCAGAAGAATATGGTTTGAGGTTATCATTTTAACCTTTCGAATTCCGTAATTTTCTGATGTCCAGCGAATCGTTATGCTGGTGCAGCCCCAGAACCACCCCGACCGCGACCGCGATTACCACCACCTCGATTACGATTAAGGTGATTACCAGGGCCTGGGCCAGCGCCGTATGGCCGGTGACGTACCCGGCCACGATTATCAGGAGCGTTACCGCCTTGATTAAAATCTCGATGCCGATGAGCGCCCGGATTAAATTATAGGTCACCAGGATACAATAAATACCGATGACGGCCAGCAATATGACAAAAGGCCCGAACGACCAGAATAATTGCAGGGCTTGGCTATTCATCTTTGGACTTCTCCTTGAAGAAAATAACCACCGCGAAAACACCGGTCAGCAGGACAAGCACCTGGCCGATTAAATCAAGCGGCCGCTGGTTCCAGAGCACGTTCCTGACGTCTTCGCCGGTTTCCGGAGTCGGCAGCGGTGCCCCCGGTTTCAGGTTTAATATTACCAGGGCAAGGGCCACCAGTATTATGATGAGCGGTAGAAACTTGAACCGGCCCAGCCGGTCCCTGGTGTGCTGCGCGACTTCCTGACGGCTCTGCGGTTGGGTCATCGTCGTAACGCTGATGAATACGACCGAAATCAGGCCGGCGCAGACCGACAGCTCAAAGACGGCGGCCAGCGGCGAATTGAGCCGGAACATAACAATGGTTAATATCGCGCTGGTCAACGCCAGTCCGATGGCGGCAAAGAGCAGGCTGTTGCTCATCACCGTCCATAAGGCGGCCAGCGTCAGGAGAATTAAAATTATGATGTCTATCGGCATATATTTATATTGTAGTCGCCAAGCTTGCTTGGCGTTGTTGTTTTGTGTAGGGGAGGGGATGTAACCCCGCCCCTACATTTAAAAGTTACCTAAAAAACGACGTAATAAACGTATCGTGCACAAACGGGAATAAGATACCGACTCCTACTGTAATCGCGGCCAGAAACAAAGCCGGAAGCAGGAGGTTGAAGTTTGCTTCTTTAACGGATTTCAGCTCCTCTTTTATTTTACCAAAGAAGACCCGGTGCTGCATAGAAAGAAAATAGGCAAGCGTGATGGCCCCGGCCATTACCGCGACGGAGGAGTAAGCGCGGAATCCGGCCTGCCACAGCGCCACCACGATTATGGTTTTGCTCCAGAATCCGGCCAGCGGCGGTATTCCCGCGGCGGAAAGGAATCCGATTATCGAGGTTGCGCCGGTGCGCGGCATCCGCTCCGCCAGGCCGCCCAGCCGTTCCATGTTGCGCGTGCCGGTCTGGGACTCAACCGCGGCGGAATTCGCGAAGAGAAGCGATTTAAAGACGGAATGGTTAAAGAGGTGAAAGACGGCGCCGAAAATTCCCAGCGGGGTGCCGCAGCCCAGGCCGATGACGATGTAGCCTACCTGGCTGATGCTGGAATAGGCGAGCATCCGCTTGAAATCTTTTTGCCCCAGTGCCGCCAGGGCTCCGGCGACGATGGAGAGCGCTCCGATTAACAGCAGGATACTGTTTAAAGCGTAATTGGGACCGAGCACGAAACCCGCGATTCGAATCAAGGTATAGATGCCCAGCGTTTTGGTGACGATGCCGGCCAGCAGGATGGAAACCGGCGCCGGCGCCGCGGAATAAGCATCGGGCAGCCAACCGTGAAACGGCATGGCGCCGCCCTTAATAAAGAGGCCGCAGACAAAAAGGCCCATGGCCAGCAGGGTGAGGGGATTGGCCGGCAGGCTCTTCAGGGATTGGCTGATGCCGGCAAACCCGGTTCCGCCGGAAGTCATCAGCAGCAGGGCGATCGCGCTCAACATCATCACGCTGGCCAGCGCGGAGAAGACAATGTATTTAAAGGAGGCTTCAAGCGCGTCCCGTTCCTTCTGGAGCGCGATCAGCACGAAAGAAGCAACCGCGGTAATTTCCATGAAGACGTAAAGCGAGAAGACGTCAACCGTAGTCACCACGCCGTTCATTCCGGCCAGGACCAGGAGCATGAGGTTGGTGAAGTTAAAATGCTGGTTCTCATCCTTAATCGTCTCCCGGCCGACCAGGATTGCGGTCAGTACGACTATCCCGACGGATAAAAGCATTATCCGGCTCAAGTTATCAACGGCCAGGTTGAATCGGAAGAAGGAACCGTAAATATCCAGGGGGCTGCTCCAGAGGCCGGTGCCGAAAAAGGCGGCCAGGCAAACCTGGGAGGCAGCCAGTGTCAGGCTAAGCCAGAAGGCAAACCTCCGCATCATGGTCCGGGAGGGCAGGTTCAGGACCATCACGCTGAATAATGGTATCAGAATTAACAGTGATGTCATTTTTATTTAAATTACATTTTAACCGACTGCAATAAAAACACAACAACCAGCAAAAATCCGACCAGCGACCATACCAGGTACGTTGCGTAATTTCCGTTGTGCGCTTTTTTTATCTGATGGGTGCAGGCGTAGGTTACCCTTACGACCAGGGTATCATATATCCAGTCGACGGCCCGGTCGCACTGCCAGGCAATTTCGGAAAGCATGTTTACGGCTTTCAGACCGATATCATACGGGTCGAAGAATCTTTTTTCGGCGCGGTCGTATATTCCGCGCAGGATTGGCGCGTAATGGATATGGTCGGACGCTTTCAGCCCGCTGCCGTTTTTCCTTACTCCGAAACGGTGGTTGAGGAAAGCGGCGGCCAGCACGACGAAGGTGGCGATGACCAGGGCGGCTTTAGCCGGCCAGCCCGCGAAAGAATGTCCGGCCAGCCGTTCCGGTCCGAGAATAGGCTGAATCAGGGCTTGGAGCGGTAATTTATTGTAAACGCCGAAGACGATACAGCCCAGCGCGATTACAACCATCGGAATCAGCATCAGGAGCGGCGCTTCTTTCACGTTCCGGTTCTCCTCGCGTATTTTCCCTAAGTAAGCGGCGTGGCCTAATTTCAAAAAAGAGGCGGCGGTTAAGAACGAACCGGCAACCGCGGCCAGATAGAAGATAAAACCCCGTTCCAGGGCGCCGTCGTAAACCAGTTCCTTGGAGAAGAATCCGTTAAACGGAGGCGCGCCGGAAATGGCGGCGGCCGCGACGATAAAACAAGCGAAGGTTATCGGCATTTTGCGGGCCAGACCGCCCAGTTTGTCCAGGCTGGTCGTGCCGGCCTGTTTTTCCACGGCTCCCCCGGTCAAAAAGAGGCAACTCTTATACATCGCGTGGTTTATCATGTGGAACAAGCCGCCCACGATACCGATGGGGACGGCGGTGCCGATGCCCAGGACCATGTAGCCCACCTGGCTGATGGCGTGGTAGGAAAGGAGCCGTTTGTAATCGGTCTGGACCAGCGCCATCATAACCGCCAGAAGTATGGTTACGGCGCCGATAATCATCATCATGGTGCTTATCCAGGAAGCCGGGTGCAGCTGGAACATGTCCAGCGAGATTCGCGCCAGCAGATAGATGCCGATTAGTTTTTCGAGCGAGGCCGGCAGAAAAGCCATGAACGGCAGCGGAGCGTCTACGGCCGCGTCCGGTATCCAGGAATGGAACGGCATGGAACCCGCCTTGGAAATGGCTCCAATCATCAGGAAAACGAAGGCCATACCGCCCAGCGCGTCCAGCGGCAGGTTAATTTTGGAGATAGTCAGGGTTCCGGCCAGATGGCCGGTCAGGGCGATGCCGACCATCAGGCACAGGTCGGTGATGCCGACGATAATCAGGGCCTTGGTCGCGGTTTTGAAGGCGGCCTTGTTCCCGACGGAAATCATCAGGAAAAGCGTTATCAGCTGTCCTTCCCAGAAGAAGAGCAGTAAAAGAAGGTTGTCCGCCAGGACCGCTCCGTTGACGAACCCCAGCGTAATCAGGAAATAAGCAAAGAACTGTTTCGCGTACGGCTTTTCGGCCAGGGAAACGATTGAATAGAGCGCGATTAAAAACGCAAAGGCCGCGGCCGCCAGGATAATGAAGGCGCTGAAATGGTATAACCGCAGGGAGAATTCCAGCCCGATTCCGGGCACCCACGGGAAAGAGTAGGTCAGGCCGGTTTTAAAGAACACCGCCGCTATCAGCAGGTTCAGGAATGTGGCCGCCAGAATAATCAGTTCTTTCGGACCGCGCGCCTTTCCCGGAACCAGCAGGGCCAGTATTCCGGCCGCCAGCGGCACGATTAAAAATAACAGCAATACGTTATCCATTTTTAATTTATAAAATCCATCATCCTTTTTTTCCCCTCTCCCCACGGGGGAGAGGATGAAGGTGAGGGGGATTTCAGTTTATCAACCCCACCATTCCCTGAACAGCCACCTGGACAAAATGCGACGGATAATTAATGAAGATTCCCCCGGCCAGGGAGAGGACCGCCAACAGCATTACGCAGGCGACCATCATCGGGGATTTTTCTTTTGCCCGCGAGGTCTGCGGCTCGCCCATGAATACCATATTAAACAACCGGAAAAGATAGATGATGGTCATAAAAGCGCCGACCAGAAAGACCAGCGCGATTGCGATTCGGCCGCTGCTGATCGCGCCGGAAAAGAGCAGGTACTTGCTGAAGAAGCCGCCGAACGGCGGGATACCCATCACCGAAAGCGAACAGCCGAGAAACGCCGCGGCGGTCACCGGCATCGTGCGGATGAGGCCGCCCAGTTTGGTGATGTCCCTGATTCCGGTATTTTGTTCGATAACGCCGGCGCCGAGAAAGAGCCCGGCCTTGGCCAGCCCGTGCATCATGATGTAAAGCAGTCCGCCGGCTACGGCGGTTTGGTTTCCTACGGCCAGCCCGAAGAAGATAAAACCAATCTGGCTGATGGTGGAATAAGCGACAATCCGTTTTATGTCTTTTTCAATCATCGCCGCGCCCGCGGCAATCAGGGCGCTGGCGGCGGTAATCACCAGGATGATGGTGTGCCAGTCGGTAACCAGCGCGAAGGTGGCCAGGAAGAGCCGGGCAAAAACATAGGTGCCGATTTTAACCAGGATGGCGGCGTGGAGCATCGCGGTAACCGGCGAGGGCGCTACACCCGCGTCCGGAAGCCAGGTGTGAAACGGCAGGGTTGCGGACTTGGAAAAGATGCCGGCCAAAATTAAGAGCACCGCGAGGTTGGCAACCGGGATAGTTTTAAAGGATTCTTTAATTACGGCCAGGTCGAACGACCCGGTTTGGTTGTAGATGATAATAAACCCGACGAGCATCGCCAGGGCGCCGAAGATAGTCACCAGGAACGCTTTATTCGCTTTCAGGACGTGCGTCTTTTCCCGGAAGAATCCGATGAGGCGCCAGGAGGTGAGCGCGGTCATTTCCCAGAAGAAGTAGAGGAAGATAAGGTTGCCGGACAAGACCAGGCCCATCATCGAACCCAGGAAGAGCACCATCATAAAGTAGTACTCGTTCCGGTTTTCGTAGTGGCTGATGTAGTCGAAAGAGTAGAGGACGATAATGGCGCTGATGAAGGATGAGACGCAGGCCATGAAGACCGCCAGCCCGTCGGCGACCAGGACAAAATTAAAGCCGAGCGCCAGTTGTTTGCTGAAGGTCAGGGTTTCGCCGGAAAGCACCGGCGGTATCAGGGCCAGAGAAAGGGCGAAGGAGCAGAGCACAAAGAGCAGAGCGAGGAAGTTACGAAGGCGGGACGAAATCAGCCCGAACAGCGGCAGGAGCAGCGAACCGACAATCGGGATAAATACAATTTCAAGCAGAATAAAAGCGTTGTCCATGAGCGGTTATATCAAATATTGCAGAGCAATAGAAATATTATTTGATTGTTTTGCGGACAAAAAACAACGGAGTTAATATTATATCACAAGAGCGGTTTTTGCGTAAAACAGAACGGTGTTTTCTCAAGTCATATCATCGGTTGCGCGTGCCCGCGCCAACCTTTATATTTTTTTGTATTTCGCGATAAGCCGGATAGGTTTATCCACGCGAACCGTTATGACCGGTTCCCGGCTTTCAATGTCGCCGGTCCAGCCAACGAACTTGTACCCTGCCCCCTCCATAAACTTGCCCGGGTTGGACGGGTCCATCAATTTTCCCAGCCGGGACGATGAACCGGGTTTAAGCGCCGCGGCGTCTTCCTCTGCCTGTTCGTTCACCGCAGAGGCCTCTCCGTAACTGTTCGCGACCAGCAGGGATTTCTTTTCCAGGTCAAGGGCTTCGACGCGGTGCGTCCCGGGCCGGTCGAAATCCATGAAACACCGGCCGTAATCTTCGCCCATTTCGTATTTGGTGGTCCAGTGTCCCGCGTATGTCCACAAGGGAGTTTCATCTACCTTGAATTTTGTCTTTCCGAGCGCCGGCTCGGTTTCGATGGTGAGTTTGAACGAAGCGGCGTCTTTTTTTTCGGTCAAACCAAGCGCCACCAGGTTTTCTGCCGGCAGGGGGTCGAACAGGTACACCCGGCCCGATTGGGCCGGCAGGGTCACTTCCGCGATTTTCTTCTTTCCGTTAATCCGCATCGGAATCCGCTGGCCGGAATAGAGGTCCAGGAGCAGGGAAGTCGGAAAAGAATGGGTCACCCGCACCGTGACGGCGGCATCGGTGGGATTGACCGCCACCATGCCGTTTTTGAAGAGCCGATAGTGCGCGCCGTTTTCCGTTTTGCGCTCCGGCGCCACCGGTTGGCCGGTCTCAATCTGATAGAGAATGGTGAGGGCGGGATTTTCGTATACGGTCGCGTTGCCGGCTTGCCAAATCATATTCATCAGCCGCGCGGACGCGTAACAAAAATAAACATCGTCCTTGATATCGTTAATTGTGTGCCCCACGTAGCTCAAGCAGCAAACCTGTTTTCCCGCTTTTATCCATCGGGAGATTTTTTTGTCCATCCCGTTCCACTGCTTCTGCCAGTCGCCCCAGCGTTGGGTGGAAACCCAGGTGCAGATGTAGGACTCGCTCATCTCGCAGTCAATCCAGGGCCAATAGTCTTTTACCAGGGTGGTCGGGCTTGCGGAGTTGACCAGCAGGGCTCCCTGCGGGTCTTTTTTCCGAATCAGGGCTTGCGCTTCTTTAAGGAGGGCCACGAAAGCTTCCTCCTGGTTCGGGTAAAGATGTTTGTGCTTGCCGTGTTCCTCTCCCCAGCACTTTGCTTGAGGCCCGAGGTTGTCGAGAAAGATTCCGCCGGCGCCCGCGTCCATCAGTTTTTCAAGATAGGCGAGCACGCTCTTCCGGTAACCCTTGGTGTTGACGCAGGTGCAGTACATATTCTTACTGTCCTCCGATTCCCAGAAGCCGGTGCGCTTCCAGTGGCCGTGTTCGTCAATCGCAATCCAGTCGGTGTGTTCGGACAGGCGCGCTCCCTGAAACTCCTTGTTAATCCAAGTCTGGTAAAAAGTCATATAGGGGAAACCGCGAATGTTGTTTGACCGCAGCGCCGCAAGGTATTCGGCGCGGTGCGGAATATGCGTCATAAAACGCCACTTGCTCGATTTGACTATCTGCCAGGGAACAGACGGTCCAAACCCGTATGTTTCAGAGGTAGTCAGCCATTCCGGCGGTTTCGGCCCGAGAATAAGCGGCCGCTTTTTCGTCCCTTCACTTTGAGAATTCTTTTTCACTTAATCCCCCTTTTTTATCGGAACCATATTTTACTCAACCTTGATTATACCCGCAGGTTTGGAAGATTTCAATAGGCATAAATATGCGGGGCGTTTATCCCCTCTCTCCATGGGGGAGAGGATGAAGGTGAGGGGGACTAAGTGTCATTGCGAGGCGTTTTCTGCCGCGGCAATCCCGTTTTGTCATCTATGAAAGGACTGTGTCAAATCGCGTAACTCGTCCCTTTCAAAAACGTAGTTTACATAAATTATTCTTAAACCGGTTAAACCGGATTGTATCGTTGGATTTATGTATCCAGTCATC
>JBAZEZ010000027.1:0-17287 GCA_041653615.1 Candidatus Ratteibacteria bacterium
ATGACCGGCTATTTTCAACTTCCGACTGTAACCCTTTTTCCCAAAGACGGTCAAGCCGTATTTCCAGGATGTCGGCTGTGTTCCAGTCGGCCTTTTCCCAGTCTTGGTCCGCTATCACTCCCGCCAACGCCGGCTTGCCCGGCTTAATCGCCCTTACGCCAATCTTAATCATTTGTTCTAAATTATATACGATATACAGGCAGATTACAAAGACGGAACCTTAATCCGGCGCCACAACCGCATCAAAAAGGGCCGGGATAATTTTATCGCTTTGTGCGGACACATCTCAAAGCAGCAGAAACAACTGATACAGTTGCGGCGCCGAAACCTTACCCTGCCTTTTTTGATAAACACGGCTTTCGGTTGAGCCGGGCAGATATCCTGACAATTACCGCACAACTTGCAGACCGGCGGAACGCTGAAAATCGGCACCGGAACCACCAGATACTTCACTACATTTTTCAAGATACCCGGGAAAGGAACGGTGCTTAAAACCGATTCCATCTTGACCGGCGGGTCAAAGACAACTTTTTCTATCTTACCCAACTTTATCACCTCTGCCGCAGGCCGGCCAAACCGTTCTTTAAGGTGGAAAACCCGCGCGGGAAAAAGGGAAACCGCTTTCATCGACTCAATATCCAGCGCCGCGCAATCCTGGGAGGCGGACAGAAAACCAACCGGTTTTGCTCTCCCCCGGGAAGACGGGCCTTCGCCCTCCATGCCGACCACCGCGTCCATAAATCCCAGCCGGGGTTTAACCGCGTCGTGAACGTCAAGAAAAAAACGGCTTAGACGTTCCGCGTCGGCAAAACGCAGATGGTATTCCGACTTCAGAAGGCCGGGGAGACAACCATACAGATTCTTAACGCATCCGGTGAAATAGAACTGGCAGTGGGTCTTTAATTTCCCCGCGGAAACAACCGCGTCAAAATCCCTGATTTCCCGGGCAACCGGTACGCTCTTCACCATCCGGCTCGCCGGGAGTAACACCGGTTCCGGACTGGTGAACTCCACAACCGAAACACCCATCTTCTTCAGCGGTTCGCCCAGTCCTTTTTTGGCTATACAGGCGGACAAGGTACCGATACCCGGGCTCTCTCCGATTGACACCCGACAACCTAAATCCAATAAAAGACGACACAAAGCAAGCAGTACCTGGGAATGGGTGGTAAGGGCGGCTTCGTCTCCCGAAGGCATTAAAAAATTTGGTTTTACCAGTACTTTTTCCGTCCGGCGAAAAAGAAAATTAGCTTCCAACGCTTCGAAAATTTTTTGCGTAGCCGCCAGTACCTCAACCGGAGAATACGTGCGGCACTCCGCGAAAAATACTTTATTCATCATATTGTGTAGTATTTTTAGGGGAGGGGTTACACCCCCTCCCGCTGTTTAGGTTATAACCACGCGTGCCAGCAATACGGATAATCTTTGTTTTCTGTTGTTAATATGGCACGCGTCGGATTTTCATAAATATATCTTGCCACAACATTCACCTGTTCTTCTCGCCGTAATGCGTGGTCGTAAAAACTCCTCTGCCAAAGTTTATCTTTGCAATTGGCCTTTGATACCATTTTCTGTGTAAATCTCTTCCACCTACTGATTATATCGACCAAATTTTTATTCTTCACACCGACAAGTAAATGTAAATGATCTGGCATTAAACAAACAGCCATTAAATCGGCCTCTGTTGAAAAAATACCGTCTTTTGCGGCTAACCATACTGCATCAGCTAAGTTCTTGTTCAGGAAAATTTGTTTGTTATTGAATACACACATGGTTATCGAAAATATTCTGCCTGAATCTTCGTAGATAGTACGTTCAAGACGAATGCTTTTTCTGGATTTTTGTGTCATATTCCTGGAGGAGCGGGAGGGGACGTAGCCTCTCCCCTACAAAAATACACAACTATCCTAACAGTTTGGAGTGAGCGAAGGAGAGGGTGGATTTCAGGATTTGCGCTACTTCCTGGCGGGTTAAACCGGCGCCCATACCAACATTAAAATATTTTGTTTCGGTAAAAAAATCGTCCTCACGGTGGCCGTCGGTGTTGATAATCAGCTGTCCGCCCAGCCGGCGCCATAAACTAACCAGATACCCGTTGGAAAGAGAGTGGCCTTTGCGGGCCGACACCTCAAGCCTTACGCCCTGCTTTTTGGCAAAAAGAAAATCTTCTTCAGAGATAAGGCCCGGGTGCGCCAGGATGTCAATGCCGGCTTCCAGGGCCTTGCGGTTGGTGCCGGGGACCACCGGTTCCGCCAGAGTTTCACCGTGGACCAGAATTAACTTGGCGCCCATCTTCCGCGCTTCCTTTACCAGCCCCTTAATGGAACCGGCCGGCGGATGGGTAATTTCCGCGCCCGGGATAACCCTGATTTCCTTCACCTGACGGTTAATCTCCGCGGCAGCTTTAACTAACTCCGGCACCACCCGGCTGATGTTGGAAGTATCAACGTGGTCGGTAATCGCTATCACCGCGTACCCCTTCACCTGGGCGCGACGCACCAGTTCCATCGGAAAATAAATACCGTCGGAAAGGAGCGAGTGAACATGCAAATCAACGAGTTTCATGACGCCTCCGCCTTAAGGTTACGCACTTCTACGTCAACCTTCATCACCTTCATGCCGGTCATCGCCTCAACCGCCTCTTTGACCGCTTTCTGAACCTCCCAGGCCAGCTGGGGAATATCGCTGCCGTAAGCCACCTCCACGGAAAGTTCAAAGAAAATTCCGCCCTCCCTCACCTTCACTTTTACCGAATGCTGGGGTGCGGACCGTCCGAAAAGTTCCGCGATACCGCCGATAAGGCCCGGGATAATGCGGGTAACGCCGGCAACCTTGCCGGCGGCGGTGGCCGCAATCGCCGAGAGAACTTCGTGCTCAATCTTCAAATTACCGAAAGATTCTTTAGTAGCCATTTTTATTCCTTCGAAACCCCTGCGGAGTTAGCTCCTGAAGCCTCCTTCTCCAAAAAAGTTTCAATCAGTCCGACGTAATATTTCCCGCCCAGGAAACCGGCGTGGTCGAGAAGACGCTGGTAGAGCGGGGCGGTCGTTTTCAACCCGACTATTTCCAGTTCCATCAATGCGCGGCGCATCCGGCTTAAAGCCTCCGGGCGGTCTTTCCCCCGGACAATTAACTTTCCGATGAGCGAATCGTAGAATGGCGGTACCGTGTAACCGGAATAGATGTGGCTGTCAAAACGAACGCCCGGTCCGGAAGGAACGCGGAGTTTTTCAATCCGGCCCGGGTTAGGTCGAAAATTCTGGTCCGGGTCCTCCGCGTTAATCCGGCATTCAATCGCGGCCCCGCGTATCTGAACCTGCCGTTGGGAAAAAGAGAGTCGCTCCCCGTTAGCGATGCGCAACTGTTCTTTGATGATGTCAATGCCGGTCACCTCTTCGGTTACCGGATGCTCCACCTGAACCCGGGTATTCATCTCCATGAAATAGATGTGGAGCTGGTCGTCCACTAGGAATTCAATCGTACCGGCGCTCCGGTAGTGGATGTGTTTTACCAGGCGGCGCGCGTAGTTGCAAATTCGGCGCCGCATCCTGGGAGTGACCACCGGCGAAGGCGCTTCCTCAACCAATTTCTGGTGCCGGCGCTGCAGGGAACAGTCCCTTTCGCCCAGCGCCACCACCCGGCCGTAATTATCAGCCAGAATCTGAACCTCGACATGCCGGGGCCGCTCAATGTATTTTTCCAAATATACGTCCGGATTGTCAAAGGCGGCCTGGGCTTCGTTTTGA
This sequence comes from Candidatus Ratteibacteria bacterium, assembly GCA_041653615.1. Classification (GTDB taxonomy): domain Bacteria; phylum Ratteibacteria; class UBA8468; order MWAK01; family MWAK01; genus JAHJUB01. The sequence goes on from JBAZEZ010000027.1 coordinate 3,747, forward strand.
CAGGCATCCAAAGACGGCAACAGTTCCTTCGCCTCCCGCACAATCCGCATCCCGCGGCCGCCTCCGCCGCCGGATGCCTTCAAAATTACCGGAAAACCAATCTTCCGGGCCAAGCGTACCGCCTCCTCTTTGGTTCGAAGGGGCGAAATAGTGCCGGGCAAAATCGGGACCTTAACCCGGGCAGCGTTACGCCGGGCCGTTGCCTTATCGCCCATCAGCCGGATATTTTCGGCGGTCGGGCCGATGAATGTTATACCGCTGTCCTCGCAGATTTCCGCAAAAAACGCGTTTTCGGACAGAAAACCATAGCCGGGATGAACCGCGTCGCAGCCGGTAACTTCAAGTGCGGAAAGGACGGAGGGGATGTTAAGATAGCTCTCCAGGCTGGAAGCCGGGCCGATGCAGATTTTTTCCTGGGCCACCAGTACCGCCAGGCTGTCCCGGTCCGCCTCGGAAAAAGCGACAACGCAGGGAATATTTAATTCCGTGCAGGCGCGCCAGATACGCAGGGCGATTTCTCCCCGGTTGGCAATGAGTACCTTTTTAATCACTTTTCAATCAGGAAGAGAACCTGTCCAAATTCCACCGGTTTACCGTTTTCAGCCTTTATTTCAAGGACCTTTCCGTTGACTTCACTCTTGATTTCGTTCATCACCTTCATCGCCTCAACGATACAAAAAGTGTCGCCGACCTTAATCTCCTGACCGACTTCCGCGAACGGCGCGGCGCCCGGCGCCGACGCCCGGTAGAAAGTGCCGACCAGGGGAGAGGTTACGGAAACCGCGTTTTTGTTTACGACCGGCTCCAACGCTGCGCCCGGAGTTAAACCGGCGGCAACCGTTCCGCCTACGCCGGAAATATGGCGGGCAAGCAGGGACGACGCGGAATTTTCGGAAGCCAGATTCTCGGCACCCTCCTTAACCAGATACAATTTGAAATCAGGTTTTTCTACGGAAAGAATAAGCAAACTGTGCGCTTTCATAAAATCCACAAATGGCTTCAGCTCTTCCGGTTTCATAGGCATTTCTTACCCGGTTGACGTAGTGCGACCCTTTCAGGATCGTGCATTAGCGAGGCTGAAAGCCTCGCGCTACGTTAAAACGGAATCCTTCGCTTCTTCGTTACACCCGCGTCACATATTCTCCGGTACGGGTATCAACTTTTATTGTGTCACCCTCGTTGATGAAAAGGGGCACCTGCACCACCGCGCCGGTTTCCAGGGTTGCCGGTTTGCGGGTGGCCTGTACCGTGTCGCCCTTGAACCCCGGAACCGTCTGGGAAACTTTCAAACTCGCGAAATCGGAAACTCCTATCCCGATAACCTCCTGGTCGGCCATCTTTATCTTAACATCGTCGCCTTCCCGGAGAAAAAGCATTTTATCGCCCAGCGCCGTGACCGGAAACTGCAGTTCTTCCATCGCCTCTTCGTTCAAAAAGTACGCGAGAGTCTGGTCCCGGTACAGGTAACGGCCGGCTTCATCGCTAATCTTTACCAAATCAACCTTTTCCGAAGAACGAACCGTTCGTTCGTAACTTCGGTCTGTCTTGACTACGCGCAGTTTACACTTCATGTAGGCCGGTCCCTTGCCCGGCTTCACGTGCTGCGCAGAGACCACTTCCTGCAGTTCCCCGTCCAGGCGGACGACCATTCCAACCCGCAATTCATTTCCGTTCATAGTTGTCCTTTAAAATTGGCGCAAAAAACGGACGTCGTTTTCGTAAAAAAGCCGGATGTCCGGTATTCCGTATTTAATCATTGCTAACCGCTCAATACCTACCCCGAAAGCAAGACCGGTGAGGTCTTTTGATTTATAGCCGACGTTACGCAGGACGTTGGGGTGGACCATGCCGCACCCAAGAAGTTCCAGAAACCCGGAGTGGCCGCAGGAGGAACATCCCTTTTCCCGGCAGACGGGGCAGGAGATACTCACCTCCGCGCTCGGTTCGGTAAAAGGAAAGAACGACGGCGTAAAACGGGTCTTAAAAGAGAACGGGAAGATGTGCTCCAGAAACGCCGTGAGGATGCCTTTTAGGTGGGTGAAGTGGGTCCCCTTTTCAACCATCAGGACTTCCAGCTGGTGGAAAACGGGAGAGTGGCTGGCATCCTGGGCGTCGCGACGGTAAACGCGGCCTACGGCGATAATCCGCACCGGCGGTTTTTCCTTCTCCATCGTTCTGATTTGAACCGGCGAAGTGTGGCTGCGCAAAAGAATCCCGGGCGCCAGGTAAAAGGTATCCTGCATATCCCGGGCCGGGTGGTCGGCCGGGGTATTAAGCGCGTCAAAGTTATACCATTCGGTCTCTATCTCCGGTCCTTCGCGGGTCTGGAAACCCATCTTCTCGAAGAAACAGACCGATTCCTGAATCACCCGGGTTATGGGATGCAGGTGCCCAATCTTGATTTCCGGGCCGGGCAGGGTCAGGTCAATGGTTGCCTTTGGCTTGTCCTGCAAACCTTTTTCCGCTTCTGCCAGCCTTGCCTCAATCTCCCCCTTGAACTGATTGGCCGCCGCGCCAATCAGGCGCCGCTCTTCCGGGCCAAGGTCTTTAAGACCGCGCAGGATTTCGGTTAAAAAACCGCCCTTCCTGCCCAGGAAACTGACCCGCACGCTCTCAAGGGACGCCTGGTCTTTAACCTCACCCAGCGCTTTTCCAAACTCCAGCCGCAATTTTTCTATTTTGTTTGGCATATTTAAAGATACAATTTATGCTCAGCTATATACTGACGCACCGGTTCCGGAACCAGGTACCGGATGGACTCGCCCCCTTTTACCCGACGACGAATATCGTTTCCGGAAACAGAGAAAAAACCCATCGCCAATTCCCGCGACTTGATTCCTTCCGGCAGACTCTCCGGAATTTTCGCGTGCTCCCGTCCCGCGACCACAAAAGTAACCAGTCGGGCCAGACTATTAATTTTATACCAGGTGCCTATCTCCTGAAAAGCGTCCGCGCCCAGAATCAGGCATAATTTCGCCTCGGTTCCGTATTGTTCGGAAAAATGCCGTATCGTTTCGTAACTGAAAGACGGGCCCTGATGTTTTATCTCAAAATCGGAAGCCTCAAAACCCGGGTTGCCGTCAATTGCCAGCAGAGTCATCCGGTGTCGGTCTTCGGCAGATGCTTTTGCCAAATCACGGTGGACCGGAACCCCGGCCGGCACAAATATCACCTTTCCCAGACCAAGCGCTTCCCGGGCTGTTTCCGCCACAATCAGGTGGCCGGCGTGAATCGGGTCAAACGTTCCGCCCAAAATGCCGATATTCATTAAGCCCTTACCTGTCCGTCACCGTACACCAGGTATTTATACGAAGTTAATTCTTTTAGACCCATCGGTCCGCGCGCGTGAATCTTGTCGGTGCTGATTCCTATCTCCGCGCCCAACCCGAATTCAAATCCGTCGGTAAAACGGGTGGACGCGTTGTGGTAAATCGCGGCCGCGTCAACTTCTTTCAGGAACATTTCCGCGACTCCGGTGTCCTGGGTAATAATAGCTTCCGAATGGCCGGTCCCGTAAGTGTTAACCCAAAAAATCGCTTCTTCCACAGAACCGACAATCTTGATAGCGATAACCATGTCGAGAAATTCATTGCCCCAATCGCTCTCTTTGGCCGGCAGGACCTGAGAAACAATCTTTCTGGTTTCCGGACAGCCGCGCATCTCCACTCCTTTTTCCTGGAAGAGACGCGCCATCTCCGGCAGGAAATCCGGCGCGATATCCCGATGAACCAGCAATGTCTCGGTCGCGTTACAGGTAGCCGGCCGCTGTACTTTGGCGTTCAGGGTAACCAGCCGGGCCATCTTCAAATCCGCCGCCTTATCAACGTAGGTATGACAGACGCCTTTGTAATGTTTAATAACCGGAATCCGGCTCTTTTCCACCACTACCCTGATTAAAGACTCCCCGCCCCGGGGAATGACCAGATTGATATAAGCGGATAAAGAAAGAAGATAATCGACCGCGGCGTGGTCCCGACCGGCAACCAGCGAAACAGAATCTTCCGGGAGACCGGCCTCCTTCAGGGACTGCCGTAAAATCCGCGTCAGAACAGTATTGGTTCGCAAAGAGTCAGACCCGCCCTTGAGAATTACCGCGTTGCCGCTCTTCAAACAGAGGCTGGCCGCTTCCACGGTAACATCCGGCCGGGATTCGTAAATAATGGCAATGACGCCAATCGGAACGGAAACCTGTTTAACCAAAAGTCCGTTCGGTCTTTTGGTTTCCCAAAGCAACCGGTTCAGCGGGTCGGGCAGCTCCCTGACCGCGGAAAGAGAATCAGCCATCTTCCGGATGCCCGTTTCAGAAATCCCGAGCCGGTCAAGATAGGCGTTGTTCCGACCGGCTGACTTCGCCTGCGCCAGGTCTTCCCGGTTGGCCTCCACAACCTTTCCCTGTTGGGCAATAAGGTTCTTGCTCAAAAGAACAAGAAAACTGTTCCGCTGTTCGGCGGAGGCGTTAGCCAGAATAAAACTGACCGCTTTTGCCGCTTTTGCCTGTTCTAAAATATCCTTCATACTATCTTATTGTACTTTGCGCCCTCTGTTTTGGTCAATCTTTAAACCCTTTAATCTTCAACCATTATTGTTGACCGTAAATATTTGACGCCGGACCGATTGTAGGAGTAAAATTATAGAAATGTGCAAAAAACTGTTTTCGGGGGTTCTGTGCCTCTGCGGACTGACCCTCCTGTTGACCTTGGCACCGGCAAACAGATGCAGCGCGGCCGATAATAAGGTTATCTCTTTTGAAGTCACCGGCAATCAAACCATCGCGGCCGGACGTATTATGCTGCTGGTACAAACCAAGGCCGGTCAGGCTTATTCGGAAGACGTCCTTTCCGAAGACGTAAAACGTCTGTTGGCTACCGGGCTCTTCAGCGATGTTGTCCCCCAAGTAGAAGAAGTCTCCGACGGCGTAAAAATAACCATTCAAGTCAAAGAAAATTCCACCATCAAAGATATCAAGTTCACCGGCAACAAACGGTATGACCGAAGAATACTCCGGGACGAAAGCGGACTGACGGTAGGTCAGCTCTACGATAAAAACAAAGCGCTGGAGGCAAAAGACAAGGTTGCCGGATATTACCTCAAAAAGGGGTTCCTCTTTACGGAAGTTGAACTGAACGCGGTCGAAACGTCTCCAAGACAGGTCACCCTTAATTTCAAAGTCCGGGAAGGAGTTATCGCTCGGGTTACCAAAATTTCCATCTCCGGCAATAAATTGATAAAACGAAATAAGATTGAAAAAGTTTTAACCATCAAAAAACGAAACCTCCTGGCGTTCCGGCTGGGAACTTTTAAGGAAGAAGCGCTGAATAACGACCGGAAACGGATTGAAAGAATTTACAAAAAAGCCGGTTTTACCGACGTGAAAGTAGCGGGCGAGGTAAAGCGATACAAAAAAACTTTGGAAGTTATTTACACCATCGAAGAAGGGCAGCGTTACGTTCTGGGTTTGGTAAAATTCTCGGGTAACTTAATCTCCCCGGAAGCGGAGCTGCGAAAAACTCTCTCCCAAAAGACCGGAGACCCATACGACGAAGAGGCTGTTGCCCTGGACGAAAACAGCCTTGCCTCTTTTTACCGTGACCAGGGATACCTCAAGTGCCGGGTGGACCCGATAGCCGTTTATAATTCCGGCACCAACGCGGTCGACCTTACCTACCGGATAGAGCCGGGCAGTATCGTGGAAATAGAGGAGATCAACATCACCGGCAACACCCGTACTAAGGATAAGGTTCTCCGCCGGGAGATAAAACTGACGCCCGGCGAACGTTTTGACGGCGCCAAACTGCGAAAATCAGTTTCAAACCTGCGGGACCTGAATTACTTTGAAGAGGTTAACGTTCAGCCCCAGGAAGGTTCCGCGGCGGACAAGGCGAAACTCACGTTTGACGTTAAAGAAAAAGAGCGCACCGGCAACCTCCTCTTCGGCCTGGGCTACAGCACCGTAGACGAACTGGTCGGTTTCGTGTCGGTGGAACAGACGAATTTTGACTGGCACAACCCGCCTTCATTCGTCGGCGGAGGACAGAGCCTGCGCGTTTCCGCGGAATTCGGCGGTACGCGCCAGGGTTATTCTTTAAGTTTTCTTGAACCCTATCTCAACGACCTCCCGGTCTCGTTCGGCTTTGACATTTACGGACGGCAAAAAGATTACGGCGAGTACAACGAGGAAAGGGTAGGCGCTGACTTGCGCTTCATCTGGAGAATTTCCGAATACTGGCGACTCAGCCTGATCCCGCGGGCGGAAGAAGTTACTATTTCCGATATTAAGTCTGGCGCGCCCCCGGAATACCTCCGAGAGGACGGCGCCAACCAACAGAATAGTTTAACCGTTGCTCTTTCCCGCGACACCCGGGATTCCCGGCTGCGAACCACAACCGGGACCAACCAGGAAATATCTTTACAATACGTCGGCGACGTTCTGGGCGGAGACCGTGACTTTTGGAAAACCCAGTACGAATTTACCTTTTACCGTCCCCTGCCCAAAGATTTTGTCTTCTCCGCGCACGGACTGTTTGCTTACGCTTCCGGCCTGAACGAGGGAACTGATTTACCCTTCTATGAGCGTTACTTCTGCGGCGGAGCCAAAACGGTGCGCGGTTACGCGGAACGCTCCCTGGGCCCGCTGTACGAGGGCGGTTCTTTCGACGACGTGGCCAAAGGCGGCAACCTCCTAACGGTGGCAAACATAGAGTTCACCAAGCCGATTTACGAAAACATTTTGAGCCTTGTTTTCTTTGCCGATGCCGGTCAGACTTTTCTGGGATCGTCAAATTTTGATTTTTCCGAGATTAAAGTCGGTGTCGGCGCCGGCTTGCGGATTAAAGTTCCTCTCTTCGCCATTCCGCTGAAACTGGATTACGGATACGCTTTAGACCCGTTGCCCGGAGAAAGTCCGGGACGGTTGCACTTCAGCATAGATTATTGGTTCTGAGACTCGGGTATCTCTCTTGCTACACACGCTACGCGTCATTCAAATTTATTAAAACATAACCAGGAGGAAAACAGAATGAAGAAATTTGCTTGGATAGGGTTGCTGGTAGTTGCCGGACTGCTGCTCACGAAAGGAATCGGCCGGGCCGAGGATGTAAAAATTGGCGTGGTGGATGTCAGTAAGATATTTTCCGGTTACACCAAGGTGGCGGAAAACCAGGTAGAATTTGATAAGATTCAAACTCAGCGTAAAGCGGATGTACAGAAAAAAGCAGACGCGGCCCAAAAAGAGATTGAAGCCCTGCAGAGCAAGCTGGACAAACAGGGTAAAATCATAAAGAAGGAAGAGTCGGACAAAATCACGGCCGACATTGAAAAAAAGAGGCAGGACATCTTTAAACTTCAACAGGAAGTCATGCAGGAACTTCGCGCAAAGAACCAGGAGCTGGTCGAGGCGCGGGTAAAAGATATTGAAGCGGCCATCGCCAAGCTGGCCAAAGAAAAGGGTTACACCGTTGTAATTAACAAAGAAGCGGTCCTTTATTTTCCGGACGCGGCTGACCTGAGCGATCAGGTTATTACTATCTTAAACAAACCGGACGCGGTAAAAAAATAACGAAGACGTTATTCCCGCCTTCGTTATTCCCGCCTGAAACGTTCGGGAATGACATAATTTGATTAATTAACCATGGGTAAAACAGTTAAACAACTGGCTGTTCTGGTCGGCGGAAAAGTCATCGGCGACGAGGACCTGGTCGTCAGCGGCGTTTCCGGAATCAAGGAAGCGAAAGCCGGCGAAATTACCTTTGTCGCCAACCGCAAGTATTATTGCCTGATGGACAAAACCCAGGCCTCGGCCATCCTGGTGCCGCCGGAGATAAAAACCGGCAAGCGCACCCTGATTTCCGTTGACAATCCTTCCCTGGCGTTTGCCCGCATCGTTTCTCTCTTCGGACCAGAAGCCGTCAAGTTCCCGCCCGGCATCCATCCTACCGCCATCGTCGGGGAAGGGGTGGTCCTGGGTAAAGACGTTTCCGTCCAGCCTTACGTGGTAATTGAAGACCACGCCCGAATCGGCGACCGGACCGTACTCTGCGCCGGTGTCTACGTGGGACACTATACCAGCATCGGCGATGACTGCCTCGTCTTCCCCCACGTTTCCATCCGGGAAAGGGTGGAAATCGGCAACCGCGTAATCATCCACGGCGGCACTGTTATCGGCGATGACGGTTTTGGCTTTGCCACCGTCAGCGGTATCCACCAGAAAATCCCCCAAATTGGAACGGTGCGGATTGAAGACGACGTAGAAATCGGTTCCTGCGTCATCATCGACCGGGCGCGTTTTGACGCAACCTTGATTAAGCGGGGCGTCAAGATTGACAACCTGGTCCAGGTTGCCCACAACGTCACCATCGGCGAGCACACCATCGTCGTGGCCCAGGTGGGTATTTCCGGCAGCACCACCATCGGTAAAAACGTAATCATCGCCGGACAAGCCGGGATAATCGGCCACGTCGATGTCGGAGACAACGTAATCATCGCCGGAAAATCAGGCGTTACCAAAAATATCCCGTCCGGCAAAAAGGTGTCCGGTTTTCCGGCCCGGGAACATAACCAGGACATGAAAATTCAAGCCTATCTGCACAAGCAGCCCGAACTCTGGGAAAAAATTTCAGAGATGGAAGCTCGGCTTGCCCAATTGGAGAAAGATGGCTCAGCAGACAACCATTAAAAAAGAAATATCTTTAAAAGGAAAAGGCCTTCATACCGCCCACGAAGCGAAAGTAACCTTTAAGCCGGCACCGCAAGATACCGGTCTCCTCTTCGTGCGAACCGACCTGCCCGGCCGGCCGCAGGTCAAGGCGGAAATCGCCAACCTCCTGCCGGAGGAAAGGCGTTCCCGACGCACCTCGGTCGGCAGCGGACCGGCGGAAATCCACACTGTTGAGCACATCCTGGCCACGGTGCTGGGCCTGGGCATCGACAATCTTTTAATTGAAATCGACAACGACGAGTTCCCCGGCGAAGACGGCAGCAGCAAGAATCTGGCCGAACTCCTCCTGAAAGCAGGCCTGGAAGAACAGCAGGCGCAACGACGCGTGTTTATCCTGAAGGAGCCGGTCTTCGTTAATAACAACGGCAGCCAGGTTATCGCGCTCCCGGCGCCGGAATTTAAAGTTTCCTATACGCTGGACTATCCAGCGCCCCTCAACAGCCAGTTTGCCTCTTTTCCGGTCAATAGCGACACCTTCCTGCGCGAAATCGCGCCGGCCCGTACCTTCTGCCTTCAGGGGGAAGTTGACGCTCTGGTGAAAAGCGGTTTGGGCAAAGGTTCCAACTACGATAACACTATCGTTATCGGCGAAAAAGGCGCAATCAACAATACCCTGCGCTTTGAAAATGAAATGGTTCGCCATAAGATTCTAGACCTTTTGGGCGACATCGGCCTGTTAGGCGTAAAACCCCAGATGCACGTCGTGGCAATTCGCAGCGGGCACAACCTTAACGTCCGCCTGGTCAATAAATTACTAGATATCAACCGCCGGGAAACTGCCGCCGGCGTAATTTCACCGGACGCGGAGGCGGTTTCGGAAAAAGAATTCTTGGAAGCGGATGATATCTTAAAAATTATTCCCCACCGGTATCCGTTCCTTTTTGTAGACCGAATCCTGAAGATTGAAAACGATAACTCGATTATCGGGCTCAAAAACGTCTCTATTTCTGAACCGTATTTCGCCGGACATTTTCCGAACCACCCGGTAATGCCCGGAGTCGTTTTGATTGAAACAATGGCACAGGTTGCCGCGTGCCTGATGTTGAGAAAAAAGGAAAACCGCAACAAGATTGCCTATTTCGCCGCCATCAATAACGCCCGGTTCCGGAACGCGGTCCTGCCCGGAGACCAGGTGCTTGTCAAAGTAGACTTAATAAAATTCCGCACCCGGATTGGCCAGGTACACGCCAAGGCCACGGTAAACGGAAGAGTGGCGGCCGAAGCAGACCTGATGTTTGCCCTGTTGGAACGATAACGGGAGGTTTGAAACAAGGCAGGCTTATCGAAGAGCAGATAGCGCGGGAAATACTTTAACCTCGGATTCAGCTACTTCTCATCTCTCCGGATTTCACGTTTCTTCAACGTTCTTCAACGAAGTGAATGTCGTCAACCAGGAGAACGGCGCCCGGCTTCGGTATAGCGTTGTAGTTGCCGAAACTGGCGAAGACCCTCACGAATTTCGTGCCCCGCCAGAATGACGTTGCCGGACATCCCATCAACGCTTCGCCTTTGATATTCACATTCCATTCCTTCCATTCTGTCGGCATCCAGCCGCCGGCAATCCAATACAGGCAGGCGGCATACGACCCATGCACACGAACCCTTGTACCCGCCGGATAATCTCCGCCGACTGCCCCTTCCAATGCGACCTTGTACCGCGAACCATCCTCAACCACTTTTACAATTAGCGGCGAGACATCCGAATTGGGCAAATCCTCGTAATTGTCTTTGATGTTGAAGGCCACTCTCCCGCCTCCGCCCGCCACGACCAGCCATTTTGGATTACTTTCAACCCACAACTCGTTGGCGCCCTTGACTACCGGAACGGCCAGAACCGTTTCCGACCCTTCGATAAACTGCAGATTCATCATGGTAATCGGCTTTTGGTCCTTGTCATACATCAGCAATCCGAACCAGCCGCTGGCCGGATTTGTCCCCTCAAACGACCGCATAAAGCAGGACAACCGATAGGTTTTGTTCAGGTCAACCGGAATTAACTCCGATTGAATTTCGGTTCCGACGACGGTCCCGTTGACGTTCTGGTCGAAAAGTTCGAAACAACCCTTCCCGGACCGCGCCATCTCCGTATTGATTTTAACCGTTCCCTGCCATTTCGACGGGTCTTTGGAATTCACCAAGTCCCGTCCCGGCAATTTCAGTTTGCCGCTCGCCGCGAGACCGGGAGGAATCACGCCCCCGAACACCAAGCACCCGAAGTGTTTCGGGTCATGAAAACCCGGATTTGTATCCACTCCCGCCCACGAGCTTAATTCACCGCCCCCATCTGCGGGCCGTGCCCGGCAGACGTTGAACCCCCAAACGCCCTGCGCGGGCGGCTTGGCGCCGAGAGCAACGAACGGAATCGCCACCTCAAGACACCACCCGTCCTTACCAATTTTCGTTTTTGCCTGCCACGGTACATCCCACGCTTTATCAATTAATTTCCCCTCATATTGCGCGGCGGAAACATTAACGGCAAATTGAAAATAGTTCGCGCGGTCGCGCAGCACATCGACAAAAATCTCCACACAGTCGTCATCCCACACATTCTCGTCGTGTCGCGCGCGGCTCGTTCCTACGCCCGCCATGTTCGAGGCGCTGCATTTGACGGCGAGATAAATGTTCTTGCTGTCATAAGCCGCCTGGAATGACGTCGGTTCCGTCGCCTTTATGGAACCGCCGAGTCTGACGAATCCCGAAAATCGTTCGGCGTTCTTCCAGCATTTATCGTTCAGCGCCCCGTCAATAACCGGCGGTGTGGCTGCGCGCTTAACCAGACACGCCTTGAGTTCATCCTGCCCGGATGCACGCCCTGCAACGGCGCACGCCAGCAGGATGACCATCAAAACCATTGAGTTTATGAACTTCATGGTTAATCTCCTCATATTCAAAACATGGATTGATTCACCGGTTCGTGGCAACCATTACCCCGAAAATAACTTCCGTAAACCGTTGCGATGTAAGTGCCGGGAGAGGGACTCGGCGCCGCTCGGCTCCCAATGCGCCTCGGGTCGGCCACCCGCTGGCGACGCTCTTGTTCATCACGTCTCCTGACTTCGCTCCCATCGAGTCCCTTTGTCGAGTAGTAGTGCCGGGAGAGGGACTCGAACCCTCACGAAGATTACTCCTCAAAGGATTTTAAGTCCTTTGCGTCTGCCGTTCCGCCATCCCGGCTAAGTATGGCTAAAAGATTGCCCTGGTTAACTTTTAAAGATTTTAACATATTTGGCTCATCTGTAGGAATAGGCTCCGGTGACCAAATAGTGTCCATCCGCTGTCCAAGTTTATCAACAACCTCTTTCTTATAATCCCCTGACAGATGGGCATACCTCAAGGTCATCAAATACGATTTATGCCCCAATAATTCCTGGATGGTCTTCAGGTTTACATTCATCATTACCAGGTAAGAAGCAAAGGAATGTCTCAGGTCGTGGAACCGGAAATCCTTTATACCTAACCGGCTCGTAAGTTCGGCAAACCGGTGTGATACCCTGTACCCCTTTGTCATCGGAAAGACCGAATCAGAAGAATCTTTCCTAACCTCATTATTCGCTTTCAAGAAGCACAAAAGATTATAGACCGTTTCGTTTATCGGTATTCTCTTCTCTCCGGTTTTCGTATCTTTGAGATAGATAGTCTTCAGGTTAAAATCTATATTGGCCCACTTCAAATTGACGATTTCGCCTTGACGAAGCCCGGTGTGAAGGGCAACCAATATTATGGACTTCAACGGTTCGGATGCGTTATTCAGCAGCGTCCTCATTTCCTCGTCGGAAAGATACCGCACCCGCTGGTTGTTCTCCTTGAATAGACGGACTTGCCTTACAGGATTTGTTTTGGTCAAACCCCATTCAATCGCCTTGTTGAAGATTGTCTTCAAACAGGCCAATTCTCTGTTTACCGTCGCTGGCTTGGCCTTGATAATTCTCTGCCTTTTATAATTCTCAACGTGAAAGGAAGAAATACCGGACAGGTATTTACCGCCGAAAGTCCTTTTGAGATATTTTATACGCAACAAATCACCCCTCCAAGATTTCTTGTTAATCTTTGCGTAGACCTCAATAAATCGTTCGGCGCCTTCGTCAAACGTAACCTTTTCTTCCTTCCTAATATCCAGAAATTTACCTTCTGCAATCTCAATTAGGCGTTTTTTTAAGACAAGTTCCGCAAGAGATTTAGAGGGACCAATTTTTTCTCTTCTACGCTTTCCATTAACATAATAGTCAATATAATAATTCTTGCCTTTTTTATAGATTCCCATATACCAGATTTTTGCTAAATGTTCAGAAAATATTGCGAAATATAATATTTCGGGTTTATACCCACTTATTCAAGGCTTGTAACGCCTCCGTTTAGCCCTCTCCCGCTTTGTGGGAACGGTTATCGGGGTGCAAAGATACATCTACCATTGCCCGGTTAAAAAGACCGTTCTACTCCGTTTATTCTCCATTACGACAATTAACCCAAGTTTTGGTTTTTGTACCACGAAATTTTGCTGTGCAGATTCCTCCTTTCTCTTATCGCATTTCTTAATTGAAAAAATGTTTAACTGGATTATTCGGGAATATAAATTCCATTCCCTCATTTGCCTGGGATTCGCTAAACGCTCCTCACTGCGTCTTTGAAGGAAAAATGCAGGATATCAGCCGAAGCGGTATTTGCGTAACTGGACGCTGTACCGCATCCGCTTAGTAGAGCTGGATGGACTGCACCCTTAAAACTGGACACTTGTGTTAGAATACCTGGTAGAGCCTAACCGCCCCCAACCGGGGGCAGAAAGGAACTACCATGAAAGACAGAAGAATCTTTACCCCGGAATTTAAACGCC
>JBAZEZ010000028.1:0-15686 GCA_041653615.1 Candidatus Ratteibacteria bacterium
GGTATCTGCCCCCGGAGGAATTTGAAAACCGGTTACTTTTCAAAGAACAAAAAGAACTGTCGGCGCGGCCAGGTTATTTTAACCTGTCTGTCCAAGGATAAGGGTTCACTTCACAGCGTGCACGTGTAGATAATCATCCGGATGTAGCTCAGTTGCGTAATAGACTTGATAGCTGGGATAATTATACATACGGTATTAAATCTCTTTACGGGCAGTCCCCTGTTCGCTTCCTTCAGTTACTGAGTGAGCGCATGAGGGAAGACGTTCTGGAACTGATGCGCAAACGACAATGTTTGGCAAGAAAACAAGGGCACGGTTCCTATCCTGAGTTGGTGTTGTGGTCGGAAGATCTTAGGCTTGAATCGGTTCGTACCCTGTTGTTGGACCAGATCAGAAAAAACCTGCCGGTTGTGACAGCACTCGTCAAAGGTTATGGTATCACATGGTCCTCTTGGACCGGGGATCTTGTTTCTGTGGGCTACCATAGCAAAATGGATTATGCGAGATTGGTGTCGCTTATCTTGCAGCGATTAGGTTTTGATCGGTTGAATGCAGCTATTTCCATTGTTGTGAAAGACCAACCGATCGCAGGGTACGTCGGAATTTTATCCGTGCCTGATGACGTTCGCATATTATTGAGACCCGTCAATAATTTGAAACAAGAGCTTACACTATATCATGAACTTGGGCATGCCATTGCACATGCTTTAAACAAAGAAAAGGGAATTTTTAAGACGTGGACAAGCGCATACGATGAAGCTATGGCTACCGTGATTGAACGCATAGCCGCGTTAATTGTTTTAGACAATGCACAGGAAAAAAGAGCTCAAGATTTATGGATTTTAGAGGAAACACGTTGCGCCACCAGTGCGCTTTTTGAACTTGATTTGTGGGAGCAACCCCAGGCCGCGAAAGATCTTTATCTTAAGTACTATGGAGCTTGGAATATCGAAGTGGCGTCTGCGGATGTTTGGGCTGCGGATTCATTTAGGAGCATAGACCCGGTTTATATTCAGAATTACGTAATTGCGGCATACGTAGCCGACCGGACGGTCGAGTTTTTGCGGCACAAATACGAAGATAAATTTTCGGAGTGGGGGCGTTGGCTGGTCAAAAATTACTATGCTGATGGACGCCGGCGTTCTTTGGCAGACAAGTTCGCCGCGGTTGGTGATTTGCTCTGATTGGTTTTTGTGGATACGAGAGGTAATTTTTAGTTTGTAGGTTTTGGCATGAACAAGATATTTAATGGGTTATTATATTAAGCAAAAATAAATTGCTGGGAGACGTGGATTCGAACCACGATAAACAGATTCAGAGTCTGTTGTCCTACCATTAGACGATCTCCCAAAAACAAAAAAGGAGGGGACGGACTGCGTCCGCCGAAGCCCGTCCTACGTTAAAACTGCGGTGGGCAAATTTGACGAAGGCGGAGCCCCTCCCCTACTTTCAAATAAACGATAAGGATTTTATTTCCGCTTAATATCCGCTTTCGCACAAGGCTACGGCGAGACGAAGCATGCGGGAACGACATCGGAATTATTCGGAAACAAAGCGGGCCAGGAGGTCGCCGGCTTCCGAAGTGGACATTCCCATCTTCTTTGCTTCCAGGCTTTTCAGGTGGCCTTCGCCGGTGGCTTTCGCAACCGCGGCTTCAATGGCAGCTGCCGCTTCTATTTCTCCCAGTGTGTCAAGCATCATTCCACCGGCCGCGATGGTGGCGACCGGGCAGATGACGTTTTGACCGGTGTATTTGGGCGCGGAACCGTGAATCGGTTCAAACATGGAAACGCCTTCCGGGTTGATATTTCCGCCGGCGGCAACTCCCAGGCCGCCCTGGGTTACCGCGGCCAGGTCGGTGATGATGTCCCCGAACATATTGCTGGTGACGATTACGTCAAACCATTCCGGATTCTTGATCATCCACATCGTGGTGGCGTCCACAAAGGCGTAATCCTGTTTGATGCCCGGAAATTCCCGGCCCACCTCAACAAAGGTCCGGCGCCAGAGGTCCCCGGCGTAGGTCAGGACGTTGGCTTTGTCGCAGCAGGTTATTTTTTTCATCCGGTTGCGGCGTTGGCAGACCTTGTAGGCGTAACGGACGCAGCGCTCCACGCCTTTGCGGGTGTTAACATCTTCCTGGACCGCAATTTCATCCGGCGTTCCTTTTTTAAAACAACCGCCCATGCCGGTGTAAGCGCCTTCGGTATTTTCGCGTACTACGACGTAATCTATCTGTTCCGGACCTTTATCCTTAATGGGCGTCCAGACGCCCGGATAAAGTTTAACCGGCCTCAGATTTATGTATTGGTCAAGAGCGAAGCGCAGTTTCAAGAGCAGGCCGTGTTCCAGGATGCCGGGCTTTACGTCCGGGTGGCCGACCGCTCCCAGATAGATAGCGTCCAGTTTTCGAAATTCTTCAATCGCGCTGTCCGGCAAAATTTCGCCGGTCTTCAGGTAACGTTCTCCCCCGAAGTCATAATTGACTAATTCAAATTTAAGGGAGAATTTTTGTCGGACCGCCTCCAGGACTTTCAGCCCTTCCCGAATTATTTCCGGCCCTACTCCGTCTCCGGGAATGACGCCTATTTTATAGGTTCCTTTTTTTCTCTGGTCGCCCATTTTAAGAGTCCTCCGTTTTCCACAATTTTGGTTAAAAATTCTGGAAATTCTTTGATTGTAAAACGCCGGTTTTCGGTTAAGTTTTCAATCTGTCCGGCTGTTAAATCGATCACGATTTCAGCGCCTTCTTTAATCGCGGTCGCGGCTTCCGGCGATTCGATAATCGGCAACCCGGTATTAATGGCGTTGCGGAAGAAGATGCGGGCAAATGATTTGGCGATTATCGCGGAGATGCCGGCGCCTTTCAGTGCCAGGACCGCGTGTTCCCGGCTGCTGCCGCAGCCGAAATTTTCTCCGGCGACGATAATGTCTCCGGGCCGCACTTTTTTTGAAAATTCCGGGTCGGCGTCTTCCATGCAATGCTTACCGAGTTCCGCGGCTTCGTAAGCGGTCATGTACCGGGCCGGGATAATCAGGTCAGTGTTGATGTTATCGCCGAATTTCCAGGTTTTGCCTTGTAGTTTCATAGTTTTTGGTTGAGATTGCCACGGCCTTCGGCCTCGCAATGACCTAAATTTTTGCGGGATGGGTAATCCGGCCGGTTAAGGCGCTGGCGGCTGCTACGGCGGCCGAAGAAAGATAAACCTTGCTCCGGGGATGTCCCATTCGGCCGACAAAGTTACGGTTGGTGGTCGAAAGCGCCACTTCTCCTTCGGCCAGTACGCCCATGTGCCCGCCTAGACACGGTCCGCAGGTTGGCGTACTCACTGCCGCGCCGGATTCAACAAATGTGTTCAGGTAGCCCTTCTCCAGAGCTTCTTGCCAGATTTTTTGCGTGGCCGGAATGACAATCAAGCGCAGACTGCTTGCGACTTTCTTCCCTTTCAGTATTCCGGCCGCTATTTTTAAATCCGAAATTCTTCCGTTGGTACAGGAGCCGATTATGACCTGGTCAAGTTTAACTTCAGAAAGCCGTGAGACCGGGAAACCGTTTGAAGGCAAATCAGGCGCGGCCACAAACGGTTCCATTTCGGAAACATCTATCGCTATTTTTTTTGAATAGGTAACTCCGGAATCCGGGTTCAGCGTAAAATCAGGATGGCTGCTAACCCAGGCCGGATTTACCTGACGCAAGTAATCCAGGGTTATGCTGTCCGGAGCGATAATGCCGTTTTTGGCGCCGGCTTCAATCGCCATGTTGCACATCGAGAAGCGGTCGTCGACCGGAAGGCGGGAAATAACCGGACCGATAAATTCAAAAGATTTATAACGGGCGCCGTCCACCCCGGTCTTAGAAATGAGGTAAAGGATTAAGTCTTTGCCGCCGACCCATTCCGGCAATTTTCCCGAAAATTCTACGGCAATTGTTTCCGGAACCCGAAACCAGGCTTTGCCGGTCAGGAGAAAGAAGGCTAGGTCGGTGCTTCCGACACCGGTGGCGAAAGCACCGAGGGCGCCGTGGGTGCAGGTATGGCTGTCCGCTCCGATGACTATCGTTCCGGGCAGAATCAGCCCCTCTTCCGGCAGGAGCGCGTGTTCTACGCCCATCCGGCCGATTTCGTAAAATCGGCTGATATTCTGTTTAAGGCTGAATTCGCGCAGTATCCGGACCAGTCCGGCGCTGTCAATATCTTTGCAGGGGGTGAAATGGTCCGGAATCAGGGCCACTTTTTCCGGAGCGAAGACTTTATCTCCGTACTTTTCGAATTCCTTGATGGCCGGCGGTCCGGTCAGGTCGTTGGCAAAACCCAGGTCTACGTCAACCAATACGAATTCACCCGGTTTAACTTCCGCCCGGCCGGATTTTTGTGCCAGAATTTTTTCGGAAAGAGTCATAGGAAAATCAAGTTGACAAACAATTTTTTGACGCGTAATTTATGATTTTTGGGACTTTTTTCGATAAATCAACTTATTTATAGCGCTTAAATAGGCTTTTACCGACGCTTCGATAATATCCGTGCTGGCGCCTCTTCCGGTGATGATTTTATTTTTCGATTCAATCTTTACCGTTACTTCTCCCATCGCTTCTTTACCGCCGGTTAATGCCCTGAGGTTATATTCCCGTAATTTGCAGCTCGTGTCCGTTATTCGATTTATCGTGTTATAACACGCGTCTACGGGACCGTCACCGCAGGCGGCATCCTGAATTGTTTTACTTCCCTTTTTCAACCGTATTGTTGCGGTAGGAATAGTTTTTGTTCCGCCCGTTGTATGGAAGTATTCCAGACACCATATTTCCGGCGCAATCGCCATTTCGTCTTCCATCAGCGCTTCTAAATCTTCGTCGAAAACCTCTTTCTTTTTATCGGCCAGTTCTAGGAATTTTTGATAGACACCTTCCAGTTGTTCTTTTGTTGTTTCATACTCCAACTGTTTAAGCCGGTGTTTTAAGGCATGCCTGCCGGAACGGGCGGTAAGAATTATGGCGCTTCCTTCTACGCCGATATCTTCGGGTTTCATTATTTCGTAAGTAGTTCTTTCCTTCAAAATACCGTCCTGGTGGATTCCCGACGAATGGGCGAACGCGTTAGAACCAACCACCGCTTTATTGGGAGAAACTGAAAGTCCCGTCAACAGGCTTACCAGCTTGCTTGTTTTAAATATCTCTTTTGTGTTAATGTGTGTGGCCGCGGCGGCAAAAAAGTCAGGTCTTGTTTTTATGGCCATAACAACTTCTTCCAACGACGTATTCCCGGCGCGTTCCCCGATTCCGTTTATCGTGCACTCTACCTGCCCTGCCCCATTTTTAACGCCGGCAAGGGCGTTGGCGGTTGCCATTCCTAGGTCGTCATGACAGTGGACGCTTATGGTAACGTTATCTATTCCGTTTACATTCGTTTTAATGCGTTTGATTAATGCCCCGAATTCTTCCGGGGTGGAATAACCGGTGGTGTCTGGTATATTCAGGACGGTTGCGCCTGCTTTGATTACCGCCTCCAGAACTTCACACAGGTACGCCGGGTCACTTCTCCCGGCGTCTTCCGCGAAAAATTCCACATCAGCGCATCGGCTTTTTGCGAACCTTACCGCTTCTTCCGCTATTTTCAATATTTGAGAATGAGTTTTTTTGAACTTGTACTTTATGTGTACGTCTGACGTACCGATACCGGTATGAATCCGGGGCTTTTTTGCGAACTTGACCGCCTGCCAGCAGGTGTCGATGTCCTTTGGAACAGCTCGGCTCAAACCGCAAATAACCGGCCCTTCTATTTCCTGGGCAATTCTTTTGACCGCTTCAAAGTCTTCCGGGCTTGAAATCGGAAAACCCGCTTCAATTACATCTACACCCAGCCTCTTCAGCTGTTTTGCTATTTTTAATTTTTCTTCCAGGTTTAACTGCGTACCCGGTGTTTGTTCGCCGTCCCGCAACGTGGTATCAAAAATTCTGATTAAACGTCCCATGTTCATATTTTAACATATCCGGAGGGCCGAATTCAATTAAGTGTTGTATAATATAAGACATGCCGGAAAAAGAGATAATTGCCGCCATTTCGGATTTAGCAAGGAAGGGTAACTGGCCGGTTTATCTGGTCGGCGGTTACCTGCGCGACCGGATATTGCACCGCGCCTGCCACGACCTTGATTTTGTAATTGAAGGCGACGCCATCCTTTTTGCCGGAAAAGCAGCCAAATTTCTTTCCCTGAAGCCGCCGGTCTTTTACAGCCGTTTCGGAACCGCTATGCTTAAGAGCGGAAGAATAACCCTGGAGTTCGCCACCTGCCGCAAGGAGAGTTACCTGGCTCATTCCCGGAAGCCGAAAATTGTCGCCTCCGAGTTGAAAAAAGACCTGGAAAGACGGGATTTTACCATTAACGCCCTTGCTCTTTCGCTGAAAAACGGAAAGATTATTGACCTGTTCGCGGGCCGGGAAGATATTAAGGCGAAGATACTCCGGACGCCGGTTGATCCGGATAAGACTTTTTTTGACGACCCTTTGCGGATGTTGCGGGCGGTTCGTTTTGCCAGTCGTTTGAATTTTGTGATTCACCCGGAGACGGAAGCGGCGATAATCCGCAACCGGGAACGTCTGAAGATTGTAAGCCGGGAACGCATTGCCGACGAGTTTTTGCGAACTATGGATATACCGCAGCCGGCCGCGGGGATAGTTTTGCTGGACCATCTGCAACTTTTACCGCTGGTTTTACCGGAGATTGAAAATCTGAAGAACGTAGTGGCGGCCGATGACGTAAATTGCAAGGATGTTTTCCGTCACACCCTGATTGTGCTGGACCGTGTCAGCCGCCGGACGAAGGATTTGCCCACCCGGTTGGCCGCGCTCTTTCACGATGTCGGCAAACCGAGCACCCAGAAGTTTATTCCGGGGGAAGGATGGACTTTTCACGACCATCCGATTAAAGGCGCTCGAATTTGGCTGGAAGTGGCGCGGCGGTTTAATATCGGAAGTTCGGTCCGGGAGAAAGTTTATAAATTAATTGAATTGCATCTTCGGCCCCATTATCTGGCCGGTGCCGGAGTAAGCGAAGAAGGCGCCAGCAACCGGGCGATAAATCATCTGGTCAACGACTGCGGTAAAAACCTGAAAAGCCTTTTTATCCTGACCGCCGCGGACCTGACCAGTAAAAACGAAGGAAAAGTCCGCAAAGGACTGGCCGACATAGCGGATCTGGAAAACAAGATTCGGGAATGGAAGAAAGAGCAGCGGACCGCGGTCTTCCGGTTGGTGGTCGACGGCAACGAAATTATGGAATTATTAGAGATTAAGGCCAGTCCGTTAGTGGGCAAGGTTAAATCGAAGTTGGAACACCTGGTTTTGGAAGGGAAAATCCCTAACCGGAAACGGGATTTGAAAAAGTATTTGCGGGATAAAAAGGCGCAACTCTTTTCGCTGTCATAAATAAGGATGGAGGATAGAATGAAAAAGACATGGGTGATAGCAGCTGCTGTAATTGTGGTTATCGCGGCGGTGATTTATTCAATCAAATCAGGGTCGCACCAATCCGGAAACAAAGTTTCGGAACCGATTAGTTTTTCGCTTTCCACCACAGAAACCAGCGCGGCGGTTAATTACGGAAAGAACCAGCGGGGCGATTTACTGGTTGATTTCGAAAAGCCCTGGACCGTTTTTCTGGGCTACGGTCCCGGCAAGGGGAGCGCGACCATTTTTACGCCGTATCACTGCCTGGCGTTGATAGCCCGGAATTCGGCCAAAGATAATTCTGACGTGGATACTGAAAGTCTCCGCCGTATTTGCGCGGAAAGTTACAAAGACCTTTATTTTGAAGTTACCCTTTACGACAATAAGGAGAATTTTGACCGTGATTACAAGGCGGTGCTTTTGAAAGACGGTCGGGAAATTCCGGTTCTTAAGGTTCTTCAACAGGGGTACGACGAGGCAAGAGAGTATACGTTATCCAGTCAGCAGAAGTTATATTTTCCGATTGATATTTTACGGGGGAAGAGTGAAATTACTCTGCGGATTGTAAGGCCAGAGGCGCCGCCGCTGGATTTTGTATTTGATTTAAATAAGATTCCGTAAAAATTACCGGAGAATTTCCCGCGGCTTTCCGTCGCGGTACGAACCCACGATACCCTGGCTTTCCATTTCCTCTATCAGCCGGGCGGCACGGTTAAATCCAATCTTAAGTTTTCTTTGCAGCAGTGAAATGGAAGCCGACTGGTGCGTCAGGACAATCTGGACCGCTTCATCAAAAAGCGGGTCTTCTCCGGCAAATTGTTCGGAACCCTCTTCGCCGTTGTTCTCCCGGATAAAGTCCAATTCGTAAGTGGGACCCTTACCCTGTTTTTTCCAGAATTCGCTTACCTTCTCAATTTCGGAATCCGGTAGATAGCAACCCTGTGCTCTAACGGGATGGAGTCCGGTCGGCGAAAGGTAAAGCATGTCTCCGCGGCCCAGGAGTTTTTCGGCGCCGTTAGCGTCAAGAATGGTCCGGCTGTCAACTTTGGATGCAACCTGAAAAGCGATTCGGACCGGGAAATTGGCTTTGATTACCCCGGTAATGACATTAACCGAAGGCCGCTGGGTCGCGATAATGAGATGGATACCGGCGGAACGCGCTAACTGGGAAAGCCGAATGATACTTAATTCCACCTCGGTACGCGCCACCGTGATTAAATCGGCCAATTCGTCTACCACTACCACGATGTAGGGGATGCGCTCTACGTCGCGGCTGTTATAGATATCGATACTACGGGCGTTATTTTGGGAAAAGAGCCGGTAACGTCTTTCCATTTCGCTCACCATCCATTTTAAGGCCTCGATAGCGCTTTTGGTTTCCGTAATGACCGGAAGAAGCAGGTGCGGAATGTCCCGATAAATGGTCATTTCAACCATCTTGGGATCAATTAGCAGAAATTGGGTTTCTTCCGGAGTAGTTCGAAAAAGAAGGGAGAGGAGCAGGCTGTTCAAGCAGACGCTTTTGCCGCTGCCGGTGGCGCCGGCAATTAAAAGATGGGGCATATTACGCAGATCCGCCACCAGCGGTCGGCCCAGCGTATCTTTCCCCAGCGCCAGGGCTAATTTGGAACGGTGCTGGATAAATTCCGGCGCGGAGATTATTTCGGACATTTGAACGATGGACATTTTCGGGTTGGGAACTTCTACGCCCAGGGTGGATTTCCCGGGCAGCGGTACTACGCGGACGCTGGTTGCCCGCAAAGCCATCGCCAGGTTATCGGAAAGACTGACGATGCGTTGCGGCATGACTCCGGGTGAGAGTTCCAGTTCAAACATCGTGATGGTGGGACCCTGGTTGCATTCCACTACTTTTACCATAATTCCGAAATCAGCGACGGTGTCTTCAATTACGCTCCGGTAACGGTCAAGGTCTAGGTTGGCCTGTTCTTCGGCAACAACCGGAGAAAGAATGTCCGGGGTCGGCAGGGTGAAAATGGTGGAAGCCGTTGTCGTTACAGGGGGTGGTGTTTCCTCGGTTTTTTCGCTTCGTTCTTTCCGAACGCGTATTTTTGACGGATTAACAGTCGGTGCTTCCAGTTTCCGCGCCGGTACAAAAACCGATTCTTTTGCCGGCGGCTCTTTCTTTTTTATCGCCGGCCTGACGGTGCTTTCGAATTGAAGTTTTAGTTGGAATCGGGAAAGAGGAATATTAAAGGTTATGGAAAGCAGAACAATCAAAGCCGCCAGAAGAATAATAGCCAGCCCGGTTTTTCCGAAAAGATTGCCGCCGTGTTCGGCCAGAAAATAACCTAAAATTCCACCGGCCGGGAAGGAGGCGAAGTTTCTTCCGGATGGTGTTAAATTTTTCAAAATTACCGGATTGGAAAGAAGACCCAGAAGTCCGCCGGCAATAATTACCGCAAGGCAGACGAAGATTATACGTTCCGGCGAAATTACCTCTTCTTTTCGGTAGGTTTGATAGGCATAAAAGAAGAGGGCAATCGGAAAAAGAAAGGCCGGCCAACCAGCGACATTCAGGAGGAAACCGGCCAGAAACGAACCGGCGTAACCCCCCAGATTCTGGGGCGCAGAACCGACCGGATAATTGGTGAAAAAGGAAAAAGTGGGGTCAAAAGCCGAGTAAGAAAATAACGAGATAATCAGAAAAAGACCGGTGGTACCGTATGCGAAGGCGGCAATTTCTCTCAGGATTCGTTTTTTCATGATTATTCTTTGGCAACCCCTTTGTCAAAACACTTAAATTATACTATAATAATATGCTAAAGGTAAATAAATCAGGCATAAGGGTATACGACTGGTATTCATAATGAAGCATAGACCGTTAAGAATAGCCGGAAAAATTCATCGTATCCTGGCGGATTCTCTCCAGAAGGAAGTTTTAGACCCCGAGGCATGGAAGATAATCGTTACTAATGTTACCATCTCCCCTGATTTACGTAATGCCAAGGTTTATTTTACTTCCATCGGGAGCGAAGCAGAACGCATCCAGGCCGAAAAGATACTGACGAACAACAAGCCATTTTTAAAACGAGCCATGGCTCGTAATCTCCGTCTGCGTTTTCAACCGGAGATTGAATTCGTCCTGGACGAAGAATTGCTCCGGGTGGAAAAGGTGGAAGATATTTTAGACAGTTTGAAAGCGGAGTCTAAGCAAAGGGAACCCCAAATTACAATCCCTGAGGAAAAATGACTGACAGTATTCGGAAATTGGTCGTAATCCTTCGCGAAATCGGAGACGATTTTTACCGGACGGGTTTTCTGAAGGAACCCCTCAATATTACCGAAAACGATTTTATCATTCCCAGGGAGAGGTGGCAGGGCGAACTTTCCACGCCTGTCTTAATAAAAGCCGTTGCTTCTTTGTCCCGGGAAGAACTGCTCAAAAAATTTTACGGGGCGTTGGAAAATCGAGCTATTCCTTTTCTAAAAAAAGTGGAACCGATCCCGCCGGGATATTTGAATTTTTTTCTCCAGCCGCAAGTGCTTCAGCGGGGCCTGAAGACAATCATTAAAAATAAAGGCGGGGAGATTGAAGATATCGGCCGGGGTAAAAAAGTTCTGTTGGAATTCGTAAGTGCAAATCCGACCGGGCCCCTTACGATTGCCCACGGAAGACAGGCCGCTTTCGGTGAGGCGCTCGGCCGAATCCTGTCCCACAGCGGTTACCGGGTGACCAAAGAATATTACCTGAACGACGAAGGCAGACAGATTGACCTTCTGGGTGAGTCCCTGAAGGCTCGCTGTAAAATGATTTTAGGGGAAGAATTATTGATTCCGAAAGACGGGTATCAAGGCGAATACCTGGTTCCCATCGCGCAAAAACTGGTATCGGAATTCGGTCCAACCGTAACGGAGAAGGAATCCGGATTTTTCAGCCGGACGGCGATGCGGGAAATTCTGGAAGGCATCAAGCGCGACCTGCTTGATTTTGGGGTTGCTTTTGACTCTTATCAGAGTCAGCGTGAATTGACCGAACAAGAACTGGTCCTGGAAACGCTCCGTATTTTGGATGAGTTGGGCGTGACCTATGTTTCCGAGGGCGCCCTCTTTTTGAAAACCATTCCTTTTGGTGATGATAAGGACCGGGTTTTGCGCAAGAAAGACGGTTCTTATACTTATCTGGCGCCGGATTTGGCGTATCATCGGATTAAATTTCAAAACGGTTATGACCTGATTATAAACCTCTGGGGTCCGGACCATTACGGTTATATCAACCGGCTGAAAGCCGGTGTTTCATTTTTGGGTTTTAACCCGGAAAAAATCAAGATTATTATTGTTCAGTTAACGACTCTTTTCCGGGGTGAGGAAAAGTTGAAAATGTCAACACGCCGGGGAGAATTTTTACCGCTTTCGGTTCTAACGGAGGAACTGTCTCCGGATGTGACCAAGTTCTTTTTTCTTTCCCGGAAAGCCAGCAGCCATCTTGATTTTGACCTGCAGTTGGCCAAAAAAGATTCTGCCGAAAACCCCGTTTTCTATCTGCAGTATGCGACCGCGCGCATTGCTTCCATCTTCCGGTTTCAACAGGAAAAAATGCCGGGCGCCGGCCTCGACCCGGAACAAGTTGATTTGAGTTTACTTCAGGAACCGGAAGAATTGGAGTTGATGTTATTGCTGGGCCGGTTTGGCCCTTCGGTTCTGGTAGCGGCGCAAAACTTGGAGCCGCAAATACTGTTGGTTTACCTTCTTTCGCTGGTGAAAACCTTTCACCAATATTATCAGCGTTGTCAGATCGTTGGTTCTGATGAAAAACTGACGCGGGCCCGGCTATTTTTAGTTTTAGGTTTGGAGAATGTTTTAAAAAAAGGATTTTTCTTGCTTAACGTATATGCTCCGGAACGGATGTAACACAAGGAATTGCGCAAAGAGTAAAATTATCGATAAAAAATATTTGGTTTTATTTTTTCGGCAGTTTTTCGCTATTGACAAAAATGAACGATTGTTTTTAAATAGTCAATACCATGCTTACCGCCAGTAAAATCAGAGGGGTTGTTGAAAATATCGGGCTTTTGAGCCGTAATCAAATAGACGCGGCGGTCAAAGAGCAGATGTTGAAAGGCGGGTTCATCAAGAAGGTCCTGAGTGATTTAGGCTATCTTAAGGAGTCAGGGTCCAGCGTTTCTTTGTTGTCTCAGATCGGAATAACTCCGACACCGATGGCTTTATCCGAAATTTCGGCTGATATTATTGAAAAAGTAGCTTCCAGTTTTGCCCGGGAACATCATGTTGTGCCGATTGAATTTGACGGCGAAACGCTGGCTTTGGCAACTGACGAACCGCTAAACTATCTGGTTGCCGATAACCTGAAAGTCTTCCTGAATGTTAATAAGTTAAAGCTGGAAATTACCGATAGTGATAGCATTAAAGCTTTTTTGGATAAATTTTACGGTCTGGAAAAAGAGGACTTTTTTTCTATTTTAGGGAAGGTGGATAAGGGTTATACCAGAGAGATTGATGATGAAAACCTCGTTAAGTTTGATATACCGCAAAAAGAACAAAAAGAAATTGCGGATGCTCCGGTCATCCGTTTGGCAAACGCGATTATTACCGATGCCCTCCGCAAGCGTTCCAGCGATATTCACGTAGAACCCCTGGAAGATCGATGCCGTATTCGCTACCGAATAGACGGCATTCTTCACGAAACCATAAGTCCTTCGCGCAATCTTCAGGGTCCATTGATTGCCCGATTGAAGCTGATGGCGGGAATGGACTTGGCCGAAAAACGGCTGCCCCAGGACGGCAGGATTATGGTTCGAGCCAGTGGCCGGCAGATTGATTTACGCGTCAGCTCATTGCCCGGAATTTACGGTGAGAGCATCGTAATGAGAATTTTGGATAAAACTACGATGTTGCTTAACATGAACCAGTTGGGATTTTTGGCCGATGACGAAGCAAAGTGGAACGAATTGCTCCGTTATTCCGGAGGCATCGTTTTGGTGACCGGGCCCACCGGAAGCGGCAAGACAACAACTCTTTATACTTCTTTGTCATCGCTTAATACCACCGATTGTAAGATTATGACCGTTGAAGAACCGGTTGAATACCAGATTGAAGGGATTAACCAAACCCCGGTGCGAGTTGAAATAGGATTGACTTTTTCCGTGATTCTGCGCAGCTTTTTGCGTCAAGCGCCGGATGTAATTCTGGTCGGTGAAATACGCGACTCTGAGACAGCGGATATTGCTTTACGCGCCGCCCTGACCGGTCACTTGGTTTTTTCCACCCTGCACACCAATGACGCCACCGCCGCCGCTACCCGGTTGGTTGACCTCGGGGCCGCGCCGTTTCTAGTGGCTTCTTCTCTTCAGGGTGTGATGGCCCAGCGGCTGGTTCGGATTCTCTGTCCTTCTTGTAAAATTCACGAGCAGCCGACCGAATCGGAGAAAGAACTTTTAAGGATAGGACCGGATGAGAAGGTTGACATCTGCCGGCCCGGCGGTTGCAATAATTGCAACAACACCGGTTTCCGCAGCCGAAAAGGAATATTTGAAATATTTCTCGTGAATGATGAAATACGACAGTTAATTTTACGCAAGGCGCCCAGCAGTGAAATAAGGCTCGCGGCTCGCCGCACCGGTATGCGCACGATGGGTGAAGACGGATTACTCAAAGTAAAAAAAGGGATAACCACTTACGAAGAAGTGATTTCGGCCACCGGGTTAGATTAAGAGATTTCCTTTTAGGACGCAGATGTACGCAGAAACTACCGGATAATGTTAAAGAATAATGTTAAAGAATAATGTTAAAGAATAATGTTAAAGAATAATGTTAAAGAATAATGTTAAAGAATAATGTTAAAGAATAATGTTAAAGTAATTCCCTAAAAGTAATCTTTAAATCTGTATCTGCGATTATCTGCGGTAATCTGCGTCCAATTATTTCGGTATCTTGAAATTAAGGAGATGATACGATAACAGTCAAATGGTGAACTCTCCGTCCCCGTTTGGTATAATTTAAGTACCAACGGGTCCGGAGTAGATAGGTTATAGGTTGTATTTGTTCCTTGGGGCTTAATTGACCCCGTTAAGGAGATTAATCGAACCTATAATCGAATAGTCACCATAGGTCGAAAGAAGAACCTGGATAGGAGGATGGTGTTCACCAAACATAACTCTACTCCGAAGACCTCAAACCAAAACGGAGGTCTGGTATGGAAAGAAGCGTCGGAGTGGATTTGCACAAGAGTTGCTTCACGGTTTGTTACCTGGAGCAAAACGGCAAGCACCATCTGGCAGAATTCAAGGTAAAACCGAAAGAGATAGAAGCATTTAAAAAGACGCTTTCTAAGAAAGACAAAATAGCGGTGGAATCCACCGGAAATACCGCTTACTTTGTCCGGGAGATTGAAAACAGGGTAAAGGAAGTAAAGATAATTAACCCGACCCAGTTTAAGATTATCTCTCATTCGGTCAAGAAGACCGATGAACATGACGCGGTGACCATCGCCCGCTATTTAAGCAAAGACCTTATTCCAGAGGTAAGAATGCGAAGCAGGGAAGAATCCCAGGTTGCAAGCCTAATCAACACCCGGGATAAGTTCGTTAAACTCAGGACCTCCTTGAAGAACAAGATTCATAACATCATGAATGAAAATGGGTTAGTCAGCACGGCTGAAATGTTCAGTTCAGAAAAAGGATTAAACAAGGTCTTGGCTTTAGATTTAGAATCTGCTTACGTGTTTGAATTAAAGATCATCGTGGAACAAATCAGAAACCTGAATAAAGCGGTTGATGAAATCAACAAAGAATTAACCGAAATGGGCAAGAAGGTGAATGGCCATAAAAACTTAACCTCAATCAAGGGTATCGGAGATCTTTCGGCCACCATCCTCTTAAACACCATTGGAAACGTCAAAGATTTTCCGGACGACAAGAAACTGGCTGCCTATTTTGGTATTGTCCCCAGGGTCAGCGTTTCCAACCAAACCAGCCATTACGGCCGGATTACCAAGATGGGTAACAAGATTGCCCGAACCACCCTGGTGCAATCAACCATGGTTGCCATTAGGCACAACCATTATCTAAGAAACTTTTACTTTAAGTTAAAAGCAAAAAAAGGCAGCGGCAAAGCAATTATCGCCACTGCGCGGAAACTTCTAACCATTATTTACCGCACCTTGAAATACAACTGGGTCTTTGAAGACTTTAGCCAGTTTAAATTAGCGGTAAATCATTGAAAACACAAGGTTTTCGAGAGTAGAGAAATTTGACTGTTAACATAGGAGGG
>JBAZEZ010000029.1:0-15255 GCA_041653615.1 Candidatus Ratteibacteria bacterium
GGACCCTGACCACCCGGCCGCGATTTTGGGCCTGGAATTATCCAGCAACACCTCCGCGGATACGCAGCCGGTTCTTAAATCACTGGTGGTGCAGTTGGTAAATACGACCACCGGCAAGAGTTATGTTGATATGAGCGACCTGTCTGTGATGACTACCGACAGCAACACCAGCGGTTTGGGCGTCTGGAAAGATAATGGGGACGGGGTATTTGACGCCGGCGTTGATGAAGCGCTGACGATGGCGGCGCCGCCGACCCAATACATCAGTACCGCGGGCGAAAATTACCAGCGGTTTATCATCGTGTTGGATGAGGCGCAACCGGTCGGCACAAGTTTTTCTATTTCCGGACACTCCGATTATTTTGTTACCATAAAAGCCAAGGATAGTTTCGCGAGCGACCAGCTCCTGATGCGTCTCTGGGGCAGCGAAATGAAACCGCCGGCTTCTTACAGTCTGGGCTTCCGGTCAACAACCACCCTTTTAGACGATAACATTACGGACATCGAAACGGTTACCTATGTTGTTACCGCTAAGACTACTACTCCTACTTCCACTTTGACATTGAGCCCGGCCCTGGGCGGAAGTCAGTCTGATTACAGCCAGAACTGGTACGCAGTGGTAACCGGAGACGCAGATACCGCGAAGGGCGCGGTGGTAAAGATTCTAGGCGCCAACGCGGGGCTGAATATCATTACCTGCGAGGACTTGTCCGGGTTGGGCAGTATAAGCCAGATACGCGTCTTTAAACTGGACAGCACCAGTTATCAAAATCATTCCGTGGGTATTGCTTTCAAAATATCTTCTTCGGTGACTCTTTCCGCCAGTTCTACCACAAGCACGGTTATTCTTACCTGGGAGGATGATACGGATGGAAGCGGCGCGCGAACGTTTGACATTGAACGCCGGGTAAAGGACCCTGTTTCCGCCTGGACAAAGATTGAAAGTAATCTTCCCAAGACTTCTTCGAAATTAACAGTGACCGGTAATATCTATAGATATACTGATGTGCCTCCGGAAATAATTACCTATGAATACCGGGTAACGGTTAAACAGGTCGGAGCGGCTGATGTTTTTTCCAATATTGTTTCGGCAAAACTCTCTTCTTACTTCCCTTACCGGCCCACGAACTTGGGTTACTCGGTGGGTTTTGGCGTAGTGGAATTATCCTGGGATTGGCGCGACGGGAATATTGTTAACGAAAGCGGGTTTGTTGTTGAGCGGAAGGGGAAAAATGAATCCGTTGCCAGTTTTGTTGCCATCGGCAGCACGAGCGAGTATCCGTCAGATAATTTCGGTCGGTATACGGACCGGTCTATTACCGACTTGATGTTGGAAACCGAGGGTGTCTACGATTACCGGGTTCGGGCGTTTAAGGGCACCGGCATCTGGACTGTGTATTCCGATTATTCCGACCCGATAGAAGTTGAAGTTTTACCGAGTTCTGTCATCCCGAGTACGAGCAGTGCCGATGGCGGCGGCGGAGGCGCGGTTGGTCCCCTGGCTGTCGGGCTATCCGCCCTATTGGGTTGGTGGAAACGCCGGAAGCGGGAATAAAACAGTCGCGCGCGTTTTTTTTATGAAAATACAGACGGAAGATAAAAAATGAATAAATGGTCTAAGAAGATACGGCTGGTTAGTTTGTTCGTGTTCGTTTTTTTCTGCTTAGCTCCGGTTATGTCCTTTGCGTTCCGGGCTCCCGACAAACCAAACGTCGGTAATACGCCGCAAAAGTTTTACGGCGGTGATAACGAAGACCCGAGTAACGCGGGGAAGGAACTGAAATCTATCCCGCAGATCATTTCGGCCGGGGTTACCCAGGAACAGAAGAGGGCGCTGGGGGCCTATCCGGAGGTAAAGGCCTCCTGGAATTACGGAACCGGCGCACCCTCTTCCTTGCGCGGGTTTAAAAAGCAAATATCCGGCAGTCCGGCGCAGGCAGCCGTTTCTTTTCTGGAAGAGGTCAAGGCGATTTATCGGATGAAGGACGCTTTTCAGGAGACCCGGCTGCGGACAATCCAGGAAGATAAGTTGGGTTTCCGGCACGTCCGGCTGGACCAGTATTACCAGGGGATTCCGGTAGTCGGTTCCCAGCTTATCGTACATATCAACCGGGATAACGCGATTTATCAGGTTAACGGGAAATACACGCCGGATATCGCTATTTCAATCACCCCTTCCCTGGATGCGAACCAGGCGCGGCAGGTGGGTCTGGCCCTTTTTGCCGGAAAGGCGAACTTGCGGGTCAGCCGCGAGCCGGAGTTGGTTGTATATCCGGTCGAAAATAGCTGCCTCCTTGCTTATTACCTGGTTGTTTCCTACCAGGACGGGCAAGACGGAGCCGGGCGTTGGGTATGCTATTTGGATGCCAATACCGGCGAAGTTATTTACCGTTACAACGATATTGAATATGTGGCGGCGCCGTCATCCGCGGGGACGCACGTTGATATTGAAGGTTTCCGGTTGGCCGGTGAAGACGGTACCGACACTTTTGTTCAGGGTTGGCACGAGACCGCTTCTAATATCTATTACCTATACAACAAAAATCTCTGGTGGTACATTTTTAACGCGGCGACCACCGGCGGTTATTCAGACCTTGATACCTATGCCTATCGGTTCGGCACCGGAGATTGGGGAACTTCCGACCGCACCGAAATATCGGCGGCCAAAAACCTGTCTCTTGTTCAGGATTATTTTAAGACGGTTTATTCGCGCGACAGTTTTAACGATGCTTCGGCTTACGCGATTGCCAACGTTCATTACGGGATTAATTATGTAAACGCTTTTTGGGACCCGGATTTTAACCAGTTTTATATCGGAGATGGAGACGGTGGGGAGGCGAATTCTCTGGCGGTTCTTGACGTGATGGCCCACGAATACGGTCATGCCTGGACCCAGTATACTTCAGAGCTGATTTACGATTACACGGAGTCCGGCGCTCTAAATGAGTCATTTTCCGACATCAACGGCGCCAACGTGGAGTTTTACAGTCAGCCGGACGGACGTTCTAATTATCCCCTTGCTGTTGCCGGAACCGCCGACTGGCTGATGGGCGAGGACTGCTGGCTTTCCAGCACCGCCCTGCGCGATATGCGCAATCCCTCAAATACAACTACCGTGGGTGCCGGCAATGAACAGCCCTCCAGATATCACGGGGCGTATTGGGATGACGTTTATGAAGAGATGCACACCAATGATGGTGTTCAGAACTTTTTTTACTATCTCCTTTCCGAGGGCGGTTCCGGGACCAACGATGGTATTCCTTACGATTTTACCGGCTTGGGCATTGATAATGCTCAAATGGTCGCTTATCAGGCCAACACCAATTATCTGGGGCCTTCCGACAGTTATTATACGGCCAGGGATGGATGGATTTCCGCGGCTTCGGACCTTGGCGATGAATCCTGGGTTGATACCGTTAAGGCGGCCTGGGCGGCTTGCGGGCTCGTTGATGTTCCGGGTTCACCCGGCGCGGATTTTGAGGGTACAACTTTGCCCGCGGGATGGACTACCGGCGGAGACGCCGACTGGTATCTTACAACTTCAGACAAGGTTCAAGGAAGCAAATCCATTCGGTCGGGTGTTATCGGCAACAACCAGTTAACCTGGCTCCAATGGGAGGGGACTCTTTCCAGCGCGTGTGTATTTTCCTTCTTCACCAGTGTTTCTTCAGAACGGTGGTACGATTTCCTCAATTTTTAAATTGACGGCGTCTTACAAACCGGATGGTTCGGGAGCGTTCCCTGGACTTCTTACTGTGCCCATCTGGACGCAGGTTTGCACACCCTGAAATGGGAATACGCAAAGGATATAACTTTGTCCTCCGGTTCGGACGCGGTTTGGGTTGACGCGGTTTCGTTCTCTTTCGGTACCACCTACACGATTAATGCTTCCGCCGGTCCGCACGGAGCAATCAGCCCGTCCGGCGTTGTGATAGTTGCTCCTGACGCTACGCCGACTTTTACGATTATCCCGGGTGTCGGGTATCACCTTGCTACCTGCGTGGTAGGTGGCACCAGCGTGGATACGGGGTTAGGTTTGCGTTCCAGCTATATATTTGACCCGGTTAACGCGGATAGCACAATAGCGGTTAGTTTTGCGGCAAGCAGCAACAGTATTTCCGGTAAGGTCACAAAAGACGCCGTTGGCTTGGAAGGCGTTACGGTTACTCTCTCTTCTTTGGATTTACCGTTAACGGACCCTAAAATAACCACCACCGGTGCCGATGGCATGTATTATTTCAACAGCACTACTACCGGTGATATTATGACCGGCAATTACACAATAACGCCGACGCTGACCGGTTATGTTTTTATACCGGTCCAAATTGAATTGAAGCCTTTCGCGGCCGATGCCCCTTTATCTGTCATTGACATCGTCGCGTACCCTCCTTTCGAAATTGAAACTCTTTCCGGTACCCCGAATCCGGTAATTGAGAATGGTTCGGTAGCGTGCAGCGTTACCGCGTCGGGCGCGGATAGTTATCTTTGGACGGTATCCCGCGGCCATTTTTTGGATACCGAAGGACAAACCAGCACCCTGCAGAATCCGACCTGGGTTGCGGACATTTTAATGGCGGACAATGTTTTATTTGAAGCGGTGGAATTAAGAGTGACTGCTTATGCCGATCCTACCGATGGCCGGTCTGTTTCCGCCTCTTATTCGCAACAGGTGAATAAATTACCGGTACCGGTGATAAATTCAAGCAGCGGCGGAGGCGGAGGCGCGGTCGGCCCCCTGGCCGTCGGCATATCCGCCTTGCTGGGTTGGTGGAAACGCCGGAGAAAAGTAGTGCGACCCTTTCAGGGTCGCTAATGTAGGGGAGGGATTACATTCCCTCCCGCGGGCGGGGATGTAAACCCGACCCTACAAAACGCCTGTCGTATAACCCCAAATGATTAACAATATGAAAAAGACTATTTTTTTACTGGTGTTGTTCGGTCTGGTTTTAGCGCCTTCCCTCTCTTTTGCTTATTGGGAGTGGACTCCGAAAACCAATAAGTGGATAAATCCCAAACTGGCGGTTAGGGAAACGCCTGAGGCGCAGTATGCCTGGGCCGAAGAGTACGTTGTCAAAAAAGATTACCCTGTCGCCATCCGCAAGTTGGAGCAGTTGATTGAGGTTTTTCCCGACTCGCCGTACGCGGCGAAAGCCAGGTATCATATCGGTGAAATTTACCAAATGGCCGGAGAGAAAAAGAAAGCGTTCCAGTCTTATCAAAAAGTGATTGATAATTACCCCGGTTCGGACCTGGTTACCACGGCCGTCAGCGAGCAGTTTGTAATCGGCGGACAGTTTGCGAATAAAAAGCAGGGCGGCTGGTTTTCTTTCCTGCGCAGCGACCCGGCTGATTTATTGACCAGGACGGTGACCGCCGCGCCTTACGCGGCGGAAGCGGAGAAAGCGCTCTACGATTTGGGTAATTATCATTTTCGGGAAGGACATTTTCAGGAATCGATTGATACCTTCGACCGGTTGGTCCAGGATTATCCGGAAAGTCAGTATGGCCCGGCCGCGGAATTGAAGGCGGCGGAAGCCGGTTTCAAACTCTGCCGGAAGCAAAAGAATAATGAAGACCTGCTTCTGAATAGTTCTACGCGCCTGGCCGCGTTTCTGGCGAGATATCCGGATAACAAAGATAAAGGCAAAGCGCAAAGATTGTACGGTCAGACCAGGGAACTTTTGGCCGGGAAGGTGCTGGATGTGGCGCAGTTTTACGAAAAAAACAAGAACGCCAAAGCGGCAAAAGTATATTTTGAAAAAGTTGTCAACGATTATCCGGAGACGGAAATCGCGAAAGAAGCAAAGAAAAAGATAAAATGATAGATCCTTCGCAAACCCGGCTCAGGATGACAGGCGGGTTTGTCATTCTGAGCGAAGCGAAGAATCCCGTATTATGAAAAACAAGCCGGGTCGTGTTCTATTGGTTTTTATCTTCTTAATCCTCCTCTCCGGGTGCGGTTACCAGAATCTGACGCGGCAGCCGGTTGATTTCTCCGTCTATTTTCCGGTTCTCGTCAATCGGACGATGGAGCCGGGCGTTGAGGTTGTTCTGACGAATGCGATTACCGAGGAGTTACTTCGCTCCGGCATACCAATTACCGGAGAGAAGAATGCCGATTATCTTCTTTCCGGAACCGTAATCTCTTACGTCAGGGTTCCGCTTTCTTTTCGGAGCGATGACCCGAAAGAGGTTAATCAGTACCGGTTGGAGGTAACGGTGCGGATGGATATTACTCCTACCCCCTCACCTTTAATCCTCTCCCTTGAGGGGGTAGGAGGGAAGAGAAGTATCAGTTTGACCTCCTCCAGCAACTATTTTCTTACCGGCCCCTTTAGCCGGAGTGAAGCCGCCGCCTTAAAAGTGCTAGCATCCGATTTAGCCAAAAAAGCCACCGAATGGATAACCCGACAATAAAGACCGTAAACCCCCTCCCTTTTTACCTGATTGCCTTCCAGAACGTTAAAGCGGCGGATAAGAAGATAGACGAGTTAAAAGCCGCTGCTTTTCCTGAGGGTTTAAGCCCTTTTAACGAATCGGTTTTTTACGGGGACGAGGCAAGCGCGGAACGTATCATCTCTTCCTGCCAGACGCCGCCGTTTTCCGGGGGTCGTCACTTCATCCTGGTACGAAGGGCGGAAAAGTTAAAGAAGGAGGACAAAGAGAGTCTTTTTTCCTACCTGAAAAAACCGAGTCCGTTTGCGTTTTTAATCTTCCTTTTCCAGGTTGACCGGAACGGTTGGAGGTCGTATGCCGGCAAGTTTCCCCGCCACCAGGTTCAGCTCTTTTTCGTCGGGGAAGAGATGGAGTTTGAGGATAATTTCGGAATCACCAACGCTCTGCGCGGCCGCAACATTGCTAAAGCTCTGAAGATTCTTGACCATCAGTATGGCGACCAGCGGGATTTTTACCGGTTTTTCGGTATCTTCACCTGGTACTTGCGCAATCGGGTGGAGCGCTTACAGGGACGGTTGACCCCGAAAGACGCCGCGCTTTTTGAACGGCTCTACGAAATAGACAAGAAGTTTCGTCGGGGCAGTTTGGACGGCCGCATCGGTCTGGAACTGATTATCTTCGCCCTCAGTGCCTAAATAAGCGAGGCTGAAAGCCTCGTCGCACTCGTAAATGTAGCGCGACCCTTTCAGGGTCGCTTTTTATTCGATATGACCTACAAACAGGCGGTTGATTTTCTGGAGGGTCGCGAGCGCTTCGGCATCCGGCTGGGCCTGGACAACATGGCGCGGCTCTGCGGCCGGCTGGGGAACCCGGAGAGACGTTTAGCTTCGTTTCATATTGCCGGTACCAACGGCAAAGGCTCTACCGCCCGTATCATCGCCACCATTCTTTTAAAAGCCGGTTATCGTACCGGGCTTTATACCTCTCCGCACCTGCTGGACACCCGGGAACGAATTCAGATCGATAACCGATTGATAAGCCGGGCTGATTTTGCCTCCCTGATTACCGAAATCGAGCCGGTCATTACAGACCTTTCGCGGGTTTTGCCGCACAGCCCGACCTATTTTGAAACGATAACCGCCGCGGCATTTCTTCACTTCAGCCGTAAAAATATTGATTACGCTGTGGTTGAGGTCGGCATGGGCGGACGGTTGGACGCGACTAATCTCCTGAATCCCCTGGTTTCAATAATTACGCCCATCGGCTTGGAACATCGCCATTTTCTGGGTAAGACCCTGGCGGCCATAGCCGGAGAAAAAGCCGGTATCATCAAACAAGGCCGGCCGATTGTTTCGGCGAAACAGAGTTTGGCGGCTTTACGGGTAATTAAGGCCCGGGCCGCGGAGAAGAAGGCGTCGGTTTATTTGGCGGGTTCCCCCTCACCTTTGCCCTCTCCCCTTAGGGGAGAGGGAAGGGTGAGGGGGTTAACCATCTCCCTGCCCGGACAATTCCAGGTTGAGAACGCGGCTGTTGCCTGCCTTGCCTTGCGGGCGGCCGGAGTAGAAGTAAAAGAGGGGGTTTTACGCTCGGCGCTGAAGGATATTTCCTGGCCGGGCCGGCTGCAGGTTGTTTCCCGAAAGCCGCTGATAATCTTTGACGTCAGCCATAATCCGCCGGCGGTTAAAACCCTGGTTGCCAATCTCGCCGGTCTTTATCCGGGACGGAAAACGACTTTTCTTTTCGGGGTTTTAGAGGACAAGGATTATTTGTCGATGCTGAAATATCTCGGTGATTACGGGGAGCGGTTCTTTTTTACCCGACCCTATTCTAACCGGGCGCGGGAGCCCCGAAAATTGGCGGATACTTTTCGCCGGGTTTATCAGAAGAAAGAATGTCGGGTGATTCCGGAGCCGAAGGATGCGTTTCGGGAGGCGGTTAAAAGTTTAGGGAAGGACGATTTACTCTGTATCTGCGGTTCTTTTTACCTTGCGCCGCTGTTACAAAACTTTAAAAGCAGTAATGTAGGGGAGGGGCTATGCCCCCTCCCGTGGGCGGGGATCCGTCTGCGCTAAAGCTATGGCGGACACGGTGTAACCCCGCCCCTACAAATTTTTCAATTCTGCTTCCAGGAATCCATCCAGTTCTCCGTCCAGCACCGCGTCTACGTTACCGGCTTCGTATCCCGTGCGGTGGTCTTTAATTAACTGGTATGGCTGGAGAACGTAGGAGCGTATTTGGCTTCCGAAAGAGGCCTCTCCGGCTTCCTGACGCTGCAGTTTCGCTTTTTTGCGTTTCTCGTCCTCCTGCAATTGGTATAATTTACTTTTTAAAATCCGGAGGGCGTTTTCCTTGTTCTTATACTGGGTACGTTCAATCTGACAGGCAACCACGATGCCGCTGGGCTTGTGAATAATCCGGACGGCAGTTTCCAATTTGTTGACGTTCTGGCCGCCGGCGCCTCCGGAACGGAAGGTCTGCACCTCAATGTCGTCATCCTTAATTTCAATCTTTGCTTCCGGCGGCAGCTCCGGTATGATGGAAAGAGAGGCGAATGAGGTGTGACGTCTGCGGTTGGCGTCAAAAGGAGAGATGCGCACCAGCCGGTGCACTCCGGCTTCGTGTTTCAGGTAGCCGTACGCGAATCCTCCGGTTACAATCAAGGTGACTCTTTTCAGGCCGGCTTCTTCGCCGGCAAGCATGTCAACCGTTTCCAGTTTCCAGCCCTTTCTGGCCACGAAACGGCTGTACATCCGGACCAGTATCGCAACCCAGTCGCAGGATTCGGTTCCTCCGGCGCCGGCATGGAAAATCAGGATTGCCGGTTGCTTGTCGGTTGGTTCGGAAAAGTGGATTCTTATTTCCAGTTCCCGTATTTTTCCGGAGAGTTCTTTTAACAGCGATTCCGCCTCTGCCTGCAGCTTTTCGTCCGATTCCTCCGCCAGCAGTTCCAGGATGGCCGAAGAGTCTTGTTCTTGTTTCTTCAGTTCCTGAAAGGCGTTAACGTCTTCCCGGAGCGTCTTCATTTCCTCGATGACGCGGTTGCATTCCGGGTCACCCCAGAAGCCCTCCTGCTGCGTCTGGGTTTCCAGGCCGGACAATTTTTTGCGTTTTGATTCCAGGTC
Organism: Candidatus Ratteibacteria bacterium; assembly: GCA_041653615.1. Classification (GTDB taxonomy): domain Bacteria; phylum Ratteibacteria; class UBA8468; order MWAK01; family MWAK01; genus JAHJUB01. The sequence continues at coordinate 9,519 of JBAZEZ010000029.1, forward strand.
GATTTTAATTGCCAATTGGTCGAGGGAAACGGCCAAGGCGGCAAAACTGTCTTTTATTTCCTTGAGTTCCATGGTGGTTTTAATATAGCTCGCTCGGTATTGTAGTTGCCAAGCTTGCTTGGCGCGGTTAAAAGAGCCCGGCAAGCCGGGCGACTACAATAACGACAAGCAAGCTTGGCAGGTTACGGTTTATATTGTTTGGTGAATTTACACTTCGGGTAGGTGGCGCAGCCCAAAAACTTGCCGAACCGGCTCTGCCTTAAGGTAAGGTTTCCGCCGCACTTGGGGCACTTTTCTTCAATCTTAATTTCTTCCAGCGCGCTTTTTCCGGCAGTTCCTCCCGTTTTGTTTCCGGGCGGCTGGCCGAAGTTTTCTTTTTCTATCATGTTTTTGCTGTACTGGCATTTCGGGTAATTTTCACAGCTCCAGAAGGCGCCGTATTTTCCTTTTTTCAGGAGGAGTTTTCCGCCGCATTTGGCGCAGACTTCTTTGGAAACCACCAGGCTTTTTTCGGCCTGGTCCATCGCCTTGGCGAATGGTTTGTAAAAATCAGACAGGACCTTGCGCCATTCTTCTTTGCCTTCAGCCACTTTATCCAGTTTTTTTTCCATTTGGGCGGTAAATTCCAGGTTGACCACTTCCGGGAACTGCTGGACCAGAAAATCAATAATGAAAATACCCAGGGGGTCGGGCGCCAGAATTTTTTTCTCCCGGTTTACGTATTTTCGGGACAGGAGCGTATTTATGGTCGGGGCGTAAGTGGAAGGCCGGCCGATGCCGAATTTTTCCATCGCTTTAATCAGTCCGGCCTCGCTGTAACGGTCCGGCGGCTGGGTCTCTTTTCCTTCGATTTCAAATTTACGGCCGTCAATTTTTTCTCCCTGGACCAGGGGAGGCAGCGCGTTCTCTTTTTTTGATGAACCGATTACCTTCCGGTACCCGTCAAATTTCAGAACCTGTCCCTCCAGGTCAAAGAAATAGGAACCGCATTCTATCCTGACTTTAGTGAGGTCTACCCGCGCCGCCGCCATCTGACTGGCCACAAACCGCTCCCAGACCAGGGTGTAAACCTTCAGTTGGAACGGGGTGAGGAAAGTCGTTAAGCTTTCCGGCGTCCGGAGAGCGCTGGTCGGCCGGATGGCTTCGTGCGCTTCCTGCGCCAGGTTGCTCTTGGTCCGGTAAACCGGCGGCCGGTCCGGAAGGTACTGGCTGCCCATCGTTTCTTTGATGAATCGGGCGGCTTCTTCGCGGGCGCTGGCGGCAATCGTCAGAGAATCGGTGCGGTGGTAGGTGATTAAACCTTCGGCGCCCTGCGGTCCCAGGTCCACGCCTTCGTATAATTCCTGGGCGATGGACATCGTCCAGGTTGCCGGCAGGTTGAGCCGCCGGCCGGCCTCCTGCTGCAGGGTGCTGGTGGTAAAAGGCGGCTGGGGGTATTCCTTTTTTTCTTCCTGGCGGACGGATGCTACCAGCAAAGGATTTGCCTTCAGGAAGGCGGTAATTTTTTCCGCTTCGTCCCGTTCTTTAATTCCGGGCTTGGGGAATTTTTTATTATCTTTTCCGGAGAGGGTGGCGTTAAACGGAAGGTCCGGATTTTCCTTCCGGACGAGTTCTGCGGATATGACAAAGTATTTTTCCGGTACGAACGCCTTAATTTCTTTTTCCCGGTCAACCAGGATGCGCAGCGCGGCCGACTGCACCCGTCCCGCGGAGAGGCCTTTTTTGATGCGCTGTCCCAGGAGCGGGCTTAAGGTATAACCGACCACCCGGTCCAGAATTCGGCGCGCCTGTTGGGAGTTGACCAGACGGATATCTATGCCGCGCGGTTTTTTAAAGGCGTTTTTGACCGCTTCCGACGTGATTTCGTGAAAAGCGACCCGTTTCATCTCCGCCGGGTCTTTCTTCAGGATGTAAGCCGTATGCCAGGCGATCGCCTCACCCTCCCGGTCTTCGTCGGTTGCCAGGAAGATGCTGCCGCATCCCTCGGCGGCTTTGCGCAAGGCGCTGACCGTCTTACTCTTGCCCTCCATGATGGTGTAGGTGGGTTCAAAACCCTTTTCAATGTCAACCGCGAATTTATCCGCCGGCAAGTCCCGCATGTGGCCCATCGTGGCCACAATCCGGTAGTCTTTGCCTAAAAATCGGCTGATGGTGCGGCTCTTAGCCGGAGACTCCACGATTACCAGTTTACATTTTTCCATAAAATTGTGTTGTCCTACACACTTTGGTGTCATTCTGAGCGTAAGCGAAGAATCCCGTCCTTCAATGTTGACCCTATGAATATAACAAAATTGAGCGGAATTGTCAAATGGAAGGGGCAGGTGTTATAATAATTCCCTCGGGTATCTGGTTTGCGGAACGCTCTGCGTGCCGGACAAAACTACGCAATTCGTAAACGAGCCTCGTCGTGTTCTCGCCAAAAGAACTGGCGAGCCATGGCTACCCCTATCCAGAGCTTTGGATAGGGAACCCGTATTCCTTCTTTTTGCTTATCTTGCACTGTCGCTTCGCGAAGTGTGCAAAAGAAACAATCCTCGTTTGGTAAATGGTAATGTAGGGGAGGGGCTACGTCCCCTCCCGGCGACGACTACGTTATTTGTAGTTGCCAAGCTTGCTTGGCGCGGTTAATGTAAATTTATTTTGTTTTTATTATTTTGAGTACACATTTTGGCCTTTTCGGCCCCATCGTCTAGAGGCCTAGGACAGATGGTTCTCAGCCATCAGACAGGGGCTTGAAACCCCGCTTTCTGGGTTTCAAGGAGAGCGAAGTCAGGTGTTGCGACCGATTAGGGAGCAAGACCAGCGAATGGCCGACCCGAGGCGTAGTGAAAGCCGAGCGGCGCCAAATCCCCGCAGGATTTGAACCCGAGGGGATCAAGTAAATGTTTTGGCCTTTTCGGCCCCATCGTCTAGAGGCCTAGGACAGATGGTTCTCAGCCATCAGACAGGGGTTCAAATCCCCTTGGGGCTGCCGGATTTCCGGTTGGTCAATGCTGAAGTTTCAAAAGTATATATTTTTGCAAAGTTGTTTTCAAAGATAAGATTGAAATTCTCGGGATTTCTTGAAATCCATTCTTCTTCGGTCCAGGTTTTTCCGGTTTCCTTCCTAATTAAAATCCAGTTTGTTCCGTGGGACTTCAATCCTTCTTTCCAGACCGTATAATCCGGCATTTCCCGGTAAACACCTTCCAGTTTTTCCATTTCTGCCGGGAAACAAACGGCCTTATCGAAATGATACTGGTGGACCAGTTTTTCATCGATACTGTTAATGGGTTGGTAGTAAACAGTGTTTCGCAGATTGTCTCCGTAGAGAGGGTAAAGAAAAAAATTCCCCACGTAAGCGATTGTCTGTTTCTTTCTCCGGGTGTTTTCATCGACCCATTTCCATACCTCTGCTTCTGTTCCGTAATAATGTTTCCAGGCAAGAAATTTTGTCGGTTTTGCCATGTTGATGACGCGGAGGTAAGCATAGCCAAAAAACAGGACGATGAATAACAGGAAATAGGAAAGGGTTTTGAACCAAAGCTCCGGTTTTCCCCGGCGTGCTTTTTCGTGAAATGCCGTAACTGTGAAATAAAGAAATACGCTCCAGATAAAGAAGACAAAATTTATTGGTTTGGGGAATTGCAGGAAAAAGAGGAGAAGGGTAGCAAAAATAAGAAGTGTTTCCAGGTTTTTATTTTTTCTGAAGGCTTTTATTTCGTTAAAGAAAAACAGCCACCCGATAATCATAATGGGGTAAATCAAGATTAAATGGCGCGTTTGGAAGTAATAACCGGGCACGAACAGACAGTAAGCAATCAGGCACCAAAGCGGCAAAGCCATTATTAGGGCCGTCAAGTTTTTCTTTTTGAGGCAACCGACCAGTCCCACAAACCAGCCCAAAGACAATAAGGCAAGAAAATATGTTTTAAGGTCAATCATCGACATTGGACGCGAAAGGACGGAAAATAGCATCTTGCATTTTAAGAACAAGGGTACGGAAACATAGCGGTAAATGCCCGGAAAAATTTCAAACCGGCGGAAATTTAAAGATACCGGGAAAAGCGGGTTTCCGGTTACAAAAAGATTATTCAGGTAAGAGTAAAAGCCAAACACCGATAAGAGGAAAATAAAGGCGAATCGAAAAGACCAAGCACCGTTTCGGTTGGCTAACCCGGTTCGGAAGAGGGGTTTAAGCAAAAAAGGGAGGAGCGGCAATAAAAAAGGCAGGGATAAGGTTTTAATGCTGACCAAGAGCCCGGTGCTAACGGCGCCCAACAGAAAATCCCCCTTTTTTGTTCCGAAGCCAAGGTAATATAGCGAGGCAAGAAAAAAAGCAACCATCATTAATTCAACATATACCAACGACGTTTCCATAAAAACCGGTTTGATAAGTATGAAAAGTGTCGCGGCGAGAAAAGACCAGGTTTTTGGCAGGTTGAATCGGTCGGATAAAAGGTATACAGCCACAGCGGCGTAGACGACGAAAGGTAATTGGACAAAATTTAAGAGCGGAGAGTCGTTAAGCGGAAGCAGATGAAAAAGATAGACCATTTCTCCGCCGATAGGGTAGTAAGTCATGGCAATGTCGGTGAAGGGTAACGGCAACAGTAAGAAACGGCCGTGTTGCAACCAATTAACGGCTATTGGAAGATGATACAATAAACCGTCGGTAGTGAGTATCGGAATTATTCCTTGCGCGAAGATGTTGAAGAGATAAACCGTGCAGATAAGCAGGAATAAGAAGAGCGGTTTACTTTCTGGTATCGGGAAACTCCTTTTCCATCTAACCAAGCTGAAATTCGGCGGAGACAAGGCGGTTGAGACGGCTAAGAAAACGGAAATGTACAGGGTGAAGTAAAGAGCGGAAATGGCGCCCGCTAAACCAAGGATTGTAAGGCCGAGCAGTACCTCCCCGTAGAAGAGCGTGAAAAAATCGAGGAGTTTACGGCTGAATTCCCGGCTTGGGAAATATCTGCGGACGAGGTTGAGACAGGAAATGCTGATGATTGTTATCCACAATAAAAAAAGAATCATGGTGGTTTATTTTTCTATCCTAAAGTCGTAAAATCGGGTTATGCCTTCGCAGCCCACTACGCCGGCGTAAAATTCCTCCGGCAGCGATGTTTCCAGATAACCAAAACGGTGTCCGTCGATAACCACGGAAAAATACTTGCCTTTTTTCTCCGCTTCGAGTTTGTAGCGCGTTTTGGGTTTTAAGGTAAAGTTTGCGGAAGCCGTCATTATGTAACTCCACTTTCCGTTTTTAAAGACATGCCGCCAGATGTTTACGCCGCCGTCGTAGATGTAAATTTCAAAGCTCTCGCGATATTCCGGCCTGCCCTCCTTATCTTTCCCCATCTCTGAAACAAAAACCATGCCCGGGCCCGAACTGCCGTAATATTCCACGGTGGAACTTACCTTAATATCTCCACCGACCTTCTTTTTGTAAACCATACTCGTAAAAGTTTCTTCCAGCGCTGTTGTTCCGGGTTTGTCCGAAGGTGTCTCGTTTTCAATGCTGTCTTCTCTTTGAACCCATCCGCCAAAATGGCTCAATTCCGGATTTTTAGCTAGAATCCAATCTCCGGCGCTCCACCCGTCCTTGTTGAATGTAGTGGAAAAAACGGTTTCCGCCCTAACGTTGGCGGCGAACAAAGAGATGATGGACCAAACGGTAAACAGCAAACCCGCGTATTTTTTCTTAACCATGTTTTTTCTCCTCAAAGTCTCCTATTTAAAATACTGGCAAATT
>JBAZEZ010000030.1:0-12609 GCA_041653615.1 Candidatus Ratteibacteria bacterium
GCGAAAATCTTTTGTGCAAATCAATACCGATATGGTATCCTTGTTCCATAGGGCTGCCTCCTTGTATTTTGGGACTGATTGTAACATTAATCAGAACTCTGGAGGTAGTCCTTTCATAATATCATTGTGAGGAGCGAAGCGACGTGGCAACCTCAAACCTTGAAAACCGGGTTGGACTCTCTTACAATTTGTGTTTTGCGAAAAAATAGTCCGCTAAAATTTCCCGATGGTCAAAAACAATTTCGTCCGGCAGCTCTTTTTCACCAAAAATTCCGATTTCAATCGCATCGTCTTCCGCCTTCGGTTGACCGTCGGCTCTAGCCGCAAAAACCGTAGAAATGGTGTGAAAACGCGGGTCCCGATTCGGAACACTATAGGTATGAAGTTGGCACAGGCCGCTGACTCCCAAACTGGTCTCTTCTTTTGCCTCGCGGACCGCGGCTTCTTCCAGGCTTTCTCCCCACTCCACAAACCCACCCGGAATCGCCCACCCGTATGGCGGGTTCTTCCGTTTGATTAAAATCACCCGGCTATTTTCCATCTCAATAATAATATCCACCGTGGGAATCGGGTAATGGCCTAATTTACGCCGAATGTAACCCAGACGGCCTCCCAACGTTCTCTTGAAAATTTGCCACGGAAAAAATAGGTGTTTAAAATTCATGCGGATATTTTATCATAAGTTAATCGAACGCTGATTTTCGCAGATTACCGCAGATACAGATTTTAAAGATTACTTTATAGGATTACTCTAAAAAATTATCATTAAGCATTGTCCTGCTGTTTCTGCGTACATCTGCGTCCTAAAATAATTACATTATTGCGGCTATCTATTAAAAATGTTAAAATAAAAATATGGTTTTTACGAAAGCGGTTGGTTCCGGAAACGATTTCATCATCGTTGACAGCCGGTCGGTGAAGATTGCCAACCCGGCTAAGGCGGCGCAGGACTTATGCCGAAGGCATCTGTCCGTCGGAGCCGATGGTCTGCTTCTCTTGGATAATTCAAGTCAGGCGGAATTCCAAATGCGTATCTTCAACCCGGACGGCTCCGAAGCGGAAATGTGCGGAAACGGCTTGCGTTGTTTCCTGCTTTACCTGGTCCGCAAAGGGCTGGCTGAAGCGGAACGTTTTGTCGCGGTGGAAACGAAAGCCGGCTTACACCGGGGAAAAGTGACGGGGAATTTTGTTACCGCCAGCCTGGGCAAACCCGGGAACCCGTCGCTATCCTTTCCCTTGGAAATTGACGGAAAACAGTTTACGGCCAGTTACGTAAACACCGGTGTTCCTCATGCCGTAATCGAGGTTGAAGACCTGGCAAATTTTCCGGTAAAGGAGTTGGGCCGCAAAATCCGGCTTCATGCCAGATTCGCACCGGCCGGCACCAACGTTGATTTTGTGGAAATAAGAAAAGATATCGTCCTCATCCGTACATACGAACGGGGCGTGGAAGACGAAACGCTCTCCTGCGGAACCGGAACCGCGGCAACCGGTTTCCTGCTCCGCCAACTAGGCAAAATTAATCTGCCGGTTAAAGTCCGGGCGGCTTCCGGAGAAATCCTAACCGTCAGCGAACAGGATAGCGAAATATTCATCGCCGGAGAGGTACGCATCGTCTATGAGGGCGTTACTTCCGATTGAGCCCCTACCGGTCTTACTTGTCTCCTTTATTTTCGGAATCTTGCTCGCCGGAATAGTTCCCCAACATCCATACCTCTTCTTCTGGCTGGCCACATTATCGCTCTTGGCGTTTGCGGCAACCATCCATCGAAAAAAAGCCTTTGCTTCTTCCCTTCTCCTGCTTTGCCTTCTCTTTTTCGGTATCAGCCACACCCAGCGCTACCGGAACATTCCGCTTTCCGATATCAGCCGGTTTCAGACCAAAGGACCGATACTCATCCAGGGAACGATAATTAACAACCCGGCCGAGGAAAATGGAAGCGCGCTGGTACGTCTGGAAAAAATCACGGAACCAATCAGCATCCGGCCGGTCAGCGGAAACCTGCTTCTGGTCTTTAAGGGCGGGTCCGTACCTCTTTACTACGGAGACCGGATGAGAGCGAGGGTGGTCGTGGAAAAACCGGCTTCGGAAAACAATTTTGATTACCCGGCCTATCTTGCCCGACAACGTATCTATGCGATTGCTTACCCCAAGAACGCCGACCTGTCCGTATTCGACACGGAACAACTTTCCCGTATTATTTCCTTTTCTTTCCGGCTGAGAGCGCGTCTGAAAAATAAACTGGCCCGGACCATACCGGAAGAACCGCAGGCCGTCATCCTGGAAGCCATGTCATTCGGTCTGCGCCAGCCGAACGCAATCGTAAAAGAACCTTTCCGGAAAATCGGAACCTATCACCTCCTGGTTGTATCCGGTTTCAACGTCGCTTTCTTTCTACTCTTCCTGCACCTTATCCTATCGCCTTTCCCGCTGCACCCGCGGCTGCGCGCCGCCTGCTGTCTTCCCGCCATCTTTCTATTCACGCTGGCCTGCGGCTTGGCTGCACCGGTGGTACGCGCCGGCCTGATGGCCGGATTTTACTACCTGGGTAAAGTTCTGAATCGCCCCAGTAAACCGATTTACGCCCTCTGTTTTGCCGCCTTTCTCCTACTTTTAGTCAACCCCTTCTCCCTACTCGACGCCGGATGGCAATTGACCTTCGGCATCACCCTGGGTCTCATTGCCGGAGCGGACCGGATAAGCGGCTACTTCCCGAACTGGCCCAACTGGCTGGCAACCGGCCTGTCCGCCGCAATCATCGGTCAGTTGGCCAGTATCCCGCTGGTTGCTTTCCACTTCGGCAACATTCAGATTCTGGGCATCTTCACCAACCTTTTTTTCGTACCGTTTTCCGCTTTAATCGTCTTCGAAACTTTCCTGGTTATGCTGCCGGGTCTCGCCGGCGCCGTCTTCGGTCCGGCCGCTCTTTTTCTTTCAACCGCCTTTTATTATCTTACCCGGTCAATCTCCGAACTGCCTTTTATTTATTTAACGGTACCGACGGACAGATACTATTATTTCCTCGGTTATATACCGCTGGCGGTTTTGTTGATTTTCGGGCGGAAGAGAGAAGAGGGGAAAAAATAAGTTAATCGAACGCTGATTTTCGCAGATTACCGCAGATACAGATTTTAAAGATTACTTTATAGGATTACTCTAAAAAATTATCATTAAGCATTGTCCTGCTGTTTCTGCGTACATCTGCGTCCTAAAAAATTCTTAAGCAGTAAATGTAAAACGATTTAATGCGGCGGCGGTAAAATATTACGCGGGGGACTGGGGAGGAGAAGGCAACTTGCTTTTAGCGGTTTCCGCGAGTTTCTGAAAAGTGGCCGGTTCGGAAACAGCCAAATCCGCCAGAACTTTACGGTCAAGCAGAATTCCGGCTTTTTTCAAACCGTGGATGAAAAGGCCGTAAGAAAGACCATGCGCTCGCACCGCGGCGTTAATGTTGACAATCCACAATGAACGGAAATCGCGCTTCCGTATCCGGCGTCCGCGCCAGGCATAATCCAGACTTTTCTCCGAAAACTGCTTGGCAAACATATACCACTTGGAACGAGCCTGACGAAAACCTTTGGCGCGTTTCAGCACCTTCTTGTGCCGTTGACGTGCAGCCGAATTATTTGTACTCCTAGGCATAAGGCATCAACCTCCTGATTGATTTCGCATCGGAACCCGCAACCAAAACGGTTTTGCGTAACCTGGCTTTTTGCTTACGCGATTTACTGGAAAGAAGATGACTGGCATAAGCCTGCGCCCGCTTAACCTTTCCGGAACCGGTTCTTTTTAATCTTTTGGCCGCGCTCTTTCTCGTTTTATTTTTAGGCATTTTATTGTAATTTTTTAAAAGGTCGTTCTTTTTAAGCGAGGGAGTTCTGGTTTATAAAACTTCACGGAGTGTCAGCCACAAAACAAGCAGTACGAAGATTAGAGTATCCGGGGCTCGCCTTGAATTACAGGCGAAAACACGGAGAGTCTCAAACCGGAGTTGCGTAGTTTTTGTCTGACACGAAGGGCGTTTTACGAAACCAGACACCCGAGCGTCTGTATATTTTACACCGGCCGCATGATTATGTCAATTGCGCCGCCTTCAAATCTCGAACTCCTCTCTACAACCGCAATCTCCGCCAGTTCCTTGGTGAGCCGGTCCAGGATTTCCCGTCCCCTTTCAGGGTGTATGTTCTGACGGCCGCGAAACCGTACTAAAACTTTAACCCGGTTGCCGGCCTTTATAAATTCCCTGATGTGCTCTTTCTTAAACGTATAATCGTGTTCGCTGATTACCGGGGAAAACCTGATTTCCTTCTGTTCCGCGGTCCGATGCTTCTTGCGCTGTTCACGCTCCTTCTTCTCCTGCTCGTATTTATATTTATGAAAATCAATTATGCGGCAGACCGGCGGCACCGACTGAGCCACAATCTCCACCAGGTCAAGACCGACCGCTTTCGCGCGCGCCAGCGCATCCTCGCGTTTTACTACGCCGGCGGCATTACCGACTTCGTCAATCAACCGTAATTCTTTCGCGTTAATCTGATAGTTGACTCTGATAAACCTTTTTGCCGGTCTGTGTACAAATTTTCTTCCTGGAATTATGTCGCACCTCCTGTTTGATTACAAAGTTCCTTGAATTTAACAAGCAGTTCTTCTGACGATATCACACCCTGTTCGCCTTTTCCGTGCTCCCGCAAAGCAACCGTGCCCGCTTCCTTCTCCCGTTTTCCCAAAATTGCCAGAAAGGGAATCTTTTCCATCTCCGCCCGTCTAATCTTTTTGCCGATTTTTTCGTCAGAGTTATCAATCATAACCCGAAACCCGTCTTTCGTCAAGCGCTCAAAAACTTTTTGGGCATAATCAAACTCCTCTTCGGTAATCGGCAAAACAGCCACCTGCACCGGCGCCAGCCAGAACGGAAAAGCGCCTTTGTAATGTTCAACCAACACTCCGAAAAACCGCTCCAGGGAACCCAGCAGGGCCCGGTGAATCATAATCGGTTGTTCTTCCTTTCCTTCGGAATTAATAAAGGAAAGACCGAAACGTTCCGGCAAATTGAAATCAACCTGGATGGTGGAACACTGCCAGGAACGGCCTAACGCATCTTTGATTTTAATATCAATCTTGGGTCCGTAAAAAACGCCTTCGCCGGGATCAATCTGATAGTTGACATCCAGCGATTCCAGGCTTTCCTTCAGGGCGGCTGTAGCCCGCTCCCAATTCCCTTCGGAACCGACAAATTTTTCCGGACGGGTACTCAAGAAAATTTCAAATTCCGAAAAACCGAATGTCCTCAATAAATCCAGGGTAAAAGAAACCGCGTTCTTGACCTCATTATTCAGGTCTTCGGGGCGGCAAAAAATATGAGCGTCGTCCTGGGTGAAACCCCGCACCCGCAAGAGACCGTGCAGCACCCCACTCTTCTCTAAACGGTAGACGGTGCCTAACTCCGCCCACCTCAACGGCAGTTCCCGATAACTGCGGCGGCGGTTCTTGTATATCAGGATGTGGCCGGGACAGTTCATCGGTTTAACCTGCAACCTCTGGTTCTCCATCTCCAGGGCCGGAAACATGTTCTCCCGGTAAAAATCAAGGTGCCCGGAAATCTGCCAAAGCCGCTGGTCAGCCAGGTGGGGGGTGTAAATAATCTGATAACCGCGCTTCTGCTGTTCGCGCATCAGGTGTTCTTCGATAACCCGCCTGACCGCAGCACCCTTGGGATGCCAGAAGACGAAGCCCGGTCCAGCCTCCTCCTGAAAACTGTAGAGGTCAAGTTCCACACCCAGCCTTCGGTGGTCCCGTTCCTTTATCTCTTCCAAACGCTTCAGGTATTCATCCAAAGCGGCCTGGCCGGAAAACGAAATTCCGTAAATACGCTGCATGCTCTCCCGCTTTTCGTCGGCCCGCCAGTAACTAGCCGCCACGGAAAGAAGGATGAGCGCTTTAACTTTTCCGGTTGATTTCAGATGAGGACCGGCGCATAAATCAACAAATTCGCCCTGCCGATAAAAAGTAATCTTGCCGTCCGGAAGTTCGCTCAAAATTTCCAATTTGAACTTTTCCCCGTTTTTTTGAAGAAGAGCTTCCGCTTCCTTTCGATCTTTTTCCTCCCGAACCACCGGCAGATTTAACGCCGCAATCTCCTTCATCCGGACTTCAATCCGCCTCAAGTCCTCGGGCGTAAACGGTTGCGGCCGGTAAAAATCATAGTAAAAACCATTCTCAATCGCCGGTCCGGTCCCCAGTTTTACTTCCGGGTACAACTCCTTAACCGCGTGGGCAAGAATATGGCTGGTTGTATGCCAAAACGGCTGCAAATCTTCTGTTTTTTCGTTCATTAAATTTTACCTTTCTTGAAAACGCGTTTGTAAATGTAATCCTGATGGCGCAAAAAATAGTCCGGGTTAAAAAGAGCGTCAATCTCGACCGGTTTCAAATACTTTTTTACGTTTGAATCGCTCTTTAACTTCTCCCTAAAATCACTTTTCTCTTTTGCGGCGGAAAGCGCGTTTTGCTGAACCAATTTATAGGCATCAGGCCGGCTAAGCCCCTTGCTGACCAGCGCCGAAAGAACACGCTGGGAATAAATAAGACCGCCGGTAAGATTAAGGTTTTCCTTGATTCGATCCGGATCCACCCGCAAACCCGAAAAAATTCTTATCGCCAGGTAAATCATGTAATCCAGCAGAATAGTGCTGTCCGGAAGAATAATCCGCTCGGCCGAAGAATGACTGATGTCGCGTTCGTGCCAGAGTGCTACGTTCTCAAGAGCGACCATTGCGTTTGCCCTTAAAATACGGGCCAGACCGCAGATGCGTTCCGAAAGAATCGGGTTCTGCTTATGGGGCATCGCCGAAGACCCCTTCTGTCCGACTCCGAAAGGTTCCGCCGCCTCCGCCACTTCCGTCCGCTGCAGATGCCTGACTTCCAGGGCAAACCGTTCCAGGGAGGCGCCAACCACCGCGATTTGGCAAACATACTCCGCGTAACGGTCCCGGGATACCACCTGGGTTGCCGCCGGCTCCGGCTGTAGATTCAATTTACGACAGACATATTCTTCCACCTCGGGCGATAGGTGAGCGAAGGTGCCGACCGCTCCGCTTATTTTGCCTACTGAAATCTCCTGCCGTACCCGTTCTAAACGTTCCAGCGACCGCACAACCTCGGCGTAAAAACCGCAAAACTTCAAACCCAGACTGATCGGTTCCGCGTGAATTCCATGGGTACGTCCCATCTGAATAGTATCTTTATATAAAGAAGCGTTCAAATAAAAAACATCTTTTAATTCCTCCAGACCGTCAATTAAAACAGAGGCGGATTCTTTCAAAAGAAGCGCGTTAGCCGTATCCAGGAGGTCGGAAGAAGTCAAACCCAGATGAAAGTATGCCGAAAGCGGCCCGATTTTTTCGGAAACCGTTTCGATGAACGCAACCACGTCGTGGTGAGTTTCCTTTTCCAATTCCGTAATCCGGTTTGCTTCAAAACCGGCCTTATTCCTTATCTCTTTTGCCGCCTTAACCGGAACCCTGCCCAGCGAACACCAGGCATCCACGACCGCCAGTTCAATCTCCAGCCAGGTCTGAAATTTCTTTTCCTCGCTCCAGAGCCGCTGCATTTGCGGCCGACTATATCGTTCAATCATATGCGTTTTGTCCTTTGTATATTCGATTCACCCGGGGACCAATCCGACTTAAAATTTCGTGCGGAACTGTACTCGCCCAACCGGCAACCTCTTCTACCCGGATTTCCTCTTTCTTCTGCCGACCAATCAAAACAACCTCATCCCCAACCACGGCGGCGTCAACTTCCGAAACATCCGCCATCATCATATCCATACAGATATTTCCGATCACCGAACAGCGCTTCCCGCCAACCAGAACTGATGCCGAATTAAAAAGATTCCGACCGTATCCATCCATATACCCGACGGAAACAGTAGCCACCCTCGTTTTCTTTTTTGCGCGAAAGATACGCCCGTAACTTACCGAATCGCCCCGGTTAATCTCTTTCAGAAAAACAATCCTCCCTTTTAAGGCAGCAACCGGCTTAAGTAAGGATTTATAAGGAGACCCAGTGGGACTGAAAGGAAAAGACCCGTAGAGGGCTAAACCAACACGGACAAAATCAAAATAACTTTCCGGATAATTAAAAACGGCCGCGGAATTGGCCGCGTGCCGCATTATCTTCCTCTCTCCCGAGATAGGCAAACCCCGTTGAAATAATTCTTTTCTACGGGGCAAGGTGAGGGGGTCCGTAACTTTCCGAAACTCCCCTATCTGTTTCAGTGTAAACTCGTTCCTGGTCTCCGCAACCGGAAAATGGGTAAAAATGCTGGAAATCATTATGCCGTTGAAGTTCAGGCACCAACGGTAAAATTGCGGCAGTTCCTGCGAGCTTACACCGAGCCGGCCCATGCCGGTATCGACCTTCAAATGAATCGCGGCTTCTTTTTTTAATCTTAACGCAAGCGCGGAAATTCGACTAACCGCTTTCCGGTCAGCAACGGTAAACTCCAATCCGCTCTTTAAACCTTCTTCAAACTCCTCTTCCGAAACCAACCCCAAAACCAGGATTCTTTTTTTAATTCCGGTCCGCCGAAGTTGCGTGCCTTCGAAAACGGTAGCCACGCCGAACATCTCGACATCTTTTTCGATAAAAGGCGCTATCACGGCGGCGCCTAATCCGTAAGCGTTGGCTTTAACGCAGGCTAAAACACGAGCCGGAGTAATTATCTTACGGACGGCGTTCAGATTCGCTCTTATCGCGGCAACATCTATCTCTACCCAAGCCCTGCTTTTTTCCATAAACAAAGCGCGCCTGGGGCGACTTGAACGCCCAACCTACGGGTTCGAAGCCCGGCACTCTATCCAATTGAGCTACAGGCGCTATTTAAGTCTTTGTTTCTTCTTTTTCCGGTTCTTTCTTTTCGGCCATCCGGTCTTTAATGTCGCTGATACCGGAAGCAACTGCCACCAAACCACCTAAAACCAAGAGTACAACCAGACCACCGCCAACAAACCACAAAGTGGCTTTTCCCAAAGGACCCGGACCAGCCAACAGATAACCGACCACAATTGCCACAATTCCGCCGATTAAAGCCCACATATTCCCTCCTTTTTTAAAAACTTAAAATACTTTTTGATACTATACCATATCTAAAAAAAATGCGTCAAGCCGCACACTTGCCGCAAAGACCGGACTTAAGATACAATAAACGACATGCGGAAAAAGTATATCCTGACAATCGCAACCGCCTTTTTGAGCGGAGTCATTCTTTTAGCGCTGGGCATCTTTTTGCCTTCCCGCGCCAAGACGGAAACAGTCCGCATCGCGCCGGAAATGACCTTGCGGGAAATTACAAACCACCTCTCCCGAAAAGGACTGCTCCGAACGCCCCGCCTCTTTATTCTGGCCGCAAAAATCTCCGAAAAAGAAAAAAGATTGAAAGCCGGACTCTATGAGTTTCCTTTGCGAAGCAGTCCTTTCCAAGCCCTGCAAAAACTGGTCCGCGGGGAAACAGCTGTAGTCCGGATAACAATACCGGAAGGCTGGAGCGCCCGGGAAATAGCAAAACTATTGGAAGATAAAGATCTCTGCGCCCGGGAAAAATTTTTGGCGGTGACGCTGGAACAAAAAATGGAGGGTTTTCTCTTTCCCGATACTTACTTCATCTCGTCGGAATTTTCCGCGGAAAAAATTGCCCTGACCTTACGCGAGGGTTTTAACAAAGCCTGGAAACCGGAATGGAACTTGCAGGCAAAACGGATAAGATTATCCCAAAAGGACGCGGTAACCCTGGCTTCCGTTATCGAACGCGAGGCGAAAAGCACCGCGGAAAAAGCAATTGTCAGTTCCGTGTTTCACAACCGCCTCCGTAAAGGAATGCGCCTGGAAGCCGACCCCACCATTCTCTACGCGCTTGGTTCCTGGAACACGCACCTGACCCGGCGCCTTATGAGGACAAACTCCCCGTACAACACCTACCTGCACCGTGGCCTGCCGCCCGGACCAATCTGTAATCCGGGCGAGCAATCAATCAAGGCGGCCCTCTACCCGGCCCGGACCGATTATCTTTTTTTTGTTGCCGTCGGAAACGGCACTCACATTTTTTCCCGCACCAGTTCCGAACAAAATGCCGCTATCCAAAAAATCAAGCTGAGTAAAGCAGCCAAGGTCGAAGCAGATGAGCAAGCGGCGGGAGAAAAACCGTAGTAGGGATGCGTATACCGGTTTGAATTCACAGTCAGAGAGCAAGCCGGAGGCTTACCTACGGCAAGACATCCAAGGATGAGGCCAGGCCGCCCCTTCGCCAAAGGCTTCGGCGAGCCGAAGGAGGCGTACAGAAACGTACGCCGACGAAGATGACGCCGCAGACAACGATGCTATTTGATTGAATTCGAACCGGTATTACTCTACCGTAACGCTCTTGGCCAAATTGCGGGGCTGGTCCACATTGCATCCCCGTAGCACCGCAATGTAATAAGCCAGAAGCTGCAGGGGCAGAACGGTTAGAAACGGATTGAGCGGGTCTATCGTGCGGGGAATATAAATCAGGCTGTCGGCCTTTTCCTTCATCTGACAATCTCCGGTGGTAACTACCGCGATAACTTCACCCCCGCGCGCCTTAACTTCTTCAACGTTAAGCAGTACCCGGGAATAAGTCCGGTCGTCGGGCGCGATAACTACCGCCGGCATATTCCAATCAATCAGGGCAATCGGGCCGTGCTTCATCTCGGCGGCCGGCAATCCTTCCGCGTGGATATACGAAATCTCCTTCAACTTTAACGCGCCCTCCAAAGCAATCGGATAATTATAGCCGCGTCCCAGGTAGAGCGCGTTAGCCGTGCGAAAATACCGGTCGGCGCTTTCCTCCACCTGGCTTGCCTCTTTCATAATCACTTCCATCTTCTCCGGAATCCGGAAAAGCTGGGTTAAAAACTGACAGCACTGTTTTTCGGTTATTTCCCCTTTCAGACGCGCTATCTTCAACCCCAAAAGATAAAGAACGGCTAGCTGACTGGTAAAAGCTTTGGTTGAAGCAACGCCAATTTCCGGACCCGCCTCAGTCATAATCACACCTTCACTCTGCCGGCAAATCGAACTATCCGGCACATTACAAACCGCGAAGGTTTTTATCTTTTCGTCCCGGGCTTTTTTGAGGGCGCCCAGCGTATCAGCCGTTTCCCCGGATTGGCTGATAACCAAAAGAATGTCGTCTGACGTAAGGACTGTTTTCCGATACCGAAATTCCGCCGCGTTTTCAATTTCAACCGGCACCGAAGCATATTCTTCCAGAAAATACTTGGCAACCAATCCGGCATGCCAGGAAGTTCCGCAGGCGACGATAACGATTCGCTTTACTTTTTTCAAATTCCGGTCCGAAAAATTTAGTTCCGGAAACTGAATATCACGTTCGGAGTCAACGTAATACCGGAAAAGGTTCCTCAAGACAAGCGGCTGTTCGTAAATTTCCTTGAGCATGTAATGGCCGAACTTTCCTTTTTCCGAAGCCGCGGCCTGCCAATTTACCTTGTGAACTTCGACGGGACAGGAACGGCCCGTCTTAATAGTGAAAAGTTTAAATCCGTCCCGCCGTAAAAAACCGGCCTGGCCGTCCTGCAGAATAGTTACCGAACGGGTGTGGGAAATAAGCGCCGGAATGTCGGAAGATAGAAAATAACCTTCTTCCGAAGAACCGATAATGAGCGGGCTGCCGTGCCGGGCCACCAGTATCCGGTCCGGATGGTCGACCGAAAGAACCGCCATTCCGTAACTGCCCCTGACGGATTTCAGGGCCCGGCGCAACGCCTCCGCCGTAAAACCAAAATCCCTGACCGTTTCCTCCAGCAGGTGCGGTAAGACTTCAGTATCAGTCTCGGAACAGAAACGGTGACCGCGGGCCTCCAGGTCTTCCCGTAGCTGCCGAAAATTATCAATCGTGCCGTTGTGCACCACGGCAATCCGACCGCGGCAATCCAGGTGGGGATGGCTGTTGACATAACTCGGCGAACCGTGGGTGGCCCACCGGGTGTGACCGATGCCCACGGACGCGTCATTTTCCTTTACACTGCGCGCCAGGTCGGCAACCTTACCCTTGCATTTTTCGACCAGAAGGCCTTTTTCGTTAATCAAAGCCACGCCGGCGGAATCATACCCCCGATATTCCAAATCGGACAATCCTTTAAGAATAAAAGGCAGCGCTTTTTTCGAACCGATGTAACCAAAAATTCCGCACATGCTATCCCTCCCTGATAACCTGAAAACCGAAATCCTGAAGTTTGGAAATAGTATCGGTCACTCCGGGCTTGACGTCGTTATTCCGGTCCGTAACCAGGATGTACTTCTTTCCTTTTTTAATATCCAGTTTTATCATGCGCATGCTTCTGGTAGGATAAGTACATTCCCGACCGATTTTAGAACTATCCGCCAGAATAATCACTCGGCTGACGCGTTTAATCAAGAATTCGATCTGCTGGACGGTGTCCATATCGTCGGCGCTCAAACCCCGGGCCGAAATTCCCGGCGTTCCGATAATTGCTTTTTCAATCTGCGAAAACGGCGCCACCACGTTAACCACCGAAAGATTTTTACGTGAAATCTCCCCGGCGGTAATA
>JBAZEZ010000031.1:0-11649 GCA_041653615.1 Candidatus Ratteibacteria bacterium
AATAGATGACTGGATACATAAATCCAACGATACAATCCGGTTTAACCGGTTTAAGAATAATTTATGTAAACTACGTTTTTGAAAGGGACGAGTTACGCGATTTGACACAGTCCTTTCATAGATGACATTATTTTTGAAACCTTATACCCAGTGTTTCCTCCATCCCTTCCACCAGCGCGTTTTTTATTACGTTATCCTCCGGCCGGTGCCCCAGGATTTCCGTGATAGAGGTTGCTTTGTCAAAAAAGTCCTGAGGGTTTTGAAAGACCCCGGTTACCAGTCGTGGATTGTAGGAGATTGGAATAGAACCATGCTGCATGAAGGCGTTCTTTTTACGGCGCTGTGCGCTGCCGATGATTTTTTTATCTTTGACCACCAAGTCGTGCCGGCTGGAGAGGGCAAAGCAGGGTATGTATCTTTCCGGTCCGGAACTTTTTCCGCCTCGGACCTCGGCGTCGACGCCTATTTTTTTAAGGCCTTCCATCAACCCCTCGACGATGATGTAATAGGAAGACAGCAGGTCTTGGAAGGCCGGGTGGTCTGAAATTCGGCTGGTGAAAGAATAGGTAATTTCATCTTCGTGGAGGATGGCTCCGCCCCCGCTGGGCCGGCGTACTACGTCAATTCCATTCTGCCGACAGAAATCAAGGTTTGCTTCTTCTTCGGGTTTCTGTCCGGAACCCAAAGAAACCGCCGGCGGGTTCCATCGGTAAAATCTTAAGGTAGGCGGGATTTCCCCTCTTTCGGCCGAGGCAAGGAGTTTAAGGTCAAACTCCATGTTATATTTTCCGGTTCTTTCACCGCTGTCAATCAGTCGCCAGTTATCCATCTTCTTCCTTTTTTACCTTCATATTCCCTCCCCTTTGACGGGGGAGGCGAGGTGGGGGTGAATTTTGTTTGTTTTATTTTACGTTATAACGGTTGAGGCGTCAATGTTTTTGACGGATAAAGCCGTATTTGGTAAAATTAAACAAACATGGGGATATAGCTCAACTGGGAGAGCGCCTGCCTTGCACGCAGGAGGTCGGGGGTTCGAATCCCCCTATCTCCACAATTTAAGCTTACACAAGGGGATTCGAACCCCCGACCTCAAAGGGTGCGGGAAAAGGCATTTTCCCGCGTTGTCTCGGTGGGGGTGAGTTATTCGAGAGGGGAAGCACCCCTCTCGAAAACGAGCGAAGGAAACGTCATATCTTGTAGCGACCAGCTAAAGACCTGTTTCCGAAGCGAGGTGGTCGTGTGGTTCGAGAATCCCCCTATCTCCACCTAAAAACAGTGAATTGTGAATAGTTAATAGTGAACGGTAACAATTACCGGTTAAATACGTAGTTACCATTCACTGTTTACCATTTACAGTTCACCGTAGTTAACGGAGGACGCATGAAAAAAGGAATCGGATTTTTGGGTTTGATGGCGTTGGTTTTGTTTACTGCTTCTTGTGCCACTACCGAAGAGATTAGCACCACCGTAACCGCTAACGGTCCATCGGTTGCCGAGGTTACCACCTATCGGGGGCCGAAGGCGAGAATCGCGGTTGCCCGGTTTGAGATGAAAGCGGCTCAAGGTTACGGTGAAATCGGAACCGGAATGTCGGACATGCTGGTCGACTCGCTTTTTCAGAGCAACCGTTTTATCGTTCTGGAAAGGGGCGAGGGACTTTCCGACATTAAAGAAGAATTAGCGTTGAGTGAATCCGGCTATACCGAAAAGGGCAAGGCGGCGGAAAAGGGAACTTTAGAAGGCGCGGATATTCTTCTTACCGGGGCGATTACCGCTTTTGAACCGAACGCGGAAGGGTCCGGCGGCGGCGGTATCGCTATCGGCTTGCCGTTCGGATTGGGAGTTGGAGGCAAAAACAAAAAGGCTTATATCGCGGCCAATATCCGCCTGGTTGACGTGCGCACCGGACGGGTAATCAGTTCGGCGAAGGTGGAAGGAAAAGCTTCTGATTTTAAGTTCGGTGTGGTCGGCGGCGTTGGGGTCGGCGGCGTGGTTTTGGCCGGTGGTTTCGGGAAGTATAAAAATACGCCGATGGAGAAGGCGGTGGCGGTAATGCTGGATAACGCGATTAAAGAAATCGTAAAACGCGTTCCGGAAGATTATTACCGTTATAAGCCGGGGCAAAATTAATATTACCGGCAAATTTGACATCTAAAAAAACAGCGTGATATAATATCGCGAAATAGAGGCAAAGTCGCCTCCAGAAGCAACGTTGCTTGTGCTTCTGGAGGCTTTTTTTGTGGTAAAAATTTTATGTTAAACAACAGAACAGGTATGGAAAAAGATATCAGCGGTTGCAGCGTCTTTGGAATTTTAAGCCTGCAATCCATTCCTTTTTCCGGCAGCCGTATAGCCGAGGGCATTAGCGTGATGCGGGACCGGGCAAACGGTCTGGGCGCCGGTTTTGCCGGGTACGGTATCTACCCGGATTTTCCGGACCATTTTGCCCTGCACCTGCTTTATGATTCGCAAGGCGCCAAGAATAAAACCGAGGAATACCTGAAGAGCGTTTTTGAAATTGACCGCGATGAGCCGATTCCGGTCGCGGCCGGACGTCTGCATTGCCCGCAGTTATTGTGGCGTTACTTTGCCAGAGTCAAACCGAATTTGGTTCCGCTTCTTGCGGAAGAAGAGCAGGTGGTTTTAAGCGTGATGAAGATAAACCGGGAGATAGCAGGGGCTTTTGTCGTATCCAGCGGTAAGAATTTGGGCGTCTTTAAGGGAGTGGGCTGGCCGGAGGAGATCGCGGAGTTTTTCCGTTTGGATGAATACAGCGGATATATGTGGCTGGGCCACGGCCGTTTTCCGACCAACAGTTCCGGCTGGTGGGGCGGCGCGCATCCGTTCAATCTCCTGAACTGGTCCGTGGTTCACAACGGCGAGGTTTCTTCTTACGGAGTCAACCGCCGTTACCTGGAGAATTTCGGTTATAACTGTTGCCTGGCAACTGATACGGAAGTCATTACCTATCTGGTTGATCTTCTGGCGCGGCGACACCGGGTTCCCCTGGAAAAGCTCGGGGCGATTTTAGCGGCGCCGCTCTGGTCTGAAATAGACCTCAAATCCGAAGAAGAGCGCAAAGAGTACGAAAGGATGCGGGTTATCTATGGAGCCGCTCTTCTAAACGGTCCGTTCAGTATCATCGTGGGTTTCAACGGTGGTATGTTCGGACTGATTGACCGGGTGAAACTGAGACCGATGGTGGCCGCGAAAAGCCCGGATTATTTTTACCTTGCCAGCGAAGAAGCCGCCGTACGGAAACTGGAACCGCAGATTGCGGAACTGTGGCACCCGGAAGGCGGAGAATTAGTTTTAGCGCAAACAGAAGGGTAATTTTTATGGTCGCAGATGGTCGTCTGTTTTTCCTTGCTACCAGTAAATGAAGGTGGTAAAATAACTAATTTGTAAAACAACTGATAGACCCCCCCTTATGTACTTCATAATTTTCTTCATCGTATTACTTCTTTTGGCGGTTCCGCTCGGCCGCTATATCGCTTCCGTATTCAGCGGTCAACAGCCGTTATTTATGAGATGGCTGCGGCCGGTTGAGCGGATTATTTATCGTTTGTGCGGAATCGACGAAGGTGAAGAAATGACCTGGAAGCAATATGCCGGGTCATTTTGCATCCTTACCTTGTTCGGCATCGCGTTTCTATTCATCCTAGAAAGGATTCAGGGCGGACTGCCTTTCAATCCCCAGCATCTGGGTGCTGTCCGGTGGGATACCGCGTTGAATACCGCCATTTCATTTGCCACAAATACCAACTGGCAGTCCTACGGCGGCGAAACAACGATGGCGTACTTTACCCAGATGCTCGGACTTACGACCCCAAACTTTGTTTCCGCCGCCGCCGGAATAGCTTCCTGCATTGCTTTTTTACGTGGTTTCATGCGTAAGTCGTGTTCCACCATCGGGAACTTCTGGGTTGATGTAACGCGGTCAATCCTATACATTCTTCTGCCGCTGTCCATTATCTGTTCGGTTGTTCTTGTTTCGCAGGGAGTTGTTCAAACTTTTCGCGGATATCCCCGTGTCCAGACGATGGAAGGGGAGAGTCAGGTCATTGCGGTTGGCCCGGCGGCATCCCAGGTTGCCATCAAGCAACTGGGCTCCAACGGCGGCGGGTTTTTCAACGCCAATTCCAGCCACCCGTTTGAAAACCCCACGCCTTTTTCGGGTTTCGTAGAACTGCTCGCCATCCTTCTGATACCGGCAGCCATGCCTTTTGCCTTCGGTGCCCTGACGAACCGGCGCCGGGCCGGCTGGGTGTTTTTCTGTTCAATGGCCCTTCTGTTCTGCGTCGGTTTTTTAATTGCGGCATCGGCGGAACACCGCGGAAATCCACTTTTTACCGGTGCGGGTATTGCCGGGAACGCAAACATGGAGGGCAAAGAAGTCCGTTTCGGCGTTACGGAATCGGTTCTGTGGGGACAGGCGACAACGGTCACTTCCAACGGTTCGGTCAATGCGATGCACGATAGTTTTCTGCCGGGTACCAGTATTCCGTTGATATTCAACATGGCCATCGGCGAAGTAATCTTCGGCGGCGTTGGTGTCGGACTTATCGGCATATTCTTTTATGCGATTCTGACCATGTTTCTCTGCGGTCTCATGATTGGCAGAACGCCGGAGTTACTCGGTAAGAAACTGGAACCCTTGGAAATGGTTATGGCCGTTATCGCGCTTATCGGACCCTGCGTGTTTTTGCTGATAATGATTGCTGTCGGAGTGGCGTCTCCGCTCGGACTGGCAAGTCGGGGTAATCTTGGACCGCACGGTTTTACGGAAATAGTGTATGCCTGTGCTTCCGCCATGGGAAACAACGGTTCTGCTTTTGCCGGGCTGAGCGCCAATACAATTTTTTATAATCTCCTGACCGGTTTCGGCATGCTGGCCGGCCGGTTTCTAACAATACTCCCGGCGCTGTTTATCGCGGGTTCGCTCGCGCGGAAGCGTACCTTTCCGACAAGTTCCGCAACGTTTCCCGTGGAAAATCCGCTTTTTATCGTCATTTTGTGCGGTGTTATCGTGATTGTCGGCGCCCTTACGTTTTTCCCGGTCTTGGTAATCGGGCCGTTTTTGGAACATCTACAGCTTATGTCGGGAATTATGTTTTAGAGGAGACCGATGACAGCCCAAAGAAAAAATCTCTGGCAGAGCGAACTGACGGGCGCCGCATTGCGCGGGTCTTTTGTTAAGTTGAATCCGGTTACACTCTGGCGCAGTCCGGTCATGCTCGTGGTTGAATTGGGGGCTTTGACTACGACCGTTATTACTATCGTCGATTCCGTTGCCGGCGGGAAATTCTGGTTTGATTTTCAAATCAGCCTCTGGCTTTGGTTTACGGTTCTATTTGCGAACTTCGCCGAGGCGCTTGCCGAAGGCCGCGGGAAGGCGCAGGCCGAAACGCTGCGCCGTACCCGGAGCGAGACTCACGGGACAAAAGTGTTTCCCGACGGTCACGTGGAACAAGTGCCGGCCCTGATGCTTGGCAAGGGAGACATCGTTGTTGTGGATGCCGGCGAACTGGTTCCGGGAGACGGCGAAATCGTACAGGGGGTGGCTTTGGTTGACGAATCCGCCATTACCGGCGAATCGGCGCCGGTGGTGCGCGAAGCCGGTGGTGACCGGAGCGGCATAACCGGCGGCACAAAAATCCTGTCGGGACGGATTACCGCCCGTATCAGCACGGACCCGGGCGACACCTTCCTGGACCACATGGTGGCGATGGTGGAAAGCGCCAAACGCCAGAAAACACCCAACGAAATTGCTCTGGAAATACTTTTGGTCGGACTGACAATCCTCTTTCTCGTCGTAGTTCTCGCGCTTCCCGTTTTTGCTTCCTACATACATGTTTCCATATCCATCTCTGTTCTGGTGGCTTTGCTGGTCTGTCTGATGCCGACTACCATCGGCGGGCTGCTCCCTGCCATCGGAATCGCCGGAATGGACCGGCTGCTGCGGAAGAACGTCATTTCCTTAAGCGGCCGCGCGGTGGAGGCAGCCGGCGACGTGGACGTGGTGTTGCTGGACAAAACCGGAACGATAACGCTGGGCAGCCGGATGGCGACTGATTTCATCCCGGCGGACGGCGTTTCCGGAGAAGAACTCGCGGAGGCAGCGCTCTTTTCGTCGTTGGCTGATGAAACGCCGGAGGGCAGAAGCATCGTCGTTCTCGCGAAGCAGAAGGTTGGTATCCGCAGTCAGGATATTCACCCGCCCGAAAACGCCGTTTTTATCCCCTTCAGCGTGGAAACAAGGATGAGCGGAATCAACTGGGACGTACGGGAAATCCGTAAAGGAGCCGCAGACGCAGTGGAAGAATTTGCCCGCTCCAGGGGTGGAGAGGTGAGCGGCAGAGTGACAAGAACTGCCGACAATATAGCGCTGGAAGGCGAAACGCCGCTTCTGGTGGCGGACGGCAAAAGAGTTCTCGGCATTATCCGCCTGAAGGACGTGCTTAAACAGAATATCCCGGAACGGATTGCCCGCTTACGGGGCTTGGGAATTCAATCCGTGATGATTACGGGAGATAATTCCATTACCGCGGCATCCATCGCCGCGGAAGCCGGATTGGATGATTTTTTCGCGCAGGCAAAGCCGGAGACGAAACTGGGGCTTATCCGGAAATATCAGGAGATGGGGCATCTGGTTGCCATGATAGGCGACGGTACCAACGATGCTCCCGCCCTTGCCCAGGCAGACGTCGCCGTTGCCATGAACGCGGGAACCCAGGTTGCGCGGGAGGCGGCCAACATGATTGACCTTGATTCCACGCCGACCAAACTGTTGGACATCGTGGAGATCGGCAAGCAGATATTAATAACAAGAGGCGCCCTTACCACGTTCAGCATCGCGAATGACGTGGCTAAATATTTTGCCATTATTCCGGCGGTATTCGTGGTTCAATACCCGAGGCTCAATGTGCTCAACGTTATGCATCTTGCGACACCGGCCAGCGCGGTGCTTGCCGCGGTCATTTTTAATGCCATTATCATTCCGATGCTTATCCCGCTGGCTTTGCACGGGGTCAGTTACCGTCCTTCTTCAGCCGTGTCGCTTTTGAAACGCAACATGTTCATTTACGGATTCGGCGGTCTGGCGCTGCCGTTTCTGGGCATCAAACTTCTTGATATGATAATAGTCGCCTTTAAGCATATTCCATAAGGAAAAGCAGGATATGAAAAGGGAAATGAGACGCGCCTTTCTGATTCTGACATTTTTCTCAATCCTGACGGGGTTTCTCTATCCGGTCTTCATGACGGTTTTTTCCCGGTTCTTTTTTTCGTATCGTGCCGGCGGCAGCATTATTATGTTTCAGGGAAAGATGGTGGGTTCGGAATTGATAGGACAGAACTTCAAGAAACCGGAATATTTTCACGGCCGGCCCTCGGCGGGAGATTATGACGCCGGAAACTCAGGCGGCAGTAATCTTGGTCCGGCAAACGGGGCTTTAATCAAGCGCGTTCAGGAGAGGGCGGATAGTTTCCGTTCGGAAAACGGGCTTTCCAAGGAGCAGAAGGTACCGGCCGACATGGTATCGGCGTCCGCCAGCGGGCTGGACCCTCACATCAGCGTGGAAGCGACGCTGTTTCAGGTTCGTCGGGTTTCCGGGGTTCGCCGTCTTCCGGAGGGCGAAGTACTCGCTTTGGTTAAGGAGTGTACGGAAAATCCGGTGTTGGGGTTTTTCGGCCGCCCAAGGGTGAATGTGTTAAATCTAAATATTCGTCTTGACCGGTTACAACAGGAGGTGAGGTAATGAACGGACCGGAAAGACCGGACCCTGATGTTTTATTGC
The DNA here is from genome assembly GCA_041653615.1 of Candidatus Ratteibacteria bacterium. Classification (GTDB taxonomy): domain Bacteria; phylum Ratteibacteria; class UBA8468; order MWAK01; family MWAK01; genus JAHJUB01. The sequence goes on from JBAZEZ010000031.1 coordinate 7,800, forward strand.
GGCGTCTGAAAAAGGAAGAAAAACAGGAAGCGCCGGGTCAAGGGAAATTAAAGATATTTTTGGGCTATTCGGCCGGTGTCGGTAAAACCTACCAGATGCTTGAAGAGGCGCGCATCCTGAAAAGTAAAGGTGTTGATGTCGTTGTAGGTCTGGTAGAAACGCACGGCCGCTCCGAAACGGAAACCCTGCTGGAAGGGTTTGAAATCGTCCCGCGTTTCCATAAAGAGTATCAGGGGATTCTCTTGACGGAAATGGATGTGGACGCGGTGAAATCCCGTTGCCCCGCCGTTGTGATTGTTGATGAACTAGCGCATACGAACGTCCCCGGTTCACGCAACGACAAACGTTTTCAAGACGTGGAAGAACTTTTGAGCATTGGAATCAATGTGTTTTCCACGCTCAATATCCAGCATGTGGAAAGTTTCAAAGATGTCGTTTACCAGATTTCCGGCGTCCGGGTCCGCGAGACCGTTCCGGATCGTGTGTTGACAATGGCCGATGAAATAGAATTGGTCGACCTTCCGCCGGACGCGCTTTTACAGCGTTTTCAAGAAGGTAAAGTTTACGTTCCCGACCAAGCGCGGCAAGCCATGCTCCGGTTTTTCCGCAAAGGAAACCTGTTGGCGCTAAGGGAATTAGTTCTGCGCTTTACGACCCAGCACGCGGAAAAAAACCTCCAGGCATTTATGGCGGCAGAGGGCGTTTTTGGCCCTCTGTCTGCCGGTTCGCGGATTATGGTCTGTGTCAGCGCCAGTCCGTTTTCCCGAAAACTGGTACGCATCGCCCAGCGGTTTTCCGCCGACATGGACGCGGAATGGTTTGCGGTTCACGTAGACTTAATGCGGAGCCGCCGGCCGGACGAACAAACCCGGAATCAACTTGCCGAAAACCTGAAACTGGCTGAAGAATTCGGCGGCAAGGTGGTGACTCTGCCGGGGGTCAGCGCGGCGGATGAAGTTCTCAAATTCGCGCATTCCCATAACGTCTCGTTTCTCATCGTGGGATACCCGGGTAGGACCCGATGGCGTGAATTTCTGTTCGGCTCTTTCGTGAACGATATTGTGCGGCGAAGCGGCACAATGCATGTTCTGGTTGTGGGAAACAAAGAAAGGCAATCGTCCAGATGGAAGGGCGCCTTTTTCCTTGGTGAATATGGCCGTCAATCCTGGATTGCCGGCGCAGCCTCGGTCGCGGTAATGACCGGTATCTGCCTTTTGTTGCGGCCCTATCTGGAGTTTGTAAACATAACCATGCTTATGCTTTTGCCGGTCATTTTCAGCAGCGTCCTCTGGAAGTGGTCGGCCGGATTGTTAGCGTCACTGCTGGCCGCGGCTTCCCTCGATTTTTTCTTTATTCCCCCGTTTTTAACCTTTAGCATAGAAGATTGGCGCTATCTTCCCGGTTTTTTTGTCTTTTTTGCCGTAGCTTTCGTCACCTGTTTTCTCGCGGATATGATGAAAAGGCAGGAGGAAAATGCCGTTAAGAGGGAAAGGTTTGTTTCGGCTCTCTATTTTTTCAGCCGGGATTTAATGGCGGTCCGCGAACTGAGTGAGCTTCTTGAAAAAGCCAACCGCACCATATCCGAAGCGTTTCAGTGCGAAGTCGTCATTTTACTGCCGGATTTGTCCGGAAGTTTGAAACTGGCGTCAACGACCGGGAAAGAAATAATTTTCAGTGAAAATGATTTTGGCGTGGCAACGTGGGTTTTTCAACAAGGCCGGCCGGCCGGACAGGGAACGGAAACGCTTTCCTCGGCGGCCTGGAGATTTTTACCTTTCAAGGACCAGCACGGCATTTTCGGCGTGCTCGGAGTCCATACGCGCCAGGGCGGACAGTTTCTTTCTCCGGAAAAGCGGTTGCTTGATGCTTTTGCGAACATAGTCGCACTGGCTTTGGAGCGAACTCAGAGCATAAGCAAGGAATCCGGATAGGCCGGCGGGGTGATTTTCGACGGGATATTTACCGGATTTGACGAAAAGGGGTATGATGTGATATTATATACACCGTAATACAATTTAGAGGCAAAGAAGCCTCCCGGGCAGTGTTAGCTCCTCAGAGCAATGTTGCTTCGGAGGCATTTTTATTTTATAGACAAGGGCGTCTTTCTCTCAACGGGGAGAAGGCGCCTTTTTTTATGCCAAACGTATTAAATATTTTGTGTAGGGGGGCTATGTCCCCTCCCGTGGGCGGGGATGTAACCCCGCCCCTACATTTCTGAATGCGAATTGGCATATTCCACATTTCGGAGGATAGAAAGATGAAACCGGCGGAAGTATTGAAGATGGTGAAGGAGAACGACGTTAAATTTGTTGATTTAAAGTTCAATGATTTACCGGGCCTCTGGCAGCATTTTACCATTCCGGCCAGTGAATTGACCGAATTGGACGATTTGACCACCAAAACTATTTTTACCGATGGTATTGGGTTCGACGGCAGCAGTATCCGCGGTTTTCAGAAGATTCAGGAAAGCGACATGATTCTTATTCCCGACCCGGATACCGCGATGATTGACCCGGTCTGCGAGGTGAAGACGTTGAGCATGATTTGCGACATTTTTGACCCATTGAGCCGCAAGCCCTATAGCCGGGACCCGCGCTACATCGCCAAGAAAGCAGCCGAATATCTGCGTCAGACTGGAATTGCCGATACAAGTTACTGGGGTCCGGAGATGGAGTTTTTTATCTTCAACGACATCCGGTTTGACCAGACGGAAAACAGCGGTTACTACTTTATTGATTCCGAAGAAGGCGAGTGGAATTCCGGCCGGGACGAAAAGCCGAATCTGGGATATAAACCGCGATTCAAGGAAGGATATTTTCCGGTTCCGCCGCATGATTCCTTTCAGGATTTGCGCAGCGAGATGGTGTTGGCGATGATCGCGGCCGGGATTCCGATTGAAGTTCACCACCATGAGGTGGCGACCGCGGGCCAAACGGAAATTGACATGAAGTTTGATACCCTGGTCCGGGTAGCCGACAAGTGCCTGATGTATAAATACATTGTTAAAAATATAGCTAAAAAGAAGGGGCTGGTGGCGACATTTATGCCCAAACCGCTTTTCGGCGATAATGGCAGCGGAATGCATACTCACCAGTCGCTTTGGAAGTCCGGCAAGAACATTTTTTTTGATCCTAAGGGCTACGCGCTTACCAGCGAAACGGCGCGATATTATATCGGCGGATTATTGAAACACGCCGATAGTCTGATGGCTTTTTGCGCGCCGACCACCAACTCCTACAAGCGGTTGGTGCCCGGTTACGAAGCGCCGGTCAATCTTACGTATTCGGCGCGGAACCGGAGTGCCGCGATTCGGATACCGGTCTATACCGACAGCCCCAAAAGCAAGCGGATTGAATTTCGGCCGCCGGACTGCGCCGCCAATCCATACCTGGCGTTCAGCGCGATGCTGATGGCCGGTATTGACGGGATAAAGAACAAGATTGACCCGGGCAAACCCTGTGACTACAATACTTACGAAGCGGTTGAGTCGGGTAAGAGTAAGGTTCCGACCGTGCCGGGTTCGCTGGCCGATTCACTCTCCGCTCTGAAGAAAGACCATAAATATTTGCTGGAAGGCGGGGTCTTTACCAAGGACGTAATTGACGTTTGGGTTGAGTATAAGGAAGAGAAAGAATTAGCGCCGATTTCCCTGCGGCCTCATCCTTACGAGTTCTATCTCTATTTCGACATCTGACAATTTACGACAAGAAAACTTGCCGTAAATTGTCATCTATGAAAGGACTGTGTCAAATCGCGTAACTCGTCCCTTTCAAAAACGTAGTTTACATAAATTATTCTTAAACCGGTTAAACCGGATTGTATCGTTGGATTTATGTATCCAGTCATCTAT
>JBAZEZ010000032.1:0-8713 GCA_041653615.1 Candidatus Ratteibacteria bacterium
AGGAAAGACCGCACAGTTCTCTGGGGAATTTAACACCCCGGGAATTTGCCCAGAAAGCGGAAATTTTGGCCGGCGGGGAGTGCTTTGCACTCTAAATAAGGTGGTCCTAAAGACGGGGTAAGGTCACCTTTTCTTCACTGGAACGGCTGCCTTGAAATTTTCTTGATGATAACTCTTGCACCATTTGGGCTAATATCTTCATAATGCGTATAAGCGTGGTAGAAGGTTTTTTTTGACAAGGTAATGGTAGAATACCGCTCTTGCCATTTTATCGGCTCCTGCAACGCTACGCAGTGGTAGAATGAAGGCTTTATGGGTCTTGAATAGGGCAAATTCGAAAGATTCAATTTCAGAAACATTTTTTTACTGGAAGGATTTACCTAAAATTTTCTCTTGTATTTTCATATTTTGCGTGATGTTCTTATATATTATATATATTATATAAAGAGAGGGATAAAAGAAGGGCTTTACTAAAGTAAAGCCCGATATATTCAATTCCAATATAATTTAATATAAAGCATTATTTAAATATAGATATATATAAAGCAAAGCGTTTTATTTGGAAACTGAAAAGCGTAACGTAATACTACTACGCTTCGCTTATGAAGCAAAAGATTTTAAGGGAGTTAAAGTTAACTCAAGCAAATGAGGGAATAAGATTTATATTCCCGAATAGTATTAGATAAGATGAGATAAAGCAAGAGAAGAGAAGGAAGCCTGTGTGGAAAAATTTCGTGGGACAAGAATCAAATTTGGGCTAATATGGTTAGAATGCAATAAACGTAACGGGAGGGTTTTTTATTGGCAGGGTAATGGTAGTATATGTTTTTGCCAAAATACCGGCTCCCGCTACGTTTAAAGGCGGTAAATGGATGTTCTAAAGGGCTGCATAAACCTGAAAAACTCTATTTCACAAGATATTTTGAATTTCAGTAAGAATCTGGTATATGGGAATCTATAAAAAAGGCAAGAATTATTATATTGACTATTATGTTAACGGAAAGCGTAAAAGAGAGAAAATTGGACTCTCTAAATCTCTTGCGGAACTTGTTTTGAAAAAACGTAAAATTGAGATTGCAGAAGGTAAATTTTTGGATAAGAAGAAGGAAGAACGAACAAAGTTCAAAGATTTTGCCAACGAATTTATCGAAGTTTATGCTAAAAACAACAAGAAATCTTGGAAAAGAGATATTTTGAGCATCAACAATTTGAATAAAAGTTTTGCAGATAAGTGTTTGTCGAGAATAACGCCGTATGAAATTGAAAACTACAAGAATAAGAGAAAGAATGATGGAGTGTCCGAAGCGACCATAAACAGAGAGTTGGCTTGTCTCAAAATTATATTCAGCAAAGCCGTTGAGTGGGGGAGGGTGATGGATAACCCAGTTAAGAGAATCAAATTTTTTAGGGAAAACAACCAGAGGCAAAGATATTTACCGCCGGAAGAACTAAAAAGAGTGTTGAAAAATGCACGGGAACCATTCAAAACCATTATTTTAGTCGCTTTGGGTACTGGATTCAGACAGGCTAATGTTGTAAATTTACGATGGAAGGATATCAACCTTACCCAAAGAAAAATCTATTTAAATCAAGAAGATACAAAATCAGGAGAGAGAGAATTTAAAGATATGATTGAGCCAGTTTATAACGCTCTATCAGACGTAAGACTTAATCAACAAATAAACAGTATAAATAGTGAGTATGTGTTTATTTCATCACGTAAGACGAAAATCGCCCAGGGTTCAGTCCAACATTATTTTAGGAAGTTGATGAAAAGATTGGACATTCCCGATTTCCATTTTCACGATTTAAGGCACGTTTACGGTTCCTATATGGCAATGTTCAGTAACAATCTACGGATTACACAGGAACTAATGGGACACAAATCCATACAGTCTACTATGAGGTATGCCCACTTTATTAAAGATTACAAACAGGGTACAATAAAACGGTACGAGAAATGGATGGACACTTTTTGGACACCTGGTAAAGAGGAGGAGAAGGTAGAAACTGATAAAGTCCTTGTGGGATAATGGTTTCGGAGGGTTAGGCTAACGGTAAGTCAGCGGATTTGAAATCCGCCGGGCCTTAAAGCCCATGGGGGTTCGAATCCCTCACCCTCCGCCAAGCTTACTTGTACGGATTCGAACGGAGCGAAGTAAGGTATTGCGACTGATTAAGGAACAATACCAGCGGGGGGCCGAGTCGAACGTAGTGAAGTGAGACCGCCGAATCCCTCACCCTCTGCCTTTGCTCGCCGTAGCGAGCTTCGGCGGACAAAGTCCGCAGGAGATTAAAAAACCGCGATGAATAACGACTACAAGAGGTTCAGGGAGATTAAGAAACATTTTAGTTCGGAAGCCGGGGAATTTGATTCAATTATTACAGACAGAATTCCTTTTTACGGTTTGTTTATCAAAGCGCTGGTTAATATTTTGCCATTTAAAAAAGATGAAGCGATTAAGGTTGTTGACCTTGGTTGCGGTACAGGGACTGTGGCGTATCACGTAAAGGAAAAATTTTCCAACGCCGAGGTTGCCTGCGTAGATTTTTCGCCGGAGATGCTTGCATCAGCCAGAAAGAAGTTGGGTAGATATACAAATATTTTTTATTACGCAAGCGATGTGCTCGAGTTTGATTTCACGGGTTACGATGCGGTTTTATCATCGCTTTGTCTTCATCATATCGGTTCCGAAAAGGAGAAAAAAGATTTTTTTAAGAAAGTTTATAAGGAGATTTCACAGGAGGGGGTATTCTATATTTATGATGTGGTTCTGGCTTCTAATGGTGCGCTCCATGATGTTTGCCTTGAAGAATGGAAAAGGTACATGGGTGAAAGATTGTCGCCCGAGGATATTGAAGAAACCGTACGCAAGTATCGCAGAGAAGACAGGCCGTTTGCTCTCATGGATGAACTCAAGTGGCTGGAAGAAGCCGGTTTTAAAGATGTTGACGTTATCTGCAAGTTTTATAACGGTGCTGTTTATGGAGGCATCAAGTAGGGTTAGCATTTCTGCATGACCGACCAAATTTCTGAAATTACCGCAGTACGTATCCTTTCGCAATGAACTATAAGTTAGAACGGATTGATGAGTATCGGGTTTTAATTCCGCAAGAGAAGGGGATGCGGGTGCCGGGGATGATTTACGCTTCGGAAAAGACGCTGTCAAAGGTCTGCGCGGACCGTTCTCCGGAGCAGGTGGCCAACGTGGCGCACTTGCCGGGAATTTTGCGTTATTCTCTGGCGATGCCGGATATTCACTGGGGGTACGGCGCGCCGATTGGCGGGGTGGCCGCTTTTGATTTGAAGGAAGGCGTGGTTGCGCCCGGTATCGTCGGGTACGATATTAATTGTGGAGTCAGGTTGCTGCGGACAAATCTGCGCAAGGAAGAGGTTGCCGGAAAGTTAAAGGAGTTGGTGGATGCATTGTACCGGGGCATCCCCTGCGGGGTCGGCGCCTCCGGGCAATTGGAACTTTCCCGGCCAAAATTGGTTAATGTTTTAAAGAACGGCGCGGCCTGGGCCGTAAAGAACGGCTATGGAAGTGAAGCGGAACTGGCGGTGCTGGAAGAGTCGGGCCGGTACAAACTGGCCAATCCGGACAAGGTTAGCAACTATGCCTGTCAGCGCGGAAGTGACCAATTGGGAACTCTGGGCAGCGGCAACCATTTTTTGGAGATACAAGAGGTTAAAGAGATATTTGACAGCGAGGTTGCGGAAGTTTTCCATCTTTTTGCCGGTCAGGTTACGATTATGATTCATACCGGCAGCCGCGGCCTGGGCTACCAGGTGGCTGAAGATTACTTGGTTTTATTCGGCAAGGTCGGTCGGAAATACGGTTTCTCCCTTCCTGACCAACAGTTGGTTTGCGCGCCAATTGAGTCGGAAGAGGGTGAGAGTTATCTGGGTGCAATGGCTGCGGCGGCCAATTTTGCCTGGGCGAACCGCCAGGTTATCGTTTTTCGGACTGCGGAAATCCTGAAGAAAATATTGGGAAAAAACGAAAAAGAAATTGGTCTGGCAACGGTTTATGATGTGGCGCATAATATTGCCAAAATCGAGGAACACATGTTTAATGGAAAGAAGATGAGGGTGCTGGTGCACCGCAAGGGAGCCACCCGCGCTTTTCCGGCTAACACTCCAGGCATACCGGATGTTTATGAAAAGGCGGGTCAGCCGGTTCTGATGCCCGGTACGATGGGGACCGCTTCTTACGTGCTGGTTGGTACCGAAAGAGCGCTTTTGGAAACCTGGGGTTCCACCTGTCACGGTGCCGGACGTAATCTCTCGCGGCACGAAGCGGTGCGCCGGATGAAGGGCAGGTCGGCCATAGCGGAATTGGCTGCGGTTGGCGTGCTGGCGCGGGCGCCGCATCTTTCCGGATTGGCGGAGGAGATGCCGGAAGCATATAAAAACGTGGACGAGGTGGTTGAAATTGTTGAAGGCGGCGGTCTTTCGCGACGGGTCAGCCGGATGGTTCCGTTTGCGGTGATTAAAGGATAAATGATATAATTTTTAATTTAAAATTTAAAAATTTAGGATGAGATTGCCGCGCAAAATGCGCTCGCAATGACCCTGCTATGGAAAAAATATTGGTGTGCATTAAACAAGTACCGGATACGATGGAAGTGCGTATCGACCCGGAGACCAACCGCATTATCCGGGAAGGTGTGCCCAGCATCGTAAATCCTCATGATTTTTACGCCATGGAAGCTGGCTTGCGCCTGAAAGAAAAATACGGCGGCACCGCCCTTGTCTGTTCGATGGGTCCGCCTCAAGCGGAAAGCGCTTTACGTGAGGCGTTAAGCCTGGGATTTGACCAGGCTTTTCTTTTGAGCGACCGGGGATTTGCGGGCAGCGACACACTGGCCACATCTTATACGCTATCCTGTCTGGTTCGGAAATTAATGCCGGTGGATATCGTTATTTGCGGGCGGGAGGCGATGGATGGTTCTACCGGTCAGGTTGGTCCGGAACTCTCGGAAAATCTGGGCTGGCCATTCTTTTCCGGAGTCAGCGAGATTAAAGAGATTGTTAATTCCCGACTGAAAGTGCGCCGGATTATGGAGGACCATTACGAAGAGATTGAAGGTCCGATTCCGGCGGTGATGACCGTGGTTAAAGAAATCGCTGAACCAAGACTGCCTTCTTTAAGAAACATATTGAAAGCGAAGAAGGCAGAAATTACCCTTATAAACAAAGGGGAGCTGGACGGTGAAGACCTGCGCTTCGGTTCTTCCGGGTCGCCCACCTGGGTTGTTAAAGTTTGGACGCCGGAAGTGCACAAGAAGGGGATGGTACTTGAAGGCGAACCAATTGAGATTGCGCAAAAACTATATCAGGAATTGAAGAGGCAAAACGTTTTATGAAAATTACGGTAGACAAGGGAAAATGTACCGGTTGCAGTCTCTGTGTTAAGGCGTGTCCGTTCAATGCCATTAAGTTGGAGAACGAATTGGCGGTAATTGACCTTGACCTTTGTAATTACTGCGGCGCTTGCGTGGAAGAATGTCCGTCTGAAGCGATTGTTGTGGAAAGGGATGCTCCGGCGGAAGGCGTCAAGGACCTTTCTTCGTATCAAGATTTGTGGGTCTTCGCCGAACAGCGCGCCGGTAAACTGGCACACGTTTCTTTTGAACTTCTGAATGAAGGAAGGAAACTGGTTTCGAGTTTAGGCCAGAAATTGTGCGCGGTCTATATCGGTCCGCCGGGCGGTAATACCGAGGAACTTTTGCGCCGCGGCGCCGAAAAGGTTTACGCGGTTCTCGACGATTCCCTGCTCCATTTTCAGGATGACATTTTTACCGATATTTTAGTGTACCTGGTCAGACGTTATAAACCCGCCATACTTCTGGCGGGGGCCACCTGTATCGGCCGTTCTTTTATTCCCCGGACCGCGGCCCGCCTGCGGACCGGCCTGACCGCCGATTGCACCGGCCTGGAGATTGACCCGGAAACAATACTTTTAAAACAGACCCGGCCTACATTCGGCGGAAATCTGATGGCAACCATTCTTTGCGAGAAACACCGGCCCCAGATGTCGACGGTGCGGCCGCGTATTTTTGATGAAGCGCCGGCAACATCCGTCGTTGATAAAAGCCGGGTAACGGAAATTTCCCTTTCGGAAATAAGATTTAACAACCGTCTGAATCTGCTGGAAATGATTCCCGGTACCGAGGAAATAGACTTAACTGACGCGGATATTATTGTTTCCGGCGGTCGGGGACTGGGCAAACCGGAAGGATTTGCGCTGATTAAGGAGCTGGCCGATGCTCTGGGCGGCGTGGTCGGTTCCAGCCGGGCGGCGGTTGACGCCGGTTGGATTTCTTACGCCCATCAGGTGGGCCAGACCGGGAAGACGGTGAAGCCGAAAATTTACATTGCCTGTGGAATTTCAGGTGCTATTCAGCATTTGGCCGGAATGAGTACCTCGGATGTGATTGTGGCTATTAACAAGGATTCAGCCGCTCCTATCTTCGGGTCTGCCAACTACAGTTTGGTAGGCGATCTTTACGAAATTATACCCGCGCTGCTCAAAATTATCCGGGGTTAAAATTTGACCAAAACCCCAATAATAAGTTATAATTTTTAATTATGGCAGTAGAGAAATCGGTGGATAAAACGCAGGGAGCCAGGACCGGGACCGCCGGAGAAGAACATCTGCAGCTCTCTCATCTCCGTAACATCGGAATCATCGCGCATATTGACGCGGGCAAAACAACGACGACCGAGCGGATGCTTTATTGCAGCGGTAAGCTTTACCGCATCGGCGGGGTTGATGAAGGTACCACCGCGATGGACTGGATGGCGCAGGAACGGGAGCGGGGAATAACCATTACTTCCGCGGCCACCACCTTTAAGTGGCACGGTTACGAAATTAGTTTGATAGATACGCCCGGCCACGTTGATTTTACGATGGAGGTGGAGCGGTCTTTAAGGGTTTTAGACGGTGCGGTGGGTATTTTTTGCGCGGTGGGCGGTGTGGAGCCGCAGTCGGAAACCGTCTGGCATCAGGCGAACCGTTATGAAGTTCCGCGTATTGCTTATGTTAATAAGATGGACCGGACCGGCGCCGACTTTTTTGAGGCGGTCAGGATGATGCGGGACCGGCTTGGTTCCGACCCTTATCCGATTCAACTGCCGATCGGCCAGTCGGATACTTTTTCCGGCATCATCGACCTGATTCGGATGGAGGCGTTTACTTACGAAGACGCAGACGGACAGAAAGTTATTCGGGGACCAATTCCGGAGTCGCTCGTTCCCTCCGCCAAGGAATGCCGCAAAGCGCTTCTGGAACGCCTGGCAGAGTGTGACGAGGAGATAATGTCCCTTTACCTGGCCGAAGAAAAAATTTCCAAAACCTTAATTATCAAGGCTTTACGCCGGGAAACATTGACGGGTCGGATTCTACCGGTCCTGTGCGGTTCTTCTTTCCGCAACAAGGGTGTGCAATTATTGATTGATGCCATTTGCAATTATTTGCCTTCGCCGCTCGACCTTCCGCCGATTAAAGGATATAATCCCGATAACGATAAAGAGGAGGAAAGAATTTCCTCACCGAAAGAGCATTTTTCCGCGCTGGCTTTTAAAATTGCCACCGACCCTTATGTCGGGCGGCTTACGTATGTGCGGGTTTATTCCGGGATAATGAAGTCCGGTGCAACCATATACAACACTAATCGTGCGCTTCGGGAACGAATTAACCGTATTTTGCGGATGCACGCTAACCGCAGCGAAGACCTTAAGTTTGCGGAAGCCGGGGAAATTGTGGCGGTAGTCGGTTTAAAGGGTACAAAAAACGGCGATACGCTTTGTAGCGAAAAGCACCCGATTATCCTGGAGCGGATGAATATACCGGAACCGGTTGTTTCGGTTGCGATTGAGCCCAGAACCAGGGCCGACTCCGAAAAGATGGGAGCGGCGCTTGCCAAGCTTTCCGAAGAGGACCCCACTTTCCGGGTTCGCGTAGACCCCGAGACAAGCGAAACGATAATTTCCGGGATGGGTGAACTTCACCTGGAAATTATTCAGGACCGGATGGTGCGCGAGTTTAAGGTGGAGGCAAAAGCAAGTCAGCCCCAGGTTGCTTTCCGGGAAACAATTACGAAGTCTGCTGAGGCGGAAGGTAAATTTGTCCGTCAGACCGGCGGTCATGGTCAGTACGGCGATGTTGAATTGCGGGTGGAACCGCTGCCCCGGGGAAGCGGTGTGATATTTGAAGAGAAAATAAAGGGTCAAAATGTTCCGAAAGAATATTTTTCGGCGGTGGAGAAGGGTGTGCGTGAGGCCGCCGAAACCGGCGTCGTGCAGGGCTTTCCGGTGATTGACCTTAAAGTGACTTTTTTTGACGGTTCCTACCATCCGGTTGATTCTTCGGAGATTGCGTTTAAGATTGCCGCGGACATGGCCTTTAAGGAGGCGGTTCGCAAAGCCGCGCCGGTTGTGCTGGAACCGATCATGAAGTTGGAAGTTAATACGCCGGAGGAGTTTTTAGGCGGCGTTCTCGGAGATATAACCAGCCGTAAGGGACGGATTGAGGAGATTCGCGACCGTCATAAAATGAAGTTTGTTCGCGCGGTGGCGCCTTTGTCGCATCTTTTTGGATATACTACGACTTTGCGTTCTGTTACTCAGGGCCGGGCCAGTTACGTTATGGAACCCAGTCACTACGAACCGGCGCCTAAAGACCCTAAAAGCAGTGAATAGTAGCCA
>JBAZEZ010000033.1:0-7126 GCA_041653615.1 Candidatus Ratteibacteria bacterium
TGGCCAGCTTTTGCTCGGTTAAAAGATTACCGGTCAGCAATTCCTCGGTTACAACTTCTTCCACTTTTTTGATGAAATCGTTTTTCATGGTATATTTGACATATTTATTATTATGTATGATATATTATAAGCAGGAAAACATGTTTTGTCAAGTCGGTAACGCTTCCCGTCTATAACATTAAAAAGTGGAGGTAAAAATGGGCAAAAACGGCTCTTGTTTATTGAAAATTCTGATTGGATTGCTGGTTTTCTTTGTTGTTGCTTTGTCGCTTACCTATCTGTTTTTTACCCCGCTTGCCAAAAAGGCGGTTACCGCTAAAATCGGACCGCTATTTGAAAACCGCCTGAAGTTTACCGAAGTCGGAATTTCTGTTCCCGCCCGGTCTATTGTCATTACCGGCATCACATTACAACAGCCGCCGGATTTTGGCGCCGGCAATTTTTTGACGGTTAAAAGCGTTTATTTGCAAGTAGCTTTCCGGCCCCTGCTGAAGAAAAAGGTGGTAGTCAGCAACTTGATCGTTACAAATCCGGAGATTAAACTGATCCAGAATTCTAAAGGTAAAACAAACCTTGAGTATTACTTTGCCATGTTCGCAAAAAAGGGAGCGTCAAAGGAGTCTTCGGCATTCCGACTCCACCTGGATAAAATTTCTTTTCGTAATGGCCGGGCCAGCATTGTCAGTCCGAAGTTAACAACCAGAAAACCGGCCCTGGAAGTTGCCGGGTTGAATATTCTGCTGGGTAACTTGAACTTTCCCAACGAGCGCAAGGTGTCCAGTCCGCTCAAGATGGACGCCACCATAACAGCCGCGCACCCGGTTTCAATTTCCAGCCGCGGGAATATTACCCTGGCGGCTGGTTCGCTTGATTTTGACACGACAAGTGAATTTAAAGGTATTGAATTGGCTGATTTTACTTACCTTTTTCCGGACACCAAAGTTTCGGTTTCATCCGGTCAGGCAAGCGTGAAAGCGGTCAGTCGGTGCAGGCAGAATTACCTGGACAGCAACCAGCGCGTTGAAATCAGGGGTATGAAACTGGTAGGTAAAGGCGGTTTTTTGGGCAATGCGGTCCTTGGTTTGCCTTCGGCGTCGGTGGTCAAATTATTGGAGAATAAGCAGGGTGTTCTGGCTGTTGATTTCAAGGTTACCGGGGAGATCAATAAACTTAAAACAAACCTGAAGGAAGTTGTCAGTGCCGCGTTCATCCGCAGTTTCCGCGAAAAACTAGTCGGTTATATTATGAATATGCCTCGTGGAATCGGGCAGAATGTTCAGAATATCGGTTCAAATCTGGGTGGGGGATTGAGAAAAACCGGCACAGGTGTGACTAATTCTTTCAAGAAACTTTTTCAAATTAAGTAAGGACTTTGTTTGATGATAGAGATATAAAATGAGTATAATAAATTAAGAGGAGCATAAAATGGTAAAACCAAAAAAGAATTTTCAAAAAGCAACCAAATACAAAATAAAGGTTACTAAGAACGGTCCTTACGTAATATCAGGAGGGGTACCGCTGTTGGAGCAGAGTATGTGTGTTGATACCGACGGACAGTGTCATGGATGGAAAGAAGGCAAGAAATATCCGGCGCAGGAAAACTACGCTCTTTGCCGCTGCGGCCATTCTCAGAATAAACCTTTTTGTGACGGAAGCCATATCAAGGTTAGATTTGACGGAACAGAAGAAGCTGACCGCAGCTCATATCTGGAACAAGCCAGCGAGATAAACGGTCCCGGTCTTAAACTAACTGACGTCGAGAATTTCTGTGCCGGCGCCCGTTTCTGTCACCGGGCCGGAGGCGCTTGGAAGCTTACCGAAGAATCTGATAACCCGGATGCCAGACAAAAAGCGATTGAGGAAGCCTGCGATTGCCCTTCCGGCAGGCTGGTAGTCTGGGATAAAGACGAAAAAGCGATTGAACCTGATTTCGAACCGTCTATTGTTCTGGTTGAAGATACTCAAACTGGGAAGATGGGTCCCGTTTGGGTGCGGGGCGGTATTCCCGTTGAATCAGCGGACGGCGCAATCTACGAAGTTCGAAATCGTGTAACCCTCTGCCGCTGCGGTAAAAGTTCCAATAAACCATTTTGCGACGGTAGTCATTTAAAATAATCTCCGGCAAATCGGCGTTAACATTTGTTTTGGAAAAATCCGGCGCTATTGCTAAAAATGAGGCCAGAAAATGATTTTATCAAAGATAAGGGTATTTTTTATTAAAATCTTCAGGTATCCATTTACGAAACCGATTAGAGAATCGGGAGTACCGGGCTGGTTTACCGTTAAAGAACTTAATTTTCTATATTCCATGGTTTTGCGGGCTAATGCTGATAACTGTATCGAAATAGGTACTTTTTTCGGACGGTCATCGTATGCCACCTGTCTGGCTCTGGGAAGAATGGGTGGGCGACGTCGCCTTATCTGCGTTGACCTGTTTAACTGTATCTCTTTTGCCGAATGGAACGACAAAGGCATGAAAACAGTTTCCGATTATTCGGCATACCTGAATCCGAAAATACGCAACATGCTGGACGGGTTTAACTTCACCATCGAAAGGTACCCTTTCATGAAAGATTTGGTTGAAATTAGAGCGTGTGATTCAAAAACACTTAATCTGCAATCCGAACGCTTCGGTTTTGCACTAATTGACGGGGACCATTCTTACGACGGAGTAAAAAGCGATTTTTTGAAAATTTTCCCCCAAATGAAAAAAGGCGGTATAATCTGTTTTCACGACAATAGTTCAGCCTGGCCCGAAGTGCGGAAACTGGTTTTAGAAATCAAGGATACGAAAGGGCTGGTTGTTTTGGGGGAAGCGCATAGCACCATTGCTTTCCAACGTACCGGATAAACTGAATAATGTTTTTCCGGATAGCAGCCGTTGTTTTAATGTAAAGGAATTAAAGAATGACATCACTTGAAACGATTGTGTCTTTTCTTGACCGAGAACTTAGCATCAAGGCGTTTTCGGACGAATCCCATAATGGTTTGCAGGTTGAGAATACGGGTAAGATTGACCGCGTATGTGTCGGCGTTGATGCCTCGCTCGCGTTCTTTAAAGAGGCCGCAAAACGCAAAGCTGACCTGGTTATTTGCCATCATGGTTTAAGCTGGGGTGATTCCCTCAAGCGTATTACCGGCCTTAACTACCGCCGGTTGAAGTTTCTCCTGAACAATGGCATGGCCCTATATGCCTGTCACCTCCCGTTGGACGCACACCCGCGTCATGGCAATAATGCGCAAATATGTAAGGCCTTTGGCCTGCGGAATCTTGAACCATTCGGTTTTTATCACGGCATACCGATAGGATTCAGCGGGTCGTTACCCAAGGTTATACCTTACACCGTTTTTAAAGCGCAGGCTCGTAGCATAATCGGAAATATCGTTGACACAATGGACTTTGGTAAAAGCACAGTCCGGACGGTCGCGGTTGTTTCGGGCGGAGCCGCCGCGAAGATTGACGAAGCCGGACAAAAAGGAATCGATGTCTATATCAGCGGCGAGCCCGCATTGACGGCTTACCATTCGGCGCGGGAATACGGAATTAACGCCATTTTTGCCGGACACTATGCTACGGAAGTGTTCGGGGTCAAGGCGCTCGCGCGGCTGCTGGCATCACGCTTCAGGGTAAAAACGGAGTTTTTAGACATGGGCATCCGGTTTTAATGGTGCCGGATGACGTTTAATCGCCGGTTATCCGAAAGCCGCGCTGTTTTATGATTTTCTCCGACTGTTCAATCGCAATCGGCTTTGGTTTATGATTATTTGACCGAAGCTTAACGGGGTGGTAAGATAAATCATGAATTATGCGGACAAAGCCTAAATAAAATATAATTTTGATATGGATAAATATATTTGTCCTAAATGCCGAAAACAACTAATTGAAGATAACGTGATAAGATGTTTTTGCTCCTCCTGTCATTCGATATTCGATAAACCGGAAATCGGGGGGACTGTCTGGAAGGCTTTGCAGGCAGGTATGAAGTCAGGGCATAGCGAGCATATCTGGAAGATTGGAAAGTGGTATGAAATAAACGGGGAGAAATCAAACGAAAAAGATTTTTCCGCCTCGGAGCGTGTAATTGACGCTATGCAGGATACTCCGATGGAAGTTTTGGCGCAGGTGGAAGTAGACGGTGAACATTTTGTTCGGAAGGGCGATAAAGGTGACAAGGAATACTGGCAAAAAATGCAGGTAATGAATGCGTGGAAGTGGGAGAAAAAGTATAGCGTGGCTCTGGCGATTTTCGCGGCAGAGCTGACTCTCCAGAATTACGTGAAGAAATACCCGAGTGGTGATTTACCGCACAAAGCAATTGAGGCGGCGAAGAAATGGTTGAAGAGTCCGATAGAAAAAAATCAGTTAGCCGCCGATGCGGCCGGGTCAGAGGCCTGGTCGGCCGCCGAGTTGGCTGCCAAGTTAACTTCCGTATCATCCGTTCGGTCAGTCTGGTCGGTTATGGAAAAAGCCGCCGAGTTAGCTCTGAGGTCAGCCGGACAATCAGCCTGGTCGGCCGCCGAATCAGACGCCCTGTCAGCCAAAGCAGCCGCGGAAGCAGTTGTCCAGTCAAATAATTCAGCCGCTCAGTTAAGCGGGCCGGACGGCGGGGAAATTACCCAGAAATGCGAGGATTGGATACAGAAGCATATCGCGGAATTAGAGGAAATCAAACACGCCGAAACCATAATTTAAAACTGGAAGTGAATTTTACGCTAACTGACTGGTTTTTGGCGGGATACGGATTTAAGGTTTACCGTTATTCTTCTTTCCCCGAAGCTTTCCGAAGAGCCTGAAGAAATTCTTCATTAACTGCCGAACCCAATTCCCGTAACTTACGAACGTCTTCCCAGGCTCTGTTGAAATTACCCTGACAGTAGTAAACAAAGGCTCGTTTTTCAATCGGTTGAGTATAGTGCGTCTTGTGTTCTATCGCCCTGTTGTAATCCGCAATCGCCGAATCATATTCTTTCTTGTCTGTATACGCAATTCCCCGGTGATAGTAGAATTCTGGTTCGCGGGGATTAAGTTCTATCGCCCGGGTGTAATCGGTAATCGCCCGGTCATGCTCTCCTTTGCAAAAAAAAGTTTTCCCGCGGCCAAAATAAGCCTTTGCGAATTTCGGCCGGTCATTTATCGCCCGGGTAAAATCCACAATCGCTTGGACGTAATCTTTTTTGTAACAGTACGCCTCGCCTCTAAGAACGTATACACCGGGGTCTTTTTGGCTAATCTGTATCGCCTTGGTGTAATCCGCGATTGCCTGGTCGCAATTTTCCGTGTTTTTGTACGCAAGGCCCCGGTTGCAGTAAGCTTCCAGGTTATTAGGGCTTAGTTCTATCACTTTGGTAAAGTCAATGATCGCTTTTTTCGTTTCTCCCATGAGAAAATTGTAGATATACCCACGGCGCAGGTAAGCTTCCGAGGATTTCGGGTTGATTTCAATTGCTTTGGTAAAGCAAGCGATGGCGGTTTCAAGATATCCCCTTTCGTGGTTTTCGATTCCCTTGGAAATCCATTTCTTATCCTGGTCAAACGATATTTGCGTTCCCGCGGCTTCCGTTATTTTTTTCGCTTCCGGTTTTTGCGGGGGGATTTCTTTTTTCTGGATTTCCGGTTTTTGTTCTTCTTTTATCGCTGTTGGTAGCTGGAATATTTTTTTGCAGGAAAAGCATGTACCGCGAAAAACTTCGTCTTCCGTTAAAACTTTCCGACAGTCGTTATTGGAACATTGCCATTTAGCGTTATTTTGTATCCGACCGTCTTTTTTATAATCAAGGTAGTTGGCCAACACGGTAAAAACATTTTCCGAAAATTTAGTGGCTTCAATGCCTATTTTAAAACCTTGTTTTGCTTTTATTGTAAGCGGGTTTATGCTCTTGACCGCACCTCTGATTTTTATCGTCTGCCCGTCTTCCAGTGTTAGGAAGATGACGATTTCAGTTCCGAGCTCCGGGGGCGCTTCATCGACAACCAACCCGAACCCTCCCAGGCTGATATTGAAAATCTCGGCATCCCAGGATTTTCTGGCAAAAATACCGCGAACTGTGACAATGTGGCCGTTTATTTTTACGGGGACTCGTTCGTTCGCTCTTTTCTTATGTTTGTTTTTGAAGATAATATTTTTAATTTGGTAAAAAGCCTCGTTGTTTTTAGGCAACGGTTCGGAAATAACCCGCTCCTTCGGTGTCCCGACACTTCCCTGAGAATAGATTACCGTATCGCCTTCTTCAATAAAGATTTCGACAACTTCACCCGGCGAAAGAGGCGGCCTCTCCCCTTCTTGCGTTGAACAAGAGATAACAATCGTATTTTCGTCCAATACAGCTATTACTTTGGCAACCCCGGTCTTTTCGGAGGTTGCCGTCTCGATGTTTATCTCTTTCCCTACGGAAAACTGTTTTAAACTCGTTTTTTCCATAAGTAATCCTGTCGTAGGTTTTCCGGTTACATAAACAGGCTTCACAAGAAGCATATACCTTTTTATAATTTTTGTCAAGTCAGCTAATGAGTGACGGAAACTCCTATTGCAAACAGGTTTTCTCCTCTTGAAAAAGAATATGTAGGGTTTAAACCGGTAAAAATGCGGTCAAGGCAAGGGTAAAAAGAGGTTTTTGAGGCTATTTACACAATCCGGTGGGGAGGAATGGATGCTTCTGGAACCGGAATAGTCCAGTTTTTTTACAGCCTTTGCTATAACCATCTGACATTGTTGCAATTAATTTTGGTGTCCATTCTTGACCGGATATTGACGGGATGGTAACATTTCTAGATGTTCTAAATTTGAAATCAGGTGATTATTTATACGAAATTTAAAAGGCGTATAATTACATGAACAGTGAAGATATTGAATTAAGGTACATGAATCTTTTTGAGATGAGACAACGCAGCCAGTGGGAGAACTACGTTGACGAAGCCCATCACGACCTATCGGCAATTGACGAACAGATTTTTGCTTTGTTGTCGCTTTATCGGGGTGCAGGTAAGGGTCAATCTCGTCGGGAAATGGTGCTGCAGGCAATTATTCAGTGGACTGCACCCTTAAAACTGGACACTTGTGTTAGAATACCTGGTAGAGCCTAACCGCCCCCAACCGGGGGCAGAAAGGAACTACCATGAAAGACAGAA
>JBAZEZ010000034.1:0-7080 GCA_041653615.1 Candidatus Ratteibacteria bacterium
GATGACTGGATACATAAATCCAACGATACAATCCGGTTTAACCGGTTTAAGAATAATTTATGTAAACTACGTTTTTGAAAGGGACGAGTTACGCGATTTGACACAGTCCTTTCATAGATGACAAAACATTATGAAAAAATTATTACTGGTATCGTTTTTTTGGATTTTTCTGGCGTTACCTGCTTCGGCCGAAACCTGGTATTTTGCGGTGGTAGGCGATACGCAGGGGCCGGGTCTTACCGAGCCGGTATCTCCCGTCTTCGATAAAGTAATCGCGCAGGTGAACGAACTTAAACCTGATTTTATGGTCCATTTGGGCGATAAAGTTTACGGTTCCGGCAACCCGGGAATTTTAAAGAAACAATTTTTAACCTACCGGCAGAAGACGGAAAAGCTTGACCTGTTTCTTTATGAAGTTCCGGGAAACCACGACGTGCCGAATAAAAATTGTTATCCAATTTATCGGGATATGATTTTTGCTCGGCGTTACTATTCTTTCGACCACAATGGTTGCCATTTCGTGGTCTTAAGCAGCGAGGAGAAACCCGGATTGAGCGGTGGCTTGGGCAAAAAGCAGTTGGCCTGGTTGGATGAAGACCTTAAGGAACACGCCGGGATTCCCGTATTTGTTTTTATGCACCGGCCCCTGTATCGGGGAATAATCCACCCTTATATTTTGGCGGATGCCGGTGAATTGGAGCGGGTTTTACAGCGCTATAAAGTTAAGTATCTGTTTGCCGGACACGAACACCGCTTTGGCATCAGCCATCAGGGCGGCATGATTGAATACATCAGCGGCGGTGGCGGAGCGCCTCTGCTCAATTTTTCCGAAGAGAGCGGTGGTTTTTATCACTTTTTAATGGTCAAGGTTGAAGATGGTAAGCCGGAGGTCGATTTTGTCAAGATTGATTATCCCAAAACCTATCAGGACTTCGGTAACCTCTGGAAGGCCTACCAGCGCCTGAAAAAGCCAAGCACAAAATAACCTGTTTTGGTTTGAACGGTTATCACATTTGGAGTATAATAATATGTTAAAACTACTATGTCATTCTGAGCGATAGCGAAGAATCTCTTCCTTTAACTGCGAGATCCTTTGCAACTGCGGCTCAGGATGACACGTTAATTTGCGGTTCAAGGTAACCGAGGAGACTAAATGGCCAAGATTAAAGGTGTAAAAGCGAGACAGATTTTGGATAGCCGCGGAAATCCCACGGTGGAAGCGGACATTTTTTTGGAAAATGGTTTTTGGGGCAGAGCCGCGGTTCCTTCCGGCGCTTCCACCGGTAAGTTTGAGGCGGTGGAACTGCGCGATGGCGGAAAGAGATTTTCCGGTAAAGGCGTGTTCAAAGCGGTTGAAAACGTAAACTTGGTAATCGCTCCCAAAATTATCGGAAAAGAAGCGGATGACCAGGCCGGTATTGACCGATTGATGATTGAACTTGACGGTTCGCCTAACAAGGGCAACCTGGGCGCCAACAGCATCCTGGCGGTTTCAATGGCGTTGGCCCGGGCCGCGGCCGCCAGTCACAACCTGCCTCTTTACCGTTACCTGGGTGGCGCCGGCGCCAATATCCTGCCGGTTCCCCTGATGAACGTGATTAACGGCGGAATGCACGCGGACAACAATCTTGACATCCAGGAGTTTATGATTGTGCCGAACGGCGCCCCATCTTTTTCCGAAGGATACCGGATGGCCGCCGAGGTCTTTCAGACCCTGAAAAAAGTCCTGAAGGAAAAGGGTTGTTCCACTTCGGTAGGCGACGAAGGCGGTTTCGCGCCCACGGTTAACAGCAACCGGGAAGGCATTGAGTTGATTCTAGCCGCAATCCAGAAGGCCGGTTACAAGCCGGGTAAGGACATTTCTTTAGCGTTGGATTGCGCTTCTAGTTCTTTTTACGAAGACGGATTGTATACTTTCGAAAAGAAGAAGGGCGGCGCCGAGAAAATGATTGCTTATTATCAGGAGCTGGTTTCAAAATATCCGATTATTTCCATTGAAGACGGGTTGGCCGAGGATGATTGGGACGGTTGGGAGCAATTGACCGTTGCTTTGGGTGATAAGATTCAACTGATTGGAGACGATCTTTTTGTAACCAACAAAGTGCGCTTGGAAGAAGGCATCGCGAAGAAAGCCGCTAATTCTATTCTCATAAAGTTAAACCAAATCGGCTCTGTGACCGAAACACTCCTGACGATTGAAACCGCCCGGAACGCCGGTTACACTTCGGTCATCAGCCATCGCAGCGGAGAGACCGAAGATACTTTTATCGCGGACCTAGCGGTGGCCACCGGCGCCGGACAGCTTAAGTCCGGTTCGCTCTCGCGCACGGAACGGCTGGCAAAATACAACCAGTTGCTCCGGATTGAAGAAGAACTGGGTTCGGCCGCCCGTTACGCCAAATTACGGTAGACAACGCATTATTAAGGAATGTTTTCCCGCCTGCCGGTAAACCATGTCCTATCCTCATGTTGTTTTTTTTAAACTTCCTTTAACCCTTTGTCGTTAAGTGATATAATAATACAATTTATCAAAACACCCTAATCCATGTTAAAACGTATAAAACATATCATTATTGGCGGCGCCCGCAGCGCTACCGACCGGTCGGTCCACGAAAAGCTTCTTTTGGTTGCTGTACTGGCCTGGGTAGGGTTAGGCGCAGACCCCTTGTCCTCTTCTTGCTATGGTCCGGAAGAGGCTTTTCGAATATTGCACGCGCATCCTAATCTAGCTATTTTTGTCGGCCTGGCTACTGCGTTAACTATTTTTATTATCAGCGCCAGTTATATCCAGATAATCAAACTCTTTCCGACCGGCGGCGGCGGCTATTTGGTCGGAAGCAAACTCCTGTCGCCTAAGGCGGGTTTAGTTTCCGGGTGCGCGCTGCTGATTGACTACATGATGACGATTACTCTTTCCGTCGCCAGCGGAGCCGCGGTTCTTTTTAGTTTTCTTCCGGACGCGTGGTATCAATTAAAACTACCGTTTGCTATTTTTGTGGTTATTTTTTTGACGTTGTTAAATATGCGCGGGGTGAAAGAGTCCGTGATTGCCCTGCTGCCTATTTTCGCGGTTTTTCTTCTCACACATGCTTTTGCCATTATCTACGCTTGTTCCGCGCATATCACGGATTTTTCCAATGTTGCCCAGACCACCCTGCATGACGTTAAAATGTCCGGAGCCGAACTTGGTTTTTTTGGAACCATGTTGTTACTTTTTAAAGCATATTCTATGGGCGCCGGAACATTTACCGGCTTGGAAGCGGTGAGCAACGGCATCCCGGTTTTGAGCGAGCCAAAAGTAGAAACGGCCACCCGGACCATGCATTATATGGCCTGGTCGCTTTCTCTGGTGGTAATTGGACTGATGCTTGCCTATGCCTTTTACAACGTAGCGCCGCAAACGGATAAAACCCTGAATGCCGTGTTGTTTGAAAGGATAGCAAGTTCCTGGGGACAACCGGGACATGTGTTCGTTATTGTAACTCTTATTTCCGAGGCCGCCTTGCTTTTTGTAGCTGCTCAGACCGGATTTATCGATGGTCCCAGAATTATGGGTAACATGGCTTTGGATAAGTGGTTGCCCACCAGGTTTAGTCTATTAAGCGACCGGCTGGTCATGCAGAACGGAATAATATTAATGGGCGCGGCCGGTGTTTTAATAATGCTTTTAAGCCGGGGCTCCGTTCACTTCCTGATTGTGCTTTACAGCATCAACGTTTTTATCACTTTTTGCCTGTCCCAGTTGGGAATGGTCAAGCACTGGTGGCAAGTACGCATGGCTGACCCGAAATGGCGTGGAAAATGTATTATTAACGGCATCGGTTTAACCCTGACAACCTGCATTCTCATAACGGTCATTACGGCAAAATTTTTCCACGGCGGGTGGGTCACTCTGCTTCTTACCGGTAGTTTGGTTCTTCTGGCAATGGCTATCAAACGTCATTATAAATATACCTCTTCCGTTCTTACCCGCCTTGACGATTTTATCTTATCCGCCATCGCCGCCATCAAGACCGACTCTTCCCGGCAGTCGGAAAGTTTAATTCCAGTCCATTCCGTTGTCTATAATCCCCAGGGGAAGACCGCCATAATCATGGTAAACGGATTTACCGGTCTGGGATTCCACACTATTTACAACATATTACACATATTCGGCGAAACCTACAAAAACTTCGTATTTCTCCAAGTCGGTTTAATCGATTCCGGCGGATTCAAGGGAATAGAAGAGATTGACAGATTGCGCGATTCCGTCCAGGATGATTTGCAAAACTACGTGGAATTCATGAAGGGATATGGTTATTACGCCGAAGGTTTTTGCGCGACCGGTATCGATGTTGCCGAAGAAGTTGATAAATTGGCGAAAGAGATTTTGAAAAAATATCCGGAAGCGACGTTTTTTGGCGGGCAAGTGGTTTTCCCGAATGAAACGCCCGTTACCCGGTTTCTTCATAACCAGACCGTTTTCATTGTACAAAGACGTCTCTATAATCTGGGAGTACCCTTTGTGATATTGCCGATACGCGTCTAATGGGCTGATACCTTCTGAATTCCGCAAGTAATTTTTTCCCTGTTTTTGTAAAGCAAATCTCGTTATGTTAAAATAAAAGTATGAAAATCCCTCGCTGGATTTATCGTTATCGGGGTGTTCTTCTCGCCCCGCCGCTGCTTTTGGCGCTTTTTTCCACCTTCCGGGAAACAGAATCCCGGTTGGTCTGGCCGATTGGAATTGCAATTGTTTTACTGGGGACCGGAATCAGAGTTTTGGCGCAGCAGATGATTCACCACCGAATGAAAGCGCGGCAGGATTTGACGACCACCGGGCTTTATGCAATCATCAGGAACCCTCTTTATGTTGCGAATACGGTGCTTTGCCTCGGCGCGGTTGTAGTTTCAAGAGAAATATGGTTTGTTCCGATTATGCTTTTATATTGCTGTGGTCTTTACGCGCTGGTAGTCCGTTACGAAGAAGCGTGCCTGCTGAAGGAGTACGGCGAGCCGTATCGCAAATATCTTTCCGAAGTGCCCCGGTGGCTTCCCGGGAGATTGCGTTTCCGGAACGGAGGTCCGGTTAATCCGCATTTCTTTCGGGCTTTAGTCGCGGAAAGTCCCTGCCTGCTGATACTGCTTCCCTATATTATTAAAGACATCCTATCGTAATTTATCTGTCATTCTGAGCGATAGCGAAGAATCTCGTTGTTAAATATAGATCCTTCGCAAATTTGGCTCAGGATGACAAAATCATCCACGCACATTTTTTGTCAGGGTTATATATTCTTCCAGGCTGATGGTTTCCGGGCGCCGGAGAGGGTCAATCCCGTTTTCGACCAGGATTGCCTTGGTGCGGATTTTACTGATATCCAGGTATTTTGCCAGTTGATTGAGCATGGTTTTTCGGCGTTGGCCGAATACCGAATGGACCAATTTTGAGAATGCTTGGGCTTCGGCCGGTTCGAGCAACGGTTTTCGGTGAGGGGAAATTCTTATCACGGCCGATTCCACCCTGGGCGGCGGCCGGAACGCGCCTTTTTTGATGATTTTTAACAGTTCCACCCGGGCCATGATACCCACCGAAAGAGTAAGCGCTCCGTATTCTTTGGTGTTTGGTTTCGCGGCCAGCCGTTCCGCCACTTCTCTTTGGATGGTCAGGACCATCATCTCCATTCCGGGAATAAAATCCAGGAGCAGGAAAATAAGAGGGGTAGTGAGATAGTAGGGAATGTTGGCCACCACCTTGAAATTTGCCAATTTTTTAAGGCGTTCCGGACCCACTTTCAGGAAATCACCGAATATGATTTCCACATTGGGGGTGGCGGAAAATCTTTCCCGGAGTCCGGGAATCAGGTCGGGGTCAATCTCAAAAGCGATTACTTTTTTCGCTTGCTTTGCCAGTTCTTCCGTCAGGATACCGGTCCCGGCGCCAATTTCCACCACAATATCCGAGGGTTCGAGGGCGGCGAATTCGGCAACCTGGATGCCAATCTCCGGCCGGGTTAAAAAATGTTGTCCCCACCTTTTTTTTGGTCTCATAAGTTTCATTTTTGGGCTTGTTTGGTTCTTGGTATTGTAGTTGCCGAGCTTGCTCGGCGTTTTAAAAGAGCCAACCAAGGTTGGCGAATACAATCAAGAACAGAACCGGGCGAATACAGACAATGTTATTGAATAAGGCGTATTCTTGTCAAATTAGGGTATAATACAAACCGACATGAAACTAAATCTTTATCTGGCCCGGTCCGGCGTCGCCTCCCGTCGGAAATCAGCGGAACTGATTAAGGAAGGCCGCGTGAGCGTGAACGGTGAAACAGTTCTGGTTCCTTCCCGGGAAGTTGCCGGCAAGGACAAAGTAAGCGTTGACGGGAAAAAGGTTGCCCCGGAAAGGTTCGTCTATATCGCCGTGAACAAACCAATCGGTTTTACCTGTACCCTGAAAGACCGATTCGCCGAAAAGAAGGTGACCGACCTTGTGCCGCGTTCCCTGGGCCGACTCTACCCGGTCGGCCGGCTGGACCGGGATTCTTCCGGCCTGGTCATTCTTACCAATGACGGTGATTTTAGCCAGCGGCTGAGCCATCCCAGCTATGAAGCGGAAAAAGAATACTTGGTTACTGTTACCCCGCCGGTCAGTCGCAAAGAAGCCGCTGTCTTGAAAGCGGGAGTGCTTTACGAGGCAGAAAAACTGAGCGCTTCAGAAGTGGTAATTCTGAATAATGATTCGGGAAAGAGCACGCTTCAGGTTATCCTGAAGGAAGGTAAAAAGCGCGAAATTCGCAGAATGTTCGGCTGCCTCGGCCATCACGTATTAACCCTGCGGAGGATGAGAATCGGAAACATAATGCTGGGTAAACTTGAGCTTGGAAAGCACCGCTTCCTTACCGAAGAAGAAATTACAACTTAAACTCTCCGGTATCAATCCATTCGGCTTTCAACAGACACCACCAGTCAATCGCCAATTCCTGCAGCACGTATTCGTAGGGAAGCCAGCCGTAGCCTTTTTCACCCCATCCCTCACCCCAGGAGTTTCGCAAGAGCAGTGCGCCGGTCGTTTGGGTTCCGTTAGGGTCGGTGTTGGCTATTTTTAGCTTG
>JBAZEZ010000035.1:0-6111 GCA_041653615.1 Candidatus Ratteibacteria bacterium
ATCAATACCGATATGGTATCCTTGTTCCATAGGGCTGCCTCCTTGTATTTTGGGACTGATTGTAACATTAATCAGAACTCTGGAGGTAGTCCTTTCATAATATCATTGCGAGCGTAGTGTGCGCGGCTTTCAGCTTCGCAATGTAGGGGAGGGGCTATGTCCCCTCCCGTGGGCGGGGATGTAACCCCGCCCCTACAAAAAATCGACGACCCTGAAAGGGTCCCATTGCTTTATGGCATTGAAACTTACTTCCGCGGAATTTGAGGTGGTACGCGACAAGGAGCGGTGTATTTCCTGCTTTGCTTGTGCGAGACAGTGTGCTTTTGACACGCATACGGATAATGACGGTGCGGTGGAAAGCGACAGCCGTCTCTGCGCCGGCTGCCACCGGTGTGAAGTTCTCTGCCCGACCGGCGCCCTGAAAATCGTTCAGAAAGAACGGCTCATTAAGGAAAATAGTAATTGGCAGTCCGGTGTATTTTTGGCGATTCAAAAACAGTCGGAAACCGGTGGCGTGGTCCTTTCGGCGATGGGAACAGACCGGCCTTACACAATTTACTGGGACCACCTGCTTTTAAACGCCGCCCAGGTAACTAACCCTTCCATCGACCCGTTAAGGGAACCGATGGAGTTGCGTACTTACCTGGGCCGCAAGCCGGTTTCCTTTCAGGAAGATGAAGAATTGCCGTCCCAATTACGCTTAGAGCTGCCGGTACTTTTTTCCGCGATGAGTTACGGTTCCATCAGTCTGAATACCTGCCGGAGTCTTGCCTGGGCTTCCAGGGCAGCCGGAATTTATTGGAATACCGGCGAAGGCGGATTACCCAAAGAACTTTATTCCTATAATGACCGGGCTATCTGTCAGGTGGCCAGCGGGCGTTTTGGCGTCAGTCCGGAGTATCTGGAGCAGGCGGCCGCCCTTGAGATTAAAATCGGTCAGGGTGCTAAGCCGGGTATCGGCGGCCATTTGCCGGGCGAAAAAGTGACCGCGGAAATTTCCGCCACCCGAATGATTCCGGAAGGTACGGATGCCATTTCACCGGCGCCGCACCACGACATTTATTCTATTGAGGATTTGAAACAACTAATATTCGCTTTAAAGGAAGCCACCGAATACCGCAAGCCGGTGGCGGTCAAGATTGCCGCGGTACATAACGTGGCTGCCATTGCCAGCGGAGCGGTTCGCGCCGGAGCCGATATTATTTGCATCGACGGTATCCGGGGCGGCACCGGCGCGGCCCCGATGGTAATCCGCGACAACGTCGGTATTCCTATTGAACTGGCGCTGGCCGCGGTCGACAACCGGCTGCGTCAGGAAGGCATCCGGCCGCAGGCGTCATTGGTGGTGGCCGGCAGTATCCGCAGCAGCGCGGATGTAGTTAAGGCGATTGCTTTGGGCGCGGACGCGGTTTACATCGGAACGGCTGCCCTGGTGGCTTTAGGCTGCCACATTTGTCAGAAGTGTTATACCGGAAAGTGCAACTGGGGTATCGCCACCCAGGACCCGTACCTTACCAAACGGCTTAATCCCGAAGTGGGCGCCCGTCGTCTGACCAATCTTTTACGCGCCTGGAAGATGGAAATTAAGGAGATGCTGGGCGGAATGGGCATTAATGCGCTGGAGAGTTTGAGGGGCAACCGGGAACAGCTGCGTGCCGTCGGCCTGACTGACAAAGAGATGGAAATTCTGGGTGTGAAGCACGCGGGCGAAGGATGGTAGCGCTCGGATTATCTTTTGCTACACACGCTGCGTATCAGACAAAACTACGCAACTCAGGAACGAGGCTCTCCGTGTTCTCGCCTGTAATTCAAGGCGAGCCACGGATACTCATTCCTTTGTTTTGCTTGTTTTGTAACTAATACTTCGCGAAGTGTTGCAAAAGAGACAATCCTCGCTTAAAGAAAAACTTAAGAAATTAAAGTATAATAATTGTGACGGGTAAAAAGATGAAGCGGATAAGAGTGAAGGAGGAGTACTGTATCGGCTGCCGGCTCTGCGAGATATATTGTTTCGTCCGGCACTCTAAAAGCAAGAAACTAATTAAGGCATTCCGGGAGGAAGGTCTGAAACCAGTTCCGCGACTATTCGTGGAAGAAAAAGGTTGTTTCTCTTTTGCGGTGCAGTGCCGCCACTGCGAAGATGCTCCTTGCCTGGAAGCCTGTTCCACCGGCGCGATGCACCGGGATGAAAACGGCGCTATTCTCTGCGATGAAAATAAATGCGCCGGTTGCTGGATGTGCGTAATGGTTTGTCCGCTCGGCGTAATCCGGACCAACCGCAAGGACCGCCGGATTGCTTCTAAATGCGACCTCTGCGAGGGCGAACCGGTTTGCGTGAAGAATTGTCCCAACGAGGCGCTGACTTATGAATAATTCTCTCGGGTATTTGGTTCACAAAACGGAGTTTCGCGCCAGGCAAAATTTACGCAATTTGGAAGTGAGACTCTCCGTGTTCTCGCCTGTACCACAAGGCGAGCCCCGGATACTCACTTCCTCGTTTTACTTATTTTGTACTGTCGCTCCACAAGTTTTGTTCACCAAACACCCTCATTCTGGCGCAAAAAACGAATGGTTGATTATTTGATTGTGGGTAATTCCGCGGCCGCGGTTGCCGCGGCGGAAGAAATCCGGCGTCGGGATGAGACCGGGTCCATCCTGATGGTTTCCGAGGAGGAAAATTTTTCCTATTCCCGTCCGCTCCTGCCGCGATATCTTTCCGGTGAATTTTCGTCGGAAAGAATATCTTATCGCAAGGAGGACTTTTTCCGGAAGAACCGCCTGGACGTTAGTTTGGGTAAGAGAGTGGTTCGCGTCCAACCGGAAGAAAAGAGCGTATTTTTAGAAGAGGGCGAGCGGCTGAATTACGGAAAATTCCTGCTGGCGACCGGTTCGGTTCCGTTCCGGCCCAAAATAGAAGGTCTTGGCCTGGCGGGTATTTTTACTTTTCTTTGCATTTCGGAGGTTAATCGCATCAAGAAATACCTGAAGGAAAATCAGGTTAAAGACGTTTTAATCTTAGGCGGCGGACTAATCGGTTTAGAATCCGCCGAGGCTTTTATCCGCCTGGGGTGCCGGGTTAGAATCGTGGAATTGGCGCCCTATCTCCTTTCCACTACCTTTGACCGGAAAGCCTCGGAAATTATGGCCGGCCATCTTTTAGAAAAAGGGGTTAAGATAGAAACGGAAGACACCGCGGTGTCGTTTGAAGGAAAGAAGGGCAGAGTCAAGCAGGCTTTTTTGAAAAAGAGAGGCGAAGTTCCGGTTGACCTGGTAGTGCTGGCTATAGGTGTCCGGCCGAGAACCGAATTGGCGGAAGGTACGGGCGCGGTGGTGGAGCGGGGTATTGTTACCAGCCCGGCGATGCTGACCGGCGTGCCGGATGTTTTTGCCGCCGGAGACTGTGTTCAGACCCGGAACCTTATCTCCGGAGCAAAACATCCGCTGCCGCTTTGGCCGGAAGCGTTTCGGCAGGGCAAGGCAGCCGGCGCCAACATGGTTTTGCCGAAATTCGGCCTGGGTCAACCAATGGTTGAATATAAGGGCGGCCTGGTTATGAACGCCATGGAAATTATTGATTTGCCCACGATTTCCGTCGGTGTCACCGAAGACGCGGAAGCCGAGGTGTTTTCCGATTATCAGCCGGAAAAGAAAGTGTATCGCAAGATTCTGGTTAAAAATAACCTGGTTATCGGGTACATCTTTATCGGTAAAATTGAACGTTCCGGGATCTATACCGGTATGATTAAGGAAAAAGTTGAAGTAGGTTCTTTCAAGGATAAATTGCTTGACGATGATTTCGGATTGATTTACCTTCCTTCCGATTACCAGAAACATCTGGTCAAAGGTGAGGGAATAGAGGTTTAAAAATAAAACTCCTCTCCCCAGAGGGACGGGTGCCCTTACCGTTGAATCGGTAAGGGGAGGATAAAGGTGAGGGGGAATGGTTCAAATTGACGCTTTAAATCTGACGCACCGGATTTTAAACGAGAATCTGCGTCGGGCAATCGTATCCGGGGAGACAGAGGTCAGGCTTAAAAACGTGTTGGGACAGCGTTTTATCGCCGCCGGTCTTAGGAATAAGGTGCGTATTGAAATAAACGGAACCGCCGGCAACGACCTGGCTGTTTTCATGGACGGACCGGAAATATATCTCCGCGGAAACGGTGAAGACGGAGTGGGTAATACCATCTCCGGCGGCAAGATAGCCATTTTCGGAGATTCCGGCGATTTGTTAGGACATTCCGCCCGGGGCGGGAAGATATTTGTCCGGGGAGATATCGGTTGGCGCGGCGGCATCCACGCCAAGTCCTATCAGGATAAATTGCCGGTAATTATTGTCGGAGGCCGCGCCGGGGATTATTTGGGGGAATACTTGTCCGGCGGTTTGATTATCGTGCTGGGTATTCCTAAGGACCCAAGACCGTTGGTTGGTAAGTTTCTTGGAACCGGCATGCACGGAGGAACAATTTACCTGCGGGGTTCGGTGCCGGAAAACTTTCTAGGCAAAGAGGTTAGCGAGTCGTCTTTTAGCGATGACGATGCCGCGTTAATTAAAACATACCTGAAGGAGTTCTGCCGGGATTTCGGTCTGGACTTTTCGGAAATAATCAGGATTCCCTTCCGGAAACTTGTTTCCCAGACCAGCCGTCCTTATGGCCGTCTCTATGCCTACTAAACCTAGTCAGGACGCAGATTTTCGCAGATTACCGCAGATACCGATTAAAGATTACTTTAGAATTACTAAAAAATACTTTAACTGTAGTTGCCAAGCTTGCTTGGTGTCGTTGAAATAGCCAACCGAGGTTGGTGACTACAAAAAAATTGTAATTTAGTATTATCCGGCTGTTTCTGCGTATATCTGCGTCCAACGTTCTTACGCTTTCCCGTTACTTCCCAGAAGTTCGCACTTGGCGATATACATCTTCTTCAACTCTTCCCGGGCCGGGCCAAGATATTTCCGCGGGTCAAACTCTTCCGGATGCTCCACAAAGCACTTCCGAATTATGGCGGTCATAACCAGCCGTCCGTCGGAATCGATGTTTACCTTGCAGACGTTTGATTTGACGGCTTTTTTAATCTGGTCTTCCGGGACGCCGGCGGTGTTTCCCATTTTGCCGCCGTACTGGTTGATGATATCAACGTATTTTTGCAATACGGACGAGGCGCCGTGCAGGACAATCGGAAATCCCGGCAAACGCCGTTCACATTCTTCTAGGATGTCAAAACGCAGCGGCGGAACCGATTCGCCCGGTTTCAGTTTGAATTTGTACGCGCCGTGTGAAGTTCCGATGGAGATGGCCAGGTGGTCAACGCCTGTTTTGGTAACAAAATCCTGGACGTCCTCCGGTTTTGTGTAGTGGCTTACTTCCGAGGAAACATGTTCTTCAATGCCGGCCAGAACCCCTAATTCCCCTTCGACGGTTACGTCGCGTTCGTGAGCGTATGCAACTACCTTTTTGGTCAGGGCAACGTTCTCTTCGTAGGGCAGGGAAGAACCGTCAATCATCACGGTCGAGAAGCCGTAATCGACGCAGCTCTTGGCCAGTTCAAACGAATCACCGTGGTCCAGGTTCAGGACGATAGGGATGTTGCTGCCCATTTCCCGGGCCATGGCCACCGCGCCCGGCACCATGTACCGAAGCAGAGTCTGGTTCGCGTACTGCCGCGCCCCCTTTGATATTTGCAAGATAACCGGTGACTTGCATTCCATGCAGGCGGAGATTATTGCCTGCAGTTGTTCCATGTTGTTAAAATTATAAGCCGGCACCGCGTAACCTCCGGCTATCGCTTTTTTAAACATATCCGTCGTAGTTGCCAATCCTAAATCTTTATAACTTACCGTCATTTTGTCTCCTTTGGTCGCCGAAGCCTTGGCGGAGGCGACCTTCGCCCGCCGTAATCTTGCGAAGGTGGGCCGGTATGCTTAAAAGCGCAGTTTCTTTCTTCAATATTATAGCATTTTTCCCGGTAATTGAAAAACCTAATTTTTGTCATCTATGAAAGGACTGTGTCAAATCGCGTAACTCGTCCCTTTCAAAAACGTAGTTTACATAAATTATTCTTAAACCGGTTAAACCGGATTGTATCGTTGGATTTATGTATCCAGTCATC
>JBAZEZ010000036.1:0-4862 GCA_041653615.1 Candidatus Ratteibacteria bacterium
ATGGGGACGTTAAGGAATGAGGCGGCTTCATTAAGCGCCCGCCTGACCGGGGTATCTTTGGTTCCGTTTATCTTGGGGTTAGTGATGAGCGCGCCCAGCCAGTGAAATTTATGGAGGAATTGGGGACCGGCGATGCCGGGAAAAAGATATTTATAACCGCCGGAAAACCCGACTACTTCGTGGGGAAAAACCGGTCCGACCAAAATGATTTCCTGGTAGTCAAAAACTTTTTTATTTATCGTTACCGGAATATCTTCGCACAAGAGACCGGCGGAAATTTCCGTCATCCGGGCCGCGCTAATAATACCTATCTGTCTCAACTCCTCCGAACGAGACCAGCGGTGCTGAAATATGCCAACGTTACGGAATTTGCCGTTCCGCTCCTCAACCGTCAGCCCCAAGTGATGGTTTATCTTTTCTTCGGACATCTCCGGGTGGGTGCCCAGGGCAATTATAAAATCAAGCTTTTCGGCTTGCGTCTGCAAAGCATCGCAGATTGCCCGAAAAATCAGTTTAATCGGGCCGGAACGAGTGGTATCCGGGATGATTGCCAAAACTTTTTTACCGTTAAAATTACCTTTCTTCAATCCTTCGACACAGAGGTCAGTCAGTTCCGTATCGGAAAAGAAAGTTTCCGCGCTGCCTTTGCCTAATAGCATAGTTTTCATCACCCCCACCTTGCCCCCCCATCAACGGGGAGGAATGTTTGGTTTGTTACAGAACGAGAAGACGGCCGTTGGGATTCAATTTGGCGTACAGTGACTTTCTGATTTCCTGTTTCTCCCGGTATGCCTTTTTGTGGTCATAGCCCGATACTTCCCAGGGCGGCGTGGTGAGCAAAACCTTGGAAAATTCGGAAAAAAGTTTGTCTGCAACCTCTCCTCTGTACTGCCCTTTAAAAAACAGTTCGAACCTTTCCGGAAATTTACGCCAGGCTTCCCGCTCAAGCCCGGCCGGTATCGGGTAAAAAAGTCCGTTATTTTTATTAACCGCCTTGTAATCGCCGTCGCCGTCGCCGAGCATCAGCACCTTGCTGTCCTCGTACCCGCCGGCCTCTTTAATAACCTGAATGTGATGTGTCTTGTTGCCCATTTCCTGACCGGCGATAAAACAAATATGTTCGGAAATACCCTGAGTTTCCCAGTAATTAACCAGGTCTTCGTACGGAGTCTGGGAAACCACCAAAACATCCGCATTCTCCGCCATCAGTTTCAGAGACTCTCTTACGTTATCAAAGGGCGGAATTTTGGGGTTAACAAACGGAAAAGTCCGGTTTACCGCTTCACTCCAGCCCAAAAGTTTATAAAGGGCAAGGTCCAGGGGCCGGGTAGCGAGGAATTTTTCCAGACTCGGATTTCCTAAACCCAGGTTGTTCTGCCCGCAGTAGGCGATATAATCATCAAGCGGCTTTACTTCCGGCAGCAAAACCTCATTTTCTTTGGCGGCAACGGCGATATCTTCTCGAGCCGCCAGCGCTTTCAGAATAAACTGAGCGGCCAGAAACCGGTTGCAGCCCCGGTGGATGGAAAAAAGATTGTAGTACTCGGACAATTCCCGAAAATAAGATTCAATTCCCCATAATTGGTAAAATTCCATATACTGGGGATGAAAGATAAGGATTTGCTTCCCATTCATGTTGTCGGTCACGCAGCCGTCGGTATCAATGGCCACCAGGAAATCTTTGGTCCGCTTAAAATTTCTCAATTGCTGTTCCGGGTCTTCCTTAATCTCTTTCTGGGTAAGTTTGGCTAAAGGCATAATAGTCTCCAAAGTACTTTAGGAGCAGAGTTGAATCCCCGCCCTTCTTCGGGAGGGGACGCAGCCCCTCCCCTACATAACTATAATTTACTTCCGATAGGCAAAAGGAATATACTTGCCGCACAAATTCGGCGCAAAAACCTCCTTAAAATCAGCAAAAACCGGCAAAGGACCGCCCAGCAGAGGCAGGGCCCATTTTATAAAATCTTCGGTTACGTCTATCCGGTCCTTCGCAATCCACTCGGACGGGAACTTTCTTTCGGCATTAGCCACCGTTTTCAAAAGAACCTTGTCGAAAGCCACCTGATATTTTACGCCGGGCGCCCGAATGATAGTAGCCATAAAACCGCCTTCTCCTTCCAGGGCAATCCGGGCGGCCTTGACGCCCACCTGATAGGCCTCAAACAGGTCGACTTCGGACACAGTCCCGATTTCCCGGCGCTGTTTGGTGCCGGGCCTTTCCGAACGGGCAATGCCCCTGACCTTTAGCCGGCTTTCCGCCCTGCCCTGACTGTCTTTCCGGTCCAGACCGTTAAAATAGTTAGCTAAAACTCCCTCGGTGGTTTTGCCGGAACCGCTGAATTGCTCGTGACCGAAACTATCGCGCAGGATATCCAGGTCACCCAGGTTCGCGCCTTCGCTGACAACCACGACGCAGCGCCCGAACGCTTCCAGTTTTTCGTTAACTTTCCGGGTGATATATTCCAGGTTCTCTTCCGAGTTTGTCTTGCCGAACGCCTCCGGCAGAACAAGCACCAGGGGCATCTTTCGCTCCGGGTCAGCCAACCGGGCGCCGGCGGTGATAAAACCGATTTTCCTGCCCATCACGCCGATTACCAGGACCGGGTCGCTGGTATAACTGGCCTTATTCTCCTGGTTCGCTTCCAGAATATTGACCGCCAGACTTCTCACGGTACTGCCGTAACCCGGGTTGTGGTCACAAATCGCAAAGGTGCCGTCCGGCTGCAACCCGCCGCCTACGTCGTTATCAATCGTCTTGGCAATTCCGGCGCAAACCAGGTCCAGACCCTTCTCTTTCGCCAAATTATTAATTTTGTCCGCCGTATCCATGGAGTCGTTTCCGCCGCAGTAAAAGAAATAACCTACGTCGTGTTTGGCGAAAACCTCCACCACCCGGTTCAGGTCCTCTTCACTCTTTATCTTGTACCGGCAACTGCCGAGGACTCCGGCCGAAGGGGTCTTTTCCAAAAGGGCTACCTGGCCGAAACTTTGTTCGGTAATATCCAGCAATTCTTCCTGTAAAACTCCGATAATACCCATCCGGGCGCCGAACAGCCGACCGACTTTACCGGATGCTTTCAGGACGTCAACCGCTCCGCGGATGCTGTTGTTGATGACCGCGGTGGGTCCTCCGGACTGGGCGATAACCGCGTTCTTCATTTGGTTATCTCCTTTTCCGGACGGCCGTCAAAGAGCCATTCAGTGTGATATTCCCGCACCTTCCCTTCACCGTCGGCAACCAGTTTCGGGTCTTTCGGTCCGCCGATTTTGAAATAGCCGTGGGCGCCGAAATAATCACGCTGAAGCGCCGCCACCTGAGCCGAAAACATGGCCGGGCTGGCCAACTGGGCGATATAGTCGTAAGCGCTGGTCAAGGCTAGGACAGGCAGTCCCGCGCTATGGGCAATCCCGATGAAGCGGACCAGCTTCATCAAATTTTGAGAAACAAATCCGGCGAACTTCGGGGCGGCCAAAAGGTTGGGCAGGTTCGGATTCTCCTGGTACGCCTTGCTGATTTCGTCCAGGAACTGCGCCCGGATGATGCAGCCGGCGCGCCAACTCTTGGCAATCTCTCCCAGGTTCAGATTGAACTTATACTGCCTGGACGCCGCCTGCAGCAAAGCCATCCCCTGGGCATAAGACGCAATCTTGGCGATATAGAGCGCGTCATGGCCAAGGTCCAGCAGTTCCTTTTTGTCTCCGGTGGTCTTCTGGGCGGGCAGGGTTAATATTTTTGACATCGTAAGCCGTAAATCCTTATCCTGGGACATTTCCCGGGAGAAGACTGCGGCCGCGATCGAAGGTATCGGAACCAGCAGTTCCAAAGCGCTCTGGACGGTCCAGGTGCCGGTGCCTTTCATCCGCGTGATGTCAGCCACCCGGTCCACCAGGTGTTCACCGGTCTCCTTATGCTTCTCCTTCATGCTGTCGGAGGTAATCTCCACAAGATAGGAACGAAGAATGTCATCCTTGCCGTTCCATTGGGCCATTATGTCGGCTATTTCGCCGGAGTTCATTCCCAGGGCGTTCCGGAAAACCCAGGCGCACTCGCCGATCATCTCCATATCGCCGTATTCGATTCCGTTGTGCACCATCTTCACGAAATGGCCGGCGCCGTCGGGACCCATGTAAGAGACGCAAGGCGCTCCGTCATACGCCTTGGCGGCGATGGCGGTAAAGAGTTTCTCCACCAGGGCATATGCTTCCCGTTGCCCGCCCGGCATCATGGCCGGACCTTTCAGTGCGCCTTCTTCTCCACCGGAAACTCCGGTACCGATAAAAAGGATTCCTTTTTCGGTCAGGTAGGCGTTCCGCCTGATTGTATCCTTAAAAAACGAATTGCCTCCGTCAATTATCAAGTCGCCTTTGTCCAACAGAGGCAGGAGCTGTTCAATGAAACTGTCCACCGGCGCGCCTTCCTTGACCATCAGCAGTATCTTCCGCGGTTTATCAAGCGCCGCCACCAGGTCTTTCAGTTCATAGGTCGGGATTATCTTTTTACCTTTGGCCGGACCTTCGGCGAACGCCTTGGTCTTCGCGCCGGTCCGGTTGAAGACCGCCACCGTATAACCCTTGCCCTCCATGTTGAGAACAAGACTTCTTCCCATAACTTCCACGCCAATCAATCCAATATCCGCTTTCTGCATCGTTTTTCCTCCTTTGAAATAAACCTAAGCGAACGAGGGTGCTTAATAAAGTAAAACTTCACGAAGTGTCAGCCACAAAACAAGCATACCTGTCATCTATGAAAGGACTGTGTCAAATCGCGTAACTCGTCCCTTTCAAAAACGTAGTTTACATAAATTATTCTTAAACCGGTTAAACCGGATTGTATCGTTGGATTTATGTATCCAGTCATCTAT
>JBAZEZ010000037.1:0-3333 GCA_041653615.1 Candidatus Ratteibacteria bacterium
TGTACCGGCTCACGTTGCCGGAGAGGCACCAGCCGGCCCAAAGACGGGGAAGGTATTCCGATTTGTCCGAACTTCGAGGGGGATATTTCCCTTTAAAGATTTGGAACGGGAAGAAATCCAAAAATCGGCCAAGGCCGAAAAAGCCGAATCAAAGCAAATCAGGAATGAAGAAAAATTTATTACGGAAAATGACCTTATCCCGCTTCCCTTCAACGTGAACGCCCTAATAACTTTAATGGAGAATTGCACCTATTATGATAAATGTTGTCGCCAAATCGGAAAGGACGTAACGGGTCAAGGCTGGGATATCACGCCGGCGGAGGAAGTAATACCCGAAGATGGAGTCGAAACCGAAAAGGGAGATGGAACGGATCCGGAAACGGAAGCCCAAATCAAGACGGCCCGGACCTTTATCAAAAATCCCAGCTTGGACGATTTAGAGGAAATCGAAACCATTATGGAAAAATGCGAAATCGATTCCGAGTCGATCGGCTGGGCAAGCCTGGAAGTAAGCCGGAATAGCCTCGGCCTCGTAAATGGGATTTTCCATATCCCTTCCCACACAATCCGGATACACAAAAGCGGGAAAAAATATTGCCAATTATGGGGGACCCGGAAACGCTGGTTTAAGGCTTTCGGAGAAGCGGAGGATATCGATCAAGATTCGGGCGAACCTTGCGGCAAGACTTCCTCCAAAAAAGCAAACGAACTTATATTCTGGAATGAATATTTCCCTTCATCCAGGTATTACGGCGCCCCCCCGATTTATCCGGCGGTCGGAAGTATCAAAGGGATGATCGGAATCCGAGATTACAATCTTTCCTTTTTCGAAAATTACGGGGTCCCGGCGGCTATCGTAACCTTAACCGGGGACTGGGATGAAGAGGGAGCTAAAAATATATCGGATTTTATCGACAATGAAATCAAAGGTTCGAACCATGCCCATAAAACTCTTGTTATCAATCCTCCGGACGGCGGACAAATCACCTGGGAACCGCTTATAGCCGAAGTAAAGGAAGGGCATTTCAAACTTTATCAGTTATCCCTCCGGAATGAAATCCTGGTTTGCTATGCAATGCCGCCCTATCGAATCGGGATTAATGAAGTGGGATCCCTTTCCGGGTCGACGGCAACCGAATCAAGCAGGATCTATGTAGATTCGACGGTTAATCCGAGAAAGTATAAAACCGCCCGGATCATAACCAAGATTTTACAAAAGGGCCTCGGCCTTAATTTAGTAGAATTCTACTGGGCCGAATTGGACGTCCGGGACAAAACGGAAATCATGGACCGTTGCGTCAAGGCTTTTGGAATCGGGGTTATGAATCGGAAGCAAATCGCCGAAGAGCTTTCGATTGATCCGCCGGATGATGAAAACGCGGAAACCTTTTATATCGCTTCAAATTACGTTCCGGTCGCGGATGCAACGGTCGGCGCCGCGGCTTCCGGCCGGGAACCCGATATAGCGGCCCTAGCCGCAAAGGTCGACAAATTTATTTTAGAAATGGAATCCAAAGGAGGGTCCCAAAATGCCGATGATCATCTACACAACAGTCCCGCCGATGAGCCTCTTGACGAATGAAAGCCTCGATCAAAAGCAAATCGAAGCCATTTATTCAAAACCACGAAAGACGATCGCTATAAAGGCGATAACCGGGAAAATGTACTATACCCGGTCGGCCAATATCGCCTTGATTCAGACCGTAAGCGAAGAGGAAATGGAAAAGGCAAAATCAAAGATGGCCGAACGCCTCGCCATGGAAAAGGTCGCGGCAGAAAGGTCGGGCCATGGCGTTAGCATCGAACCGCATTTAAGAATCCCCGGAAGCCGGAATTAATCCATGGATACCCCGGACCGCCAAACGATCGCCGAATCAGAGGCAAGGAGGACCGCGGAAGCCCTTGCCGCGGCGGTCCGGGATTCGATCCAAAATATTTCGGGCGCTTCCGATAAGTTATATCAATCGACAAAAGCCATAGCCCATACCGATATGAAAGACGCCCTCGAGGAAGAATTTAGAACGCTAGGGATTAAAGAATTAGAAAACATTGTTTTTGTTGCCCTTCCCTATGCCCCCAAAAACAGCATTATTTTTTGCCAACGGAACCGGATCTTATGGATTGAACATGCGTAATATTGAGAAGGCACGAAAGGCCGCAGACCGGGAGAAACGGCGACAAGCGGCCCTCGTTACCTTCAAAAAATTAGCGGCTGATAATCGGCCGGCTATGACCCGGGCCTTTATCCAATGGAGAGAAGCCACAGGGAAGGCCCTGATATCGGCGTTAAAGGCTAACCCGCCATCCTTTACGGCGACAATCGACCCGGCGGCGGCGGAGGCCCAGGCCGATAGATACGCGGCCCGGTTATTAGACTGGGATAAACTCGAGGAAAAAGCCCGGAAGATATTTGAACCTATCGAAGATAAGGTATTCCGGGATGGATATAAATCCGTTTTTATTCCGGTTAAAAAAGATATTTTAACAGACGCCGGAGAAATATTAGACGATTCGCCCCAAACCCTTGACGCTATCGCCTATAGCAAGGTTCACACCGGGGAATTAGTCGTTGAAATTACCGGACAGCAGCGAAGGGCAATAACCGCCTATGTAAGGCCCGCCCTTTTATCCGGACGTTCATCCCAGTTAATAGCCAAGGATCTTCGATCGGTTGTCGGTTTAAATTCCCGGCTTGCGGCGGCTTTGGCAAACTATACAACAGATCTTTATGCCCAAGGGCTATCCGAAGATATGATAGACAAGCTTTCGAAGGCGAAAGCGAACCAATTATTAAATTACCGAACCCTGATGATAGCCCGGACCGAAACGAGCTTTGCCCTTAATTCGGGGATCCGAAAAAGCTATGCCGGCCATGGGATTGACCGGCTGGAATACGTTGCGGATCCGGAGGAAGATCCGGCCTGGACTTGTGACTGTAGAGAGCATAACGGAAAGGTTTATACCCAAAAGCAGATTGATAGCGGAGAGGCCCCCAGCATTCCGCAACACCCGAATTGCGAATGCACCTGGATAGCGGCGGAGGACGCAGTCGCGGAAGCGCCGGCGGCCATTCCCCAGGAAGGCGGAATGCTTCCCTTCCCCGAAGGGCAAACCATAGCCGATATTATCCCCATGGTTCCGGAAAAGGATTGGTTAAATGAATATGGATTAGTCGGCCTTGATAAATTAAAGGTCGCCGAAAAAGCCATGATAGAGGACGCCCTCCGGGCTTTAATGAGGGACTATACAACTGATGTTAAATACGTTGGAACGGCAACAAGCAAATTATTAAAAGAATCCAGCCTATATAAAGACTGGGAAAAAAGACATTTA
>JBAZEZ010000038.1:0-2616 GCA_041653615.1 Candidatus Ratteibacteria bacterium
GGAGGGGTTATTTAATTTGCATTACAAAGTCGCAATACGGGCAAACCCATGTATCTCTATTGCGTATTTCAACGAGGCTTTTTAAGTTGGTACTTCCGCAATAAGGGCAAACGTAAAGCACCATTTCTTCCGGTTCCTTAACTTTCTTTTTATCATTCATCCTTCACTTTCCTTTCTGTTTGTTGCTGCGTTTCGTTATATTATTTAGCATGGTTTCAAAATCAGGTTCTTCGCCAAAGTTTTTTGGAAGTTTAACCCACCCCTTTGTCGGTTTATCTATCGCCGCAACTTCTTTCTCAATATCGTTCACATCTTGTTTGAACTCGAGCTCATCCCGCCATTCATCGGAACGATCAAGCCACGCATTCCAC
Organism: Candidatus Ratteibacteria bacterium; assembly: GCA_041653615.1. Classification (GTDB taxonomy): domain Bacteria; phylum Ratteibacteria; class UBA8468; order MWAK01; family MWAK01; genus JAHJUB01. Next base: position 372 of record JBAZEZ010000038.1, read on the forward strand.
CAGTCGGAAGTATGTTCCGTTTGTTCAGATATTTTACATTCCGCGTCGCATTCATTTTCATCACCTCTGGATTTTTCCCAAAGAACATGGGCGTCATATCCGGCTCGAGTTTTCATCCCTACCCCTCCCCCTGCGCGTTAAAACTTATTTTTATGAACTCGTGTTTATATTCTTTCCAATTAAATTTCGGACCCACGTGCGGTCGACGATGTCGCTTGTTTCCAAACCGCGGAATACACTTAAACTTTTCTCCGACTCCGCTGTTGTTGCATTTTCGGCAAGCCAACCCCAGATTAGAAATATCATTACCGCCACCCCATTTTTTAGGAATAATATGCTCAATGGTTGCATATTTATCATTTGAAAACTTTGCGTTTAAATCTAATTTGCATCCACACCAGCAACAAATCAGTCCGTCGCGTTTTATAATCCTTTCTTTTTTGGTCATATTGCCCCTTGCGCGTGGCAGGATTTGTGTTCTCCGCACTTATTACACCGCATTGGCAAATACAACATGGATTCAAACTTGTCACATTTTGGTTTTATCGGTGTTGCAATATCTAGTAACACGGCGCACAGGTTCTTGTCGTCAACCTTGGCCGGGATGGGTTGCCACTTTTTACATGGGGTTTGATTTACAGTTTCCTTATCGCCACTTAACGCACAATCTTTGTCCCCACAATTTTTGCAACTCCTTTTCAATACAGAGACGTGTGAACAGGCAGGACAAGGAATTATATCTACTCCGCTTCGTACTTCCTTCTTATCGTCGCAAAAGAAGCAACGCAATGCCTGCCCCTGCTCCGGTTGCGCCGGGAGTTCGCGGACGGTGAAATCTATTTTAAAATATTCCATCAACGCAGTAGCAATATGATGGACTTGTAATGGTTTGTTATCGCTCCATTCAATTCTAACATCAATCGTCTTCATTTATTCCTCCTGCCCACCAATTCGTTAATTTTTTCAAGCGCGACAATGTTTAAATTGACCACAAGTCCTGGAAAACCTAACACGATATTCTCTTCGTCGATAGCGACCGCCATATCGTCAATTTCGGTGATAGGTAATTTGTTGAGCATTCCACAGTCAATGCGTTCAAGGAGCATTTTATGCGCGTCGTTCATTTATCTCCCCTCCGGTTTGATTGGGCCTTGATATTGACCATGTTTGAGTTTGCCTAATTCCAATAATGCAATACAAATTATTTGCGAACTAGCATTTAGATTATCCCGCCACCAATACCACCCCGGCTCCGTAGGCAAGATTAACAACCATTGGCGCGGGTTGCGAGTCCATTTACTAAAGTTTGTACAACCAGCGCAATTACCAATTCCGCAACTCTTGCATGACTTTTTATCGGTCATTTTCTTCTCCCGTTAATATGTTTTTGGTGCAACGCTTTGCATTTTTTCAACGTCCACCCCGGAATGTTTTTGAATTGCACATAGTCAAACGCATTGTCCTGCGCAAGGTTTTCGGCGAGATTTTTTTCTTCTGGATATTTTTCCAAGAATGCTTGGTGGGTTAGCTTCGTCTGTTTGTCAAACGAAATTATGAGAGGTTCTTTCTGGCAGAAGAATCCCGCGCTAAAGTTGGTCGCATTCCCGTAACCGGTGTTCATGTCGCCGGTGTTCCCGTTGCCGGTGTTCCAGTAGCCGGCGTTCCCGTTGCCGGTGTTCCCGTTGCCGGTGTTCTTGTTGCCGGTGTTCCAGTAGCCGGCGTTCCCGTTGCCGGTGTTCCCGTTGCCGGTGTTCTTGTCGCCGGTGTTCCAGTAGCCGGCGTTCCCGTTGCCGGTGTTCCCGTTGCCGGTGTTCCAGTAGCCGGCGTTCCCGTCGCCGGTGTTCCAGTAGCCGGCGTTCCCGTCGCCGGTGTTCCCGTTGCCGGTGTTCTTGTTGCCGGTGTTCCCGTTGCCGGTGTTCTTGTTGCCGGTGTTCTTGTCGCCGTCCGGTTTAATTTCTTCGACAAACCGTATTTCCGAGCAGACAAATTTCAAATCCGCGCCCGGAGAGTATTCTTCGATAACGTTTTTTGCCTCAACCTTAAATATTCTCGTTCCACTTTCGGAATAATAACTCCATGGGCCGCTTGGATATTTGCAAAAATGAAACCCATTTTCACAAAGTTTTATCTCGCCTTCGTGTTTGTGCCATTCGCCAAGTTTATACTGAAATCCGTGGCATTTCATCTCTGCGTTCGTTGCTTTATATCCCGTCAAGTAATCATACTTTTTCACTTTCCCCTCCTT